>JBFHVL010000083.1:0-13836 GCA_041589565.1 Kangiellaceae bacterium | reverse complement strand
TCCACGCTTTGCATCTGGTCCCTTTCCAGATCAACCCTCATTATCTGGATCAGCATCCACCAGGCTTTAACGGAGAAACTCGTGAGCAACGCTTACAGGAGTTTATGGTGGTTAACCCTGATGCGAAAACCGTAGGTCTACCCGAAGGTACTGCTATTCAACTTATTGATGGCAAAGCCAGTGTGATCGGTGATCATTCGGTAATGTTGTTCGTCGACGGTAAAAAAACCGAACTGTCGAAAAATCAGAACCTGGATTTTTTACTGGAAGAGTAACCTAAAGGAAGGTTCGGAAGATCTATAAATGAAAAAGGCTCACTTTAATTTGGTGAGCCTTTTTTAATCTTTGGATTAAAGGACGATTAAGCCGGTTCAGCCATTCGCTCCAAAATTTTATCGACTTTGTCTTTTAAAGTAGTCGCGGTAAAGGGCTTAACAATGTAGCCATTCACGCCAGCCTGAGCCGCCTCAATAATTTGTTCTTTTCGAGACTCAGCGGTTACCATAAGTACCGGCAGTTCGTTAAAACCCACCAGTTGGCGGATCTCTTTTAATAGTTCAATACCGGTCATATTGGGCATATTCCAGTCAGTGATCACAAAATCGATCCCACCCGATTTTAATATCTTTAGTGCCTGACGCCCGTCTTCGGCTTCTACGACATCTTCATAACCGATATCACGCAACAAGTTTTTAATTATTCGGCGCATGGTGGAAAAATCATCAACAACCAGAAATTTCATGGGTTCCCCGTAATGATTGTGGCTGGAACTGCAAACATAGAGACGAATAGACCGCCCCTGTAAAAACGAGGCGCTATTTTAACCAGTTCCCAGCCGAATCGAAATAGGTCAGAACAATAAATTCGTTAATCCGCCGACAGGTGCGAAAAAGTCCCATTTCTGGTACATTGTGCGGCCTGTTTATTGGTTCGAATGATTATGAAAACTCCTGCGCAACAAGCTGGTTCTCGCGACAATATTTATCAAACCGAACAAAAGGTTGCCCCCTTCAGGTTTGATGAAAAAGTTGCTGCCGTATTTCCCGACATGATCCAGCGCTCAGTCCCCGGCTATGGAACCATTGTTGAGGGAATTCAGCAGATCGCACGAGCAGTTGTGACCGATAAATCCCAATGTTTCGATCTTGGCTGCAGTCTTGGTGCTGCCAGTTTAGCGATGAGTCACGGTATCACTGCTAATGACTGCCAAATTATAGCCGTTGATAATTCTCAGGCGATGGTTGAGCGTTGCCGCCTATTTGTTGACTCCTACCACCACAACACACCGATTGATGTTATTTGTGGCGACTTGCAGGACCAAAGTATCGAGCAAGCATCGATGGTAGTACTCAACTTCACTTTGCAGTTTATTGCGCTCGAACGACGCGATGCCATTATTAAATCGATTTACGACGGTCTGAACCCTGGCGGAGTTCTGGTACTGTCTGAAAAAATTCAGTTTCCGAATCCCCAGCTGAATCAGCTGATGATCGATCTCCATCATCAATTCAAACGAAATAATGGTTATAGTGAACTGGAGATAAGTCAAAAACGGAATGCACTGGAAAATGTGTTGGTTCCCGAAACTATAGAAGCACATAAAACACGTCTGGCTAAAGCTGGATTTCAGCAGCTGGATGTCTGGTATCAACAGTTTAACTTCTGCTCTTTGATTGCCGTAAAATGACCGCACTCGACGATAATTATTTTGCTCCATTATTTAATGATCTTTCAGACACCCGATTACACTTTTGGGTAGATGAGCTTAAACAGGGGTTGGAGCGTCGTTTTAATGACTACACTCACGGAGAATTACAAGAGTGGCTGGAGCTTTTTAAACGACTACCGAAGCTAACACCGTCACAAATTGAACTCAAAAATAAGGTCGCTATCGGATCTGATGAAGACTGCGATAACACGACGCGCGAGCAATTAAAACAACTGTTAATGACCCTGCATCCCTGGCGTAAAGGGCCATTCGAGTTATTTGGATTGGACATAGATACCGAGTGGCGCTCTGACTGGAAATGGGATCGACTGCTGCCACACATTGCATCGCTAGAAAATCGCCTGGTACTGGATGTTGGTTGCGGTAATGGCTATCACTGCTGGCGTATGCTGGGCGAAAAAGCCAGATTAGTGATAGGTATCGATCCATCACAAAAGTTTTTAATGCAATTTCAGGTTATGAAACACTACACCGGTAACCTGCCAGTTCACCTGTTGCCGGTTGGTATTGAGTATATGCCGGAAAATATGGGTAAACAGGGATTCGATACCGTGTTTTCAATGGGAGTGCTTTATCACCGGCGTTCGCCGATGGAGCATATCAACCACCTGAAAAATTTATTGCGTCCCGGTGGCCAATTGGTACTAGAAACTCTGGTAGTGGACGGCGATGAGCACACCGTATTTTTACCGCCCGGTCGTTATGCACAAATGCGTAATGTCTGGTTTTTACCCTCAGCCAAAGCACTCGAACACTGGCTCACTCGATGTGGCTTTAAAAATGCCCGAGCGGTAGATATCAATCAAACCTCATTGCATGAACAGCGACCAACTGAGTGGATGACCTGGCATTCATTAAAAGACTTTCTGGATCCGAAAGATACTAACCTCACCATAGAAGGCCACCCGGCACCTACCCGCGCCATTATCGTCGCAGAAACTTAAATGAAGTCCCCCGTGAATCCATTTACCGATCCAACCCAAAAGCAATCATTGCCACTGGATTATTGGATTCACTATATCGACGATGATTTTATACTGGTGAATAAACCTGCTGGGCTACCCTCAGTGCCGGGGAAAAACCCGCGCTATTCCAGTAATCTTTATCACAAGTTACAACAGGAGTTTCCTCCAGTTTATGTCGTACACCGACTGGATATTAATACCTCGGGGCTGATTCTTTTCGCTCGCAGTGCATATGCACAGCGTAATCTCAGTATGCAGTTTCAGGATCGCAAAGTAAGCAAACGTTACCTGGCAGTGGTAGAAGGACAGGTAACGTCTCAGTGTGGCGAAATAGAATTACCCATTATGTGCGACTGGCCCAACCGCCCAAAACAAAAACTATGTTTTGCATCTGGAAAAGCATCACATACGATTTTTCGCCGGTTACAACAGTGTGAACGTTATACTCTATTGGAACTTATGCCGATTACCGGGCGTTCTCATCAACTACGAATTCATACGTCTTTGATTGGGCATCCAATCGTCGGCTGCAAGCTTTATGGCCAGGGTACGCCTCACACCCGATTAAAACTTCATGCTTTTCATCTAAGCTTTAACCATCCGCGTACAAATAAGCGTCTAGAGTTTAGTTGTTTGCCCGAATTTGCTAAGTTTGAAGATAACTCATTAAAAATGTTCGACCACACCGTAAATTGACCGCCCTTGACTCTTGTGACCCAAAGTCGAATTAAGGAACTCTGAATGAACTGGCAAGATATTTTTGTTTCCGTTGAACAGCTAAAAGTGCTGTCACCAGCAGATGTCGTCATTTTTGATTGCCGATTTCAGCTTGCGGTGGGTGATCAACCAGCGAAAGGTAAAGCGTTTCACGATGAGGAGCATATTACCGGCGCTCATTATCTAGATCTGGAACATGACCTTTCGGCACCGTTGAGCGAAAAGTCCAGTCGTCATCCACTGCCTACCCGTGCCCAATTTATGGACCTGGCACAGCGATTTGGACTGACACCGAACTCTAAAATCGTTTGTTACGATCAAGGAAACCTGGCTTTTGCCGCGCGTGCCTGGTTCCTGTTTCACCATTTCGGATTTCATTGTGTCAGAATCCTTGCTGAAGGTTGGCCTGGTTGGCAGCGCCTGTCTTCTGAACCCATTAAATCCATACGAGCCTCTTTCTCGCCGGTGTACGTTCCTATCCAAGTTATCGATCTAGAATCTGCGGTATCAGGCAAATATCAGCTGATTGACGCTCGAGAAGCACATCGTTACCAAGGTAAAAGTGAACCCATCGATCCGGTTGCCGGTTCTATTCCCGACGCAATCAATGCTGTTTGGCTTGATAATTTTGATGAAAACAAAGCGCTAAAGTGTGCCGAATGGCATCAAAGCCGCTGGCAGTCTATTCCTTCTGATAAACCCAAAGCGCACTACTGCGGCTCGGGCGTTACAGCGCTGGTCAACCTCATCTCGGCGCTTTTGGCCGACTGCGGTAAACAATATTTCTATCCCGGCGGTTGGAGTGAGTATCTGCATTCGGACCAATTCATCCAGGAACAAGCAAAAAAATAAGCAAGCATTCAATGACTTGCGATAACAGGTCAAAACCTAAAACGTGAACTAAGTCATTATTCTTGCTTGATTTTTTCGGTATATTGCTGATAATTGTATACAACATATGCCTGTCTTTTGCTTGCCCGTGATATTCCAGTCATTCCAAGCTCAACAACAGGAATAGTCACTCACAAGCCGTCGTTAGAGAGCCGCCTATGCATTTGAAAACACAGCAAATTTCTGTGTCCAATCTGGAAATTGGCATGTATGTTTCGCGGCTCGATGTACCTTGGGTCAAAACCCCCTTCCCTATTCAAGGTTTCTACATCACCAAAGAAGATGAGATCTCGCTGTTATCGCAGTATTGCAATCATGTTTATATCGACACCATTTTAAGTAAGGTCGATAACCCGGCCATTAAGCACGCCCGTGTTCCCACCAGCGGCAAAGATCCTATCGATCCGAAAACCCGCCGTCTGATGAACGAAAAGGCGCGAATGAAAGCCCGGGTCGAAAATTACCAGGTTACAACGCCGATCAAAAAAGAGTTAAAAACAGCCGACAAAATTTACACCAATATGACCAGCACCATTTCAGCAACGCTGGCTCAAATTGAAAATGGCGAGCCCATCCAAATTAATCAGGTAGAAAAAAGTATCCGCAAAATGGTGGATAGCGTTATTCGCAATCCCGATGCGCTGGTATGGATGTGCCGCATTCGTCAAGAAAACGCCTATCTGTTTGAAAGCTCTATTCGAGCCTCGGTTTGGGGTTTGGTTTTTGCGCGACATCTGGGCCTGTCTCGAAAAGATTTAAATGACGTTGGCGCTGCGCTGATTTTGTCGGCCATCGGAAAATCCAAGTTGCCTCGTGAGCTCCATATAGGTGAGCTCGAAGAAGCCGAGCAGGAAGCTTACAAAGCTCACATTGAGAAGACTCTTGAAGAGCTCGAATACATGGGCGCAGTCAACGGGCAGATAAAATTCATAATCAGTAATTATTGCGAGCGGAATAATGGAAGCGGCTACCCGAGAGGGTTAATTGGTAACCGTATTCCTTTCCTTGCCCGCGTTGCGGGACTGGCCGATTACTATGAACAAATGATTAATCCACGTCCTGGCATTGAGGCAATGACCCCGGTTGAAGCGGTTGCTGACCTCTACCATAACCGCGGCATTTTGTTTCAACGAGAAATGGTTGAAGCCTTTATTCAGGCGATAGGAATCTACCCTACCGGCAGTCTGGTTGAACTTTCTGACCATTCAATTGGCATTGTGCTTGAGCAAAAAGAAAAAGCTCGACTACGGCCTAAGGTTGCTTTGGTACGCAATCATTATGGTATCGATCTCGAGCAATCTAAAATTATCGATCTTTCAGAAAATGCGCCCGATGAAAATGGCGCGCCGCTGGAAGTATTACAAAGCCTTCCTTCTTCTGCAGTTGAAGTTAATACCGATATTCTTACAGATAAGTTATTTGGCTTTAAATGGTTTGGTATGGCGTCGTAAGACAGGCTATACCGAACTTTGATTTAGTTCCAATAGCATTGACACAAACTTCACATCCAATATTTGCTTAACCTTTCTTACAAACCAGTCGATACAACTCCTGACCACTTTGATGGTACTTCTTTTCAAACAAGGTTAAATAAGGAGCATTTTGACTAATGCCGGCATTTACCTGTTCAGGTTGATAGCTCTCGACGTCGCAATAATTTCCGGTAATTAAATGCCAGGCTAGCGCAAACTCTTCAAGATAGGTCTTCCAATTCGAACGTAACTCAACCTGCTCTGAAAGCTCAGGCAAATATTTAAATACCGGATGCCCATGCCAACGCCGTTTTAAATGCACTGATTTCGGCCAGGGATTAGGAAATAATATAAAGTGCCGAGAGACTTTAAAATCATGTTCAACCATCAGCCGCCAAATATCTTCACAATTAGCTCGCAACAACAGTAAGTTGTCTTGCGACTGTTGGGCTTTGCTTAAACGAACTTCCGACTGATCGATACCGATCACTAATTTATCAGGATGCGCGTGAGCAAGGTTAATGCTGCTTTGACCAGTACCGCAGCAGGAGTCTAACAGCACCTCGCCCTGAACCACTTGTATAGCCTCGCACAAATCCTTAAAGGCTTGAACATTATGTTCCTGCACAGGTTTTTTAAACTCACTATCCCTATGTTTTAACACTACATTTTTTAAATTGTCATGAATACCCGACTGATTCGATACGACATATTTCGAATTATTTTTCACTTTCGCTCCAACTTGTATTGTGACTCGTACAAGGAGTCAGGTTTTCAATTACAAGGACCAAGACGATGAAATCTTTTTCAATGTTTGTTCGTAAGTTCGCGCTGTTCGCTGGCGCTACCCTGATACTCAGTGCCTGTGATGTATTAGATGATAATGACGACGTTGTTAGCAATCCACCTCAGGCCACCGCTAATGTTCAGGTCATCCATGCATCTCCCGATGCCCCCGCTGTTAATGTTTATGCTGGCGGCTCACTATTACTTGAGGACTTTGACTACGCCGTCGCGAGCCCAAGGCTAACCGTTAGTGCTGGAGACCTGAACGTTGATGTTCAAGGCATTTTACCTGACGGTACCACTCCCAGCGTGATCGGCCCGGTTGATCTGGCCCTCAATGCTAATTTCGATTATACCGTGTTAGCCGTAAATGCTGTGGCTAACATTGAACCACTTGTGATATCACGTGAAGGCAGTGCCATTGCCGATGGTAATTTCCGAGCGCAAGTTGTGCATGCAGCACCTGATGCGCCGATGGTAGATGTTTACGTTACCGCACCTGGCGCCGATCTCAGTACCTCTTCAGCCTTGGGAACCTTTGAATTTAAAGGTGATTTAGGACCAGTGGACGTGGCCGCTGGCGACTACCAGATTCGCGTAACTGCCGCGGGCGATAGCAACGCTGTAGTGTTCGACTCGGGAGCCCTGGCATTAACCTCGGGACTCAATCTCACCATCGCTGCTATAGCCAACACTGGCCCAGGTGACGCCCCTATCCAATTACTGGTAGCCACTGCAGACGGCTCCTTTATTATTCGCGACGTAAATACCACCGCAGACCTACGCGTGATCCATGCTTCACCCGACGCTCCAGCAGTTGATGTTCGTGTGAACGATGCCGTCGTCCTGGTTTCAAATCTGGCTTATGCCGAAAGCTCAGGGTTCACATCGGTCACACCCGACACCTATAACGTAAAAGTTGTCCCCACCGGTGAAACAGAGCCTGCAGTCATCAACGAGAATCTTACTCTTGAGCAAGGAACCTTCTACTCTGTCATGGCAGTTGACTTACTCGGCTCAATTGAAGCCTTGGTACTTACTGAAGATCGCCGCTCTGTGGCTACCGAAGCCAAGTTGCAAGTGGTTCATGCATCACCTGCTGCGGGAGTCGTGGATATTTACGTAACTTCAGAAGGTGCTGACATTACTGAGCTTAACCCTGCGATTAGCGGATTTGAGTTTAAAGCAACAACTGAAGGCTTTATTAGCCTGCCTGCAGGTACCTATGACGTTACTGTAACGCCGACCGGTGCCAAAGATGCAGCCATCGGCCCTGCTACTTTGTCGTTAAGCGCAGGCGGTATTTACACCATTGTTGCACGTGATGCCCAACGCATGGATGCCAATGACTCCGGATTACCACTCAATGTGATCCTTTTGGATGATTTCAACGTATTACAGTAACAAGCAAAGCAAATGGGGATGTTCGCATCCCCTACTCTAAGCTAAAAGCTTTAAAATCAATCATTTACAAAGAAGAGCAAAATGACTAATGTAGTTGCTATTCAACAGTTCAGAGCAAAGAGGCCACCTTTGGAAGTGACCGAGGCCGACAAAGCGGCTCAAAATCAGCACTGGATCGATTGCTTGATCAAAGTGGCTCGCCATCAAGATCAACATGCCTTTCAGCAACTCTTTACCCACTTTGCCCCCAAGGTGAAAAGTTTCTATATGAAACATCGGCTCTCGGAAACCATAAGCGAAGAGTTGATGCAAGAAACCTTTATCAGCGTATGGAAGTTTGCTAATTATTTCGAGGCGAACAAAGGTCAGGTCTCTACCTGGTTGTTTACCATAGCGCGCAATAAAGAATTGGACTACTACCGCAAGAATAGTCGACAAGTGCCAACCTCGGAACTCGTCTCTGAAGACATGGCGGTAGAGTACGGAGAGCAATACGACGAACAACTCCACTTAGAAATGGGGCAGTTCATCCCACAATTGCCTGCAGAGCAAATAGAAGTGATACAAAAAGTTTATTTTGAAGAGCTCAGCCACCAAAAAGCGGCTGATGCATTAAACCTGACGCTCGGTACGGTTAAAGGCCGCTTGCGCAGCGCGATAAACAACCTGAACAAGTTAATGCGAGGTGTACAATGAAGTCGTGTCAACATCACCCCGGCGCTGAATTGTTACTGCATTACGCTTCAGGACAACTGACAGGCTTACAAAGGTTAATGGTCAAACTACACCTGAAGGCCTGCACCAGCTGTGAAGAAGTAGTCAATGAGCTGGAATCAGTAGGCGGAGCATCGCTTGAAAGCATGTCCGATGCAAACCTTTCGGAGAATGCTTTTGAACAATTAATGGCTCGTATTCAGCAGTCCGAATCTGATAACAAAGTTACAGCTACTGAACCTAATTTTGACCAACTGATCGAAAACATATTTTCCAAAGGCACCAGCGACGGACTGAATTGGCACTGGCGCACCAAACGTTTTGCCGAAATTATTCTGCCTGTTAACGATGAATCTTACGAAGCTAAGTTAATTTACTTTAAAAAAGGCATGAAAGTGCCACGTCACACCCATCGTGACAAAGAAATGACCTTAGTGCTCAAAGGAGCATTCTCCGATGATTCGGGTATTTATCAAAAAGGTGACTATGTGTGTAGAACAACCGAACACGAGCACGCCCCTGTGGCAGAAAGTGACTGCATTTGTTTAGCCATCACCACACAGCCACTCAAGTTTACCGGTACTTTCGGCCCAGTACTCAATTGGTTTTTAAATTAGTTAAAGCGTTCATCCAGTCGTCAAGCTAATCGGCGCCCTTCGGGGCGCTTTTTTATAATTTGTTACGCTCTTTCGCCGCAGTTAATTTGACGTCATCTTTAATTTACCGCAAGTTACCGGATATTCTTTTTGCCAGTTAAACAAACAATGTTAAACAGCCTCAAACTTTTCACTATCTTTTGGTTTGCAGCGTTATCAGCGTGCAGCAACAAACCGCTGATTACCGCTGGAACTTTTGCCCCTCCAGCCGAGTTAACCCCCGAAGCTGTAATTCAGGTATACGGCGCACGAACTCGCGGAGCCAAAAGTGCTCTTGCTGTTCACACCTGGATAAGCACAAAAAAAACCAGTGACCCCTATTACACCAGTTATGAAGTCAATGGCTGGCGGCTAAAATACGGAAACACCGCTTTAGTGACTCGCACCGGTCAACCGGATCGCGACTGGTGGGGTAACCAGCCCGAGCTTTTGCTTGATATTCGCGGCAATAAACTCGACCCCATCATCGATAAGATTGCCGATGCTGTTGAGCGATACCCATATAAAAACACCTACCAAGCCTGGCCCGGACCAAACAGTAATACCTTTGTCGCCTATATTGGTAAACAGGTGCCGGAACTTAACCTCGATCTGCCCTCTACGGCCATTGGGAAAGATTATCGAGAGATTGACGAAGTGCTGGGACTGACACCTTCGGGTACCGGCGTTCAAGCTTCGTTATGGGGCTTGCTTGGCTTATCACTCGGCTATGAAGAAGGCATCGAGCTGAATTTCCTCGGACTTAACTTTGAACTGGATATTTTCGATTTAGCGATCGAACTGCCGGGAGTCGGACGGATTGGTCCGGCCGCCGAAACAGTTCCAGCGGATACCGCGATAAAAGCTACCGCAAAAGACGAATCAACCGAACAAAAAGCGGAACAAGCATCGCCTCCCGGCCTCTGATTTAAACGCGCCTGCTACAAGACGAGGCAGTGGCAAACCTCTGGTTTTCTGGTAACATTGCGACCTTTCAGCACAGCCCTTCACCGGGCTAATCGAATTATAATTTAGAGTCGCCCATGAGTCTTGCCGATCAAGTTTTAGCTGTTAACGACGATCTACCCATTCGCACCGACAAACCTGTCCACAGCGGCAAAGTTCGCTCGGTATATTGGCTTACCGAAGCCGACAGCAAACGTCTCATAAAAGAAAAAGGCTATGATGTTGCACCCGATGCGCCTCTGGCCATTATGGTGATCAGCGATCGCATTTCTGCCTTCGACTGTATCTGGCACGGCGAAAATGGTCTCAACGGTGTGCCCGGAAAAGGCGCTGCGTTAAATGCCGTTTCTAACTACTGGTTTCGTTTGTTCAAAGAGCAAGGTCTAGCCGATAGCCATATTTTAGATATTCCTCACCCTTTTGTCTGGATAGTACAAAAAGCAACTCCGGTAAAAATCGAAGCTATTTGCCGCCAATATATTACTGGCTCGATGTGGCGAGCTTACGAAAAAGGTGAACGAGAGTTTTGTGGTATTGAGTTACCCGACGGATTAAGCAAAGATCAAAAGCTGCCTGATCTGTTGATGACGCCATCTACCAAAGGCATTTTAAAAGGGATTCCGGGTGTTCCTGAAGCGGACGATGTCAACATCACCCGAGACGATATTGTGAACAACTACGCCGCTTTTAATTTCCGTTCGACAGACGATGTCGCACGTTACGAAAAGCTTCTTAAAGAAGGTTTCGACGTGATAAGTCATGCATTAAATAAACTCGATCAAATATTTGTCGATACTAAGTTTGAGTTTGGTTATGTCACCGATGCCAATGGCAACGAAAAATTGATTTATATGGATGAAGTGGGTACGCCTGACTCGTCTCGCATTTGGGATGGCCCTTCCTATCGTGATGGAAAAATTATTGAAAAGTCCAAAGAAGGGTTTCGCCAGTGGCTACTTAACCACTTCGCAGATCCCGATATACTGTTAAACAAAAACCGTATGGATGAACGTGAAGCGCTAGCTCGGGATAACGATCTACCTACCGAAGTCATGATGGATATTTCCAAAACCTACATAGGTATTGCCGAAAAAATCACAGGACAAAAGATCAACCTGTCGAGTAATCCAAAAGCCGAAATTATTGAAATGTTAAAGAACGATTATGACTTAATCGACTAACCAGAACTGTTCCGTCGATCATCAAGCGCGTAAAAGCCCCTCTATTGAGGGGCTTTTTTCCTCTCAAACACGGCCACTATCTCTTTTACTATGCATTTACCTGAGTGACTTGATATTTTACTAATGCTTTATCAAGCCCGCCTTCTAAAAGCGAGTCGAACTCGTCGCTGTCCTTTATCATTCGATTAAGATAGACAACACATTTGTCTCTGCCATTGTCTTTGGCATGGTAAAGGGCCTGATCAGCGAGACCAAGTAACTTAGACCAATGGGGCTCGTTATCTTGCTCACCAATAAATGGATAAACTGTTCCACCTAAGGAGCAAGTAACTTTAATCTCCTGTCCCTCAACCGTAAAAGAAGCCGTTCTAATATGCTCTAAAACACGAGAAGCGTAATCTTCAATTTCACGTTCGTGGTTTACCCTTCCCAACAAAACGAACTCTTCACCACCCCAACGAACCAAAAGATCCGTTTCGCGTGTAAACTGTTTTAGCCGTTCGGCAAAATCAACTAAAACTTTATCGCCGGATGGATGACCATAGGTATCATTTAGCTTCTTAAAGTGATCGATATCGAGAATAAATATGGCCAGCTTAACTTCAGGAGACTTTTCTCGCTCTCGATATATTTTAGCCAGTTCTCGGTCTATATTTTCTTGAAAAAATCGGCGGTTGCACACATGTGTTAAAGAGTCAAAATGACAGAGATATTGATATTGTTTTGCTAACTTATGCTTGTGTTTAAGGCGTAAATATATGATCGATATAATCAATAATGCTATGCCGACCGACAAAGCGATCATTTGATTTTTGTATTCCAGTTCCAATTTTGAAGCGAGATTTTTCTGCTGTAATATCTCGATCTCTTTTTCTCTCATCTTTGCATTGTTTTTTTCCTGCTCAATTGCTAAAAACCGTGTTTTTTGTTCATAGAACATGGATTCCTGTAGTTTCGCGTATTGTTTTTGATATTTTAAGCTCGACTCATAGTCTTTTATTTGCTCGAAAGCCCAGCTCAGATCGATCAATGCATACAATGCTTTATCTTGTTTTCTTTCTTTGAGATAAAAGGTTAAGGCCTCTTCCGTTAACTCAATGCCTCGTTCAATATTTTCCTTGGCATACTCAATATAAGCTTCCAGTTCTTTTACCTGCATATAATAGGATTCTTCACCACGCCCTTCTATGCTTTGATAGACAAGCCGCAGGTACTCTTCGCTTTCGTTAATGTCTCCAGCCTCTAAATATAAATAGGCTAACCAGTAAAGCGCATCACTTTTAATATCAGACAGTCGCTCAATTACTGGGGTGTTTAAAAGCTCAAAAAGTTGACCTTCTACTTTTTGTTTTAACTCATTGGCAGCCTGGAGCTCTTTTTTATACTTTAATGTGCGATAACGACTGATGTTATAACTGGCATTATTGACTATTGCTTTGTAATAGGCGTAAGAGTTTTCTACATTTTCCGTTAAGGCGATTGCTTTTTGGTTATAAGTAATCGCTTCATTCAAGTCTCCCAGCGCGGCATATATCAGAGCGATGTTGCCATACACCGTTGCTATATTTTCGGTCGCATTAAGACTCTCATAAATTTCTAACGCTCGACCAAAACTGACCATGGCGTCATCGTATAAGCCCAGGTCATGCTCCGCCAGCCCCAGATAATTAAATATTTCGGCAATTCCGTAGGGAGTAATAGCGTACTCTAAAGTATCGCTAGAGTAGTTTTGAATAATACTTTCTTCGTCAATACTGGCAAGTAACTCCTTGGCACCTTGTCGTAATTCGAGCGTTTTCATTTGACTAAAAAGTCGGAGCAACTCAAGGCTTTCAATATAAAAACGTGTTACTGACTTTTTGTGTGTTTGATAAAAGTCTTTGTGCACTTTGCTCCATCGTTGATACTGCTCGAAATCCGTTGCGTAAAGAAAATATTTTCCAGATTGATAGATAGCCATTCCAGCTACATTAACGTATTGCTCGGTCGCGGCATCGATGTAAAGTTGTGCTAAATCCATGGCTTTTTCGTTCATGGAATCGTTAGTGCGCTCCAGGATCCTATGATACTCGTCCCACAACTGTTGTTCTGCTTTGCTCTCTGCCGGTAAAACCTTCGAAAAACCAAGCACAGCTATCGCGACGTAACATTTTAACAAGATCAAGAAAACTGCTTTGCTACTTAACGGTTTTGGTACGATAGTTTCAACTCTCCCAGTCATAAGACATACTTCTTTTCATTTTCACTACAATTCTTGTTATTTTTAACCTCAGTATACAACCTAACAATATAGCTTTACGAGATAGATGTTTGCAACACTGTGTTGCAGATAAAGACTACCTTCAATGATGATGCATTGCTACGTCACGTTTTTAC
>JBFHVL010000082.1:0-13999 GCA_041589565.1 Kangiellaceae bacterium | reverse complement strand
TGGCGAAGTGTTTTATCCAAGGCCTGCTTTTTGTACCGACAATGGTGCCATGATCGCCTATGCGGGTTTTTGTCGGTTAAAAATGGGGGAAAAGGAGAGCTTGGCAATTAAAGCACGACCTCGTTGGCCAATGGATGAGCTTTCTAAAGGAACTGTATAACACCTTTAATACGGAATAATTTTCTTTATTTTTTACCGGCGATCTCAATTATCGCCGCAGTGTACATTTTTATCGTTAATACGAACTGCTCTTGAGTTATAAACTCATGTTCGGAGTGCCCGGTATATTCTGTGCCTGGCATCGAAGGGCCAAAACTCACGGCATTTGGAAATAACTTGGCATTGGTGGAGCCGCCAATGGCAATTGGTTGTGGATTTTCAATTCCAGTGAAGTGTTCGAACACATTGAGTAATGTGCTTACATGAGGTGCATCTTTAACCCATAACGGATCGCCGATACTAATTTCTTTACGATTGATGGTGATTTTTCGCTTCGCTTGCCACTTTTCGAGAGTTTGATTTATTTCATCGGTGAGTTGCTCGGCTTCTTTGCCAAAAGGTCGGCGAATATTAATAAATACAGACAATTTATTGTCGGCTGTTTTCTTTACTACTGTAGGTGACAGGGTCATTGGCCCCATAAAATCGTGCCGATAGGCAATGGATCCAAACTGTTCGCCATATAGGCCAGTTCCCACCAAATCGCTTAAATAATAAACGGCGTTTGCAGCGGCTGAAGGTTGCCAGTCAATAGTGCCTAGTGCTGCCGCGAGTAAAGCAATTGCATTAGTTCCTTCGCGAGGTTTAGAAGAGTGAGCGGCTTTGCCTTTGGCGCTGATAAAAATATTGTCGCCCACCCGAGTGGTTTCAAATTGCAAATTGTATTTCGCTAATTCATAGCGGATCTTTTCGATATGCTCGGCGTTTAGGTTTCGTGCTTCGGCTACCGCATCTTCCGGGATCTGACTTCGAAATTCGCCCCCTTTAAAGCTAACCAATAATGGCTTTGAGCTTGATTCCTGCCCAGACAGTTCAGGAAAATCGACATCAACATGCGACCATGCTTTTTCGGCAGTTACGACAGGGTATTCCGCGTCAAAAGCAATATTGAGTGGTGCAGGCTGATAGGTTTTCAGAAATTCTCTTAAAGGAGCCCAGTCTGACTCTTCTGCCATATAAATCAGTAATTCTACTTTGCCTTTTAAAGGAATATTACGATCTTTAATAGCTTTTAATGCATAAAGCGCGGCGGCAATAGCGCCTTTATCATCTTCGGTACCTCGTCCAATCAGTTTACCCGGTTCAGATTCGGTATCTAAAACAAAGGGACTTTTATTCCATTTGGATGGATTGGCCGGTTGTACATCACCATGAGTGATGAGCCCTAAGACTTTCTTTCCTTCACCTAAAGAAACAATTTGCACGTAACCATGATCACTGTATTTCAAACCTAATACTTGGCTTTTGTGCTTTAACCATTGGCGAAACTTTGTGAACTCCGGGTTTTGTGCGTAAGGCATTTCTTGATTAGCAACGGTCTTGAAGCGGATCATTTCAGCCAGGGCATTTTGCGCCGCACCGGCATAAGTTTGCGCAGCGAAGTGTGCCGTTTGTTCGGCTGTTTGACTCAGTTCTTTTGAATATAAACTGTTTAAACCAAACGTGAATAGCAGGAAGAGAAATGAACGGTGACCGAACATGTTTAGTGATTCACTCCAATGCGTGTTTCTTCACCAATCATCAGGTTACGAATATTTTGATGATGGCGTACCATCATTAAAATGCAAATGATCAGTAGAAAGTAGAACTGTTGAGGGAAAAAGTGCCAGGAATAAACTGGAATGGTAATGGCCGTGATCAGAGCCGACAGTGACGAAATACGAAACGCCCAGGCACAAATTAGCCAACATAAAACAGCAAACAACCCAAGTTGCCAGTTGAGTACCAGAAGTACGCCAAAAAATGTCGCTACCCCTTTACCCCCTTTAAAGCGAAAAAAAATGGGAAACAAATGACCTAAGAATGCGGCTACTGCTACCGAGCCTACCACCCAGACGGGTTGCTCCATGCCCAGTGCAACGGTTACCGGAACGGTACCTTTTAGCATATCGCCCAGTAGCGTGAGTAACGCAGCCTTCTTACCTCCGAGACGAAGTACATTAGTGGCGCCGGGGTTGCCGGAGCCGGCATCGCGAGGATCGCCCAAACCCGCCAATTGGCAAACGATGATGGCGCTGGAAATTGAGCCGAATAAATAAGCCATCACAATCAATGACAGCCCGGTTAATGTAATGGTGTCTGCGTCCATGAAATATCGGGTTGGTGTATAATGCCGGAAATTGCTACTCTCACGGTCAAGGTACTATTGCACATTCCTGAACGCAAGCAAGATGTGCAAAATAACGAAAAGAGATCTTATGGACATAGTATTTATTGAAGATTTAACCGTTGAAACCGTCATTGGAATTTACGACTGGGAGCGTAAAATCCGACAAAAAGTTGTATTTAATCTGGAAATGGGAACTGATATTCGCCAGGCTGCTAAAACTGACACTATCGACAATACCCTGGATTATAAAGCGGTTGCCAAGCGAATAATTCAGTTTGTCGAAGCCAGTGAGTTTCAATTGGTAGAAACCCTGGCGGAGCGTGTTGCCGAAATTATTCAAACCGAATTCAGTGTTCCCTGGTTGAAACTCAAGCTATCCAAGCCGGGTGCAGTAAGAGGATCGAAAGCTGTTGGTGTCATGATTGAACGTGGCAATAAAAGCTAGGACCAGCGATTATGCCTCAAATTTATGTCAGTATTGGCACCAATATTAACCGACGCCATCATTTACAATTGGCGCTTGATGAGCTTTATCGTCGCTTTGGAATTTTGCGCTTGTCTTCGGTATACGAGAGTGAAGCTGTGGGCTTTGACGGCGAAGATTTTTATAACATGGTCGCGGGTTTTAACAGTGACGCGTCAATAGAAGACTTGCGTCAACAATTTAAAGCGATAGAAAAACAGGCAGGGCGAGATCCTGATGCACCGAAATTTAGTGCACGAACACTCGACGTCGACTTACTCAACTATGGTCAGAAAGTTTGTGACGAGCCGATCGTTTTACCGCGTGAAGAAATTTTATTTAATGCGTTTGTACTCTGGCCTTTGGCGGAAATTGCACCCGACTGGCTCCATCCAGTTGCCAAACAAACGGCAAAGCAACTTTGGGAAAGCTTTGATAAAGCGGCGCAGCAGTTAAAGCCGATCGAACAACCCATCGAAATGACCAAGTATCAGCGTTAGCCTAGTGATTAATTGTAATGAGTAATTCATCAGAACCCGACAACAAAAAAGTAGCTCTGATTACCGGTGGTGCCATTCGAGTGGGGCGTGCTCTGGCCGAAGCTTGCGCAGACTTGGGATTTCGATTGGTGATTCATTACAACGGTTCTAGCTCAAAGGCGAAAGATTTTTCTGATGAATTAACTCGCTTGAACATAGAACATTGTCTGGTTCAATGCGATCTATCTGACTTAGCGGAAATTGAGCAATGTTTTAACAAAATCCCTGAGTCCTTTAAGCCCGTTGAGCTGCTCGTCAACTCTGCGGCTATCTTTCCTGAACACGATAGTTTCGATTCACTTCACCAGAACTGGTCGAAGGTAATGACCATCAATGCGGAAGCGCCGGTGCGTCTTATTCAACAGCTTGTTCAGCAAAATAAAACGGACACTCTGCAAGTGATCAATATTGTCGATGCTCGATTAAGCCACGCTCAATCGGACCGTTTAGTGTATCGTTGGTCTAAATCTTTATTGCAACAAGCTACTTTGGATTTAGCAAAAACACTGGCACCTAATGTGCGAGTGAATGCGATTGCGTTAGGCGCTATTTTGCCGCCTCCCGGTAAAGGCGAAGAACATTTAACACGACTGGCTCAGCAAATACCGTTAAAGCAAACCGGTAATGTTGCAGAGGTTAAGCAGGCCTTAAAGTATTTGGTACAGCAATCATTTGTTACTGGTGAAATTTTGCGTCTCGATGGTGGAGAGTTTCTTTAAGGTGCAGGGCTTTTCTGATTATCAATCCATGATTAAAGCTCAGTGCGAGTCGCTCGACTTACCTTTGCCGTCAAACGAGGAACTCGAAGTCAGCTTCGATAATTTTCAGGCCATTTGCGAACACATTAATCGATCTTCCAGGCAATGCATATCTAGTGCTGACTTTATTAAAATGGCGCTTTATCTTCCGGGTAGTGGCTACTATGTTGCTGGAAAACCTATTTTAGGCGAGTCCGGAGATTTTATTACCGCGCCAGAAATCTCGTCCATTTTTTCTCGAGCTATTGCCGAAGTGATTCGTCCAACGTTAACCGAACTCAATGGCGTTATTGTTGAGTTTGGTGCTGGCACGGGTGCGCTTGCCGAAGTACTGATGCACTGTTTAAACAATGAGATCAAAGAATATGTCATTATGGAAGTTTCGCCGGCGCTCCGTATGACGCAACAGGCACGACTGCACTCTATTGCCAAGAATTTGTCGATTAAGTTGCGGTGGATTGATTCTATTGGGCAACTTCCAAAACAAGCAATGGTTTTTGCAAACGAAGTTTTGGACGCCATTCCGAGCTATTGTTTTCGGATAAATAGTAATGAGTTTGAAGAACTGGCAGTTACCCTGCAGGATGGCCATTTTTCATGTATCTGGCGACCGGTATTTTCTGACGATCTTCAACAGTGGTTGCAGCAACATGCGGACAAACACGACTGGCAACCGGATGTTATGTATGAGGCTGCACCGTGGCGATCTTCGTGGCTGGCGTCCATTGCACAGCAGATGACTCAGTGCGCTATGTTATTGGTCGACTATGGCTATGGTGCAGATGAGTTTTATCATCAGCAACGACAGCAGGGCAGTCTTCAATGCTTTTATCGTCACCGTCGTCACAACAAATTTCACTATCTTACGGGCTTGCAAGACATTACCAGCCATGTAAATTTTTCCGAATTAAGCTTTACCGCTGATGAAGATGGGTTACAGGTTTCTGGATTTACCAGTCAGGCACAATTGATGTTACAGTCGGGCGTGCTGGAACAACTGCAATTATCCGATGATTTAACCGGACGCTTGAAACTATCGCAAGCTTTGCAAAAATTGATGATGCCTGGAGAGATGGGAGAGACTATTAAGGCAATTGCTTTTACCAAGGGCATCAGCGAGAATGCCCGTCCCAAACTTTCCTCTGAACTCTTAACGAGGTTATAAACGAAAATGAAACATCACCTGAGTTTATGTCTATTGATTATGATTATGCCTTCGTTGGCATTCGCAGCTGAACCGCTCGACTGGAAAACTCATGGTGTTGCGGCGTTAATTATCGCTGTGATCGCGTCATTGATTTTGATTAAAAAAAATAAAGAGTTATCGTCAATCACGGCCAAGATTATGGCTTTTGGTGTCTATTTTTGGGTGATCGTTTTTGCCGAAGCCATTTTGTACGGCGCTTATTACGGTTTAATACGTTAAAACAGACATAAAGAAGATTATTACTTATGGATTGGGTTCAAATTATATTATTGGCACTTATTCAGGGACTTACTGAGTTTTTACCAGTTTCCAGTTCGGCACATCTGATTTTGCCTGCAAAACTTTTCGGCTGGGTTGACCAAGGGCTTGCTTTCGATATTGCACTGCACGTGGGTACTTTAACCGCAGTTCTGGTTTATTTTCGCAAAGAAGTCAGTTGTATGACCTTCGCATTTTTCCGTAGCGGATTTTCTAAAACTATGGAGCGCGATGCGAAGCTGGCCTGGGCGGTCATTTGGGGGACGGTCCCGGTCGGATTACTCGGCCTGATATTCAGTACCTTCGATATTGTCGATAATTATTTGCGCTCGGTAGGCGTGATCGCCACCACTACCATTATTTTTGCCTTACTACTTTGGTATGTGGAGAAAAACGTTAAACATCAGCGCGACGAATACTCAATAACCTGGAAAGACATTTTTTGGGTGGGTTGTGCTCAGGCCCTTGCTCTGATCCCAGGTACCAGTCGTTCAGGCGCCACCATGATGGCTGGATTATGGCTCGGTCTAACCCGCAGTGCCGCTGCGCGTTTTTCATTCCTGCTTTCCATTCCTGTAATTATACTGTCTGGCGGGTTAACTTCTTTAAAGCTAGTTCAATCGCCGGAGCCTGTTTTGTGGGGTGAGTTACTGGCTGGTTTTTCAATCGCGGCAATCAGTGCGTTTGCCTGCATTCACTTTTTCCTAAAGCTTATTGATCGTATCGGCATGATGCCTTTTGTCTGGTATCGGTTGGTTTTGGGAGCGGCTCTGCTCGTTTTTGTGCTCGTTGGAGCATAGAAAGAACTGGAAACTAGCCTAGTTGTAGCGATGAATGCATTGAAAGCGTATTCATTGTAAAAACTTAAACCAGACCACAGCGCTTGTCGCAGATCTGGACTATGCTAGATTTATCTCCAGTAATGAGCGCCGTTTATGCCAATTCGCATTTTCTCCGTTTTTACTTTAAGTCTGATTTTGCTACTTTGTAGTGCCTCCTGCACTCGCTTACCTTCGAATAACTCCGGAATTAATCCTGACACACTCGAAGCATTATCTCTAGAAGAGCTGCTTGCGGTACAGGTAACTGGCAAATATAAGGGGGCGGGGATTTATCAATCACCCGAGGCTCCGGTCGATAAGCAAACGGTTAATTTTGCGGTTCTCATGCCTTTAGGCTCATTTCCCAAGTATTCGGCGAGCCTGTTTGCTGCAGCTGATTTAGCAGCTGAGAGAATTAATGCCAGCGGAGGTATTAATGGAAAACGAGTAGCGATCTTGCGAGTGGATATAACTGATTCTCGAAGCTCTGCGGTTAAGCTGGCACAGCAGGTAGTCACTGAATATCAGATTTCTGCACTATTTGGCCCGGGAGCTACCGATGAGGTCATGGCGGTGATGAAAAAAGTCAGTATTCCATTAAACATACCACTGGTAACTGTTTCTGCTTCTTCTAATCGCTTGGCTGAACTTTCGCCGCAGGCTTTATTCTGGAGAATGTCTCCGAGTAATGAACAGCAGGCAAGTACGATAGTTGAATATTTAAAGCAGCGTAATAAAGGCGAAAGAATTGCGTTGGTTAGTGGAAAAGGAATTTATGGTCAGGAACTCGCTAGTAGTATTCGACAAGCGCTTCCGAATAGTCAATTTAAAGAATTCAAATACAGTTCTTTGGTTAATTTGAAAAGGCTGAATGTGCAAAAAGATTTACTGAGCATTAAGAAATTCAAGCCCGACACAATCATATTTTCATTGCACAGCAATATTATAGAGTCGTATTTAACAGAATTAGAAAAAGCATGGTCTGAGTCGTTGCCCATATTAATTTCTGGCGATGTATTAATAAAAGCAGATAAAAATCGAGTCGTGAACTATAAGCGTGTTGCAAATTGCTTAAATATTGTTATGAATGATGATTCTTTACCGCAAAAAATTAAAATAGAGTTACACAAAAAGTTTAATTATGAACTTTTCGGAAGTGATGCTGCTTATATTTATGACGGTATTTTACTCATGGCACAAGCGATAGAGTTACAGCAGATTACGCAACGGCCATTAACGGATATTATTTATACTCTCACAGCAGGTAATCAGCTTTTTAATGGACTTGAAGCAGAACAAGCGCGCTCTCAACTAAGAGGTATGCCAATGCTGCGCTATGTGGGCGCGAGCGGTCCCATACGATTTGATGACAAAGGAAATAATAATTTTGCAAAAGTTAATATTGAGAAATACTGGGGTAATCAAAGCGAGGATTGCTACTAAACAAGCGCTCATTCAAATTCAATGATCATTTAGGTGAATTTCGCTGAACGTTATTCGGCAACTATCAGCGGAAAAATTGTTTTTGCTAATTCATAACTTGTATATTGTACGAACTTTCCTGAATATTATTATGGCCATCGGTGACTGTTACCGTAATAGTGTATTCTCCATTGGGATAAATAAAGTTTCCATTGTTGTCTTGCTCCAGAGTATCCCAGTGCAGTGACTCCATGGTAAGGTCTAATACTGTCGCTTCGTTTGAGTTTGGCATGTGGGTGAGTATGACGTAATTGAATCCAATCTCGGACCATCTATCTGGTCGAATTAATAGCGGCGGTTTTAGTAGTACTTGGGCTTGATCGGTTAGAGCGTCTCTACTTATTTGAAAATTTCTATCAATTAATAATTGATTTAATTCAAACGATTGAGAGTACAGAGTCGTTTGTTGGGCATCTTTTAATGCGAAAGAAATGGCTTTAGGAAAGATTCGAGCGGCCACGCCTGGAAATGCATCTGAGTGCGCATAATCGCCATCGTCTCTAACACCGACAACCAAATCTACTTTGCCATAAACCGGATTTTCACCGGTGGATATCAAATTATCGGTCATGTCTTCAAATACGTATATTTGAGATGTTAAATCGGGTGGCGTTGTATCTTCAAAATAAAATGATCCATCGTCAAACATTGATAAGTAGCCAGATTGCCAAGACCGATTAGGACTTTTCATAACGCGGGTTAAATGAATATGTTCCAGGCCATTAAAATTAACCACGCCCAATGGCTGCCCCTTAAATACTTTCTCGCCCAATGTCACATCAAATTCATCCACGTGTACATAGTTCCAACCCATTCCGGTTTGGTCTTCATCTTCGACTAAAATACTTTTATAACCATCGACTTGATCATTTATCTTAACAACCGTTCCATTTTCAATAAAAAATAGTTCCGTACCATTGGGTAGTACGATATCAAGTGCATCGTGTAGATACATACCTTCTCGATTACCATCACCCTGATAGGTGCCAAAGTTGCTGATGATGTATAAGTTTTGCAGCATCTGCAGGTATTCGGAATCTGAAAAATCTGGATCATGTTGAGGAAAGGGTAAATAGCCATCAGGAGGTGATACTTGATAGGCGATGGGAGCATCGACTTCAACACTTGTTTCGGGCGAAGATGAGGAATTACTCTCACAACCATAGATAAAGGCACCGCAAATAATCGACACCGAACATTTTAAGATACGTGAAATGGTCTTAGTATTGTCTATTTTCATTTCAGATCCTTTGTTATTTCATAAACTTCCAGCCAATACATTCCTATGCCTGCGGCGCCATTTGACCAGCTGGTATTGATTTCATAATAAGTTTCGCTAACTGAAGTTTGCTCTACTTCTTTATACCAATTGAGTTGATTACTTTGCGGTCGATTAGCAATTCGTAGCAACAACTCGCTGGCCGACCGAACTGTTTCCAAATACTCTTGTTTACCAGTGGCTTTAAAACCAGCAATAAACGCTCTAGCGACAGAGGCGACGCCCATTTGATAACCGGTATCGACGCGTCGGTACCCTTGTGAAACCGGCCAATAGATTCCTCCGTTGGTATGCGTAATACTTTCTTGCTTTAGCCAGCTAAGTCCCTCTTCAGCGTAATCTAAATAAGCTTGATCGTTTTCCATTGGGTATAAACTAAATAGGCTATCAACGAGTCCTGCTGCACCTTGGCAATAGGTCGTGTAATATTGCTGACCTTCTCCCATATCTCTTTTCCACGCACGTCCATGAGATCGTGGATCACTCGCCTCTAATAATCCAAAGCCAATGGCTCTGATTTCATTGCTGTATTTAGTGTCTAAAGTGATATCCGCTAGCTCAAAGAAAAACGGCAGCATGCCGGCAGCACCACTGCACCAGCCGTTATAATAAAAGTTATCGTTTGCCAAACGCTTCCAGGCGACGCCCGATGTCCCAATTTCAACCTTATAGTTTTGTAGCCAGTCGTAAGCTTCAGTACTGGTATATAAGTAATCGTAGTTTTGAGTGGCTCGATAAAGTCGCGTTAAAAACTTCCCTGCACCGCCGTTACCATGAGCGATACCGGTATATGTTTTGGGAAAGTTAGGCTCATGCAACCAGTAAACACCCCCTGACTCGCCTGCCAAACTATTGTTTACTAGCCAATCGCCAATTTTTACAGCTGAATTAAGATAGCTTGTATCTGCTGTTTCTTCATACATCAATAATAAAAACTCACCTACGCCGGCATAGCCACCATACCAGTCGTGATTAAAAGTTGAACGACCTTCGATGTGTTGTGAAAGATAGTTGGCTCCACCCATTGCAAGCTGGAGATAGTGTTGGTCACCTGTGGTCTGATAAAAACGTAAAAAGAATAATCCAATTCCAGATATGCCTCGATCATAACCGATGGCAACATAAGAATCTAAATTCGAAACAGGCCAAGATATGGTGTTATTGTTACCATAACTTGCCATCGATTCCAGCCAATTAGCTGTGTACTGAGCTGCAATAAGGCTCTGTTCGTTTAAGTTGTTACCAAAGCTGACAGGATCATTGTTATTAACTACAAAGCTTACATTATTGGAGTTATCAACAGAGTCTTCATCTGATTTTGAGCTACCTGTACAGGAAGCAGTTAATTGAATTAGCAATACAATAATATATATAGAAATGATTGAGCGAGTTCGTTCCATGAGCAGCGTTTTACCTTTTATATCGGTTGAAGAGAAAATTTATCTCAACTCAATGATAGTCTCAAAACACTGTGTGGATATCAAGTTGAATGGTAAATATTAACAAATAAGGTGGATTATCGAGTTTATTCGGCCAAGGAAAATATTAAGGGTACAGTCTGTAATTTAAACGGGTTCAATTTTTTATTAGAGGTAATGAAAATTGACAAATTACTTTACAAAAAACTACTCGGTGATAATTATCCTTGAGTAATGTTTTCGCTACAAGTCACCCTAGGTTTGCTCAACGCTTGAAAGCTCCTAAGGAATAATATATTTCTAAATCTAAAGTTGTATAGACGCGTAGACATTCTTGTAAGCTTTATGTTGCAAGTGAAAGAGTGACAAAGTTCGTTATACATTGCCTAAACATCTCATTTTGTTTTTCGGAAGTATCTCATCTAATAAACCGACTGAATATATCTCAAAAAATGCTGCTAGCCTTGACTATGCTTGATCCACCCTTTAGCAGTCCTGTTAGGAAAAGATAGGTCTTAAACAGAGGTAGGGTTCACCGCTATAAAATAAAATCATATTGAGGAACCAAAAATGAGAATAACAAAATCACTGTTGTTAGGAATTGTTTTTGGGTCTATGAGTTGTATTCCCTTAAATGCCAAACCTTCGACTACCGACAAAACCCAACAAACATTGCAAATATTGCAAGACGAAATGACGATAAACAATGTTTATCGTGTTTATTACCACACTGAGGAAATGGCTAACAAGTTGGCTATTAGCTTCCACAGTCAGTTGATGGAGACTCACAAAGATGAAGGTTATATCATCATTGAACTAAGCGAAGAGGATATCGAAAAGCTAAAGCCCTTCAAATTTAAAATCAAACCCGCAACAGAGTTCATTAAGCGACGCAATCAACATTTAAAACGCATGCAGGAGCAGCTTAAGCAAAACTCGATGATGGATATCACGCCGAGTTCTATTCCCGGTTACTCCTGTTATGAAACCGTTGAAGAAACCTTTGCTGCAGCTCAGGCGATGGCCAACAATAATCCAAACCTTGCTGAGTGGATTGACGTGGGAAACTCCTGGGAAAAGAACACCAATAATGGTGGTTATGATGTTAAAGTTTTAGTACTGACCAATAAAGCGAATACTTTTAGTAAACCTAAACTATTTATTAACAGCGCCATTCATGCTCGCGAATACACCACGGCTCCGCTTAACCTGGAATTTGCTCGATGGTTGGTAAATGGTTACAACACTAATGCCGATGCACGTTGGATATTGGATTATCACGAAGTTCACTTGATGCTTCAGACCAATCCAGACGGACGTAAACAGGCTGAAGCAGGAAGTAGCTGGCGCAAAAATACCAATCAAAATTATTGTGGTTCAACATCGAGCAGTCGCGGTGCGGATTTAAATCGTAATTTTAGTGATCGCTGGAATATCACCAATGGTTCCGGCTCCAGTGGTAATCAGTGCAATGCGACCTACCGCGGACCATCGGCAGGTTCAGAACCCGAAACTCAAGCTATCGAAAATTATGTGCGAAGTTTATTTCCGGATCGCCGTGGTCCCAACGATAGCGATGCGGCTCCTGCAGATACCAGCGGTATGCACATTGATATCCACAGTTATAGTGAATTAGTGTTATGGCCCTGGGGTGACAAAAGCACACCAGCTCCTAACGGTACCGCACTACAAACCCTGGGGCGAAAATTTGCTTACTTCAATGGCTATATGCCTCAGCAGTCGATTGGTCTGTATGCCACCGATGGCACTAGCGATAATGTAAGCTACAGTGAGCTGGGTGTCCCTGCGTTTACTTTTGAATTAGGCACCAGTTTTTTCCAAAGTTGCTCGGTGTACAACAATACGATTAAGCCCGATAATCTTCCCGCTCTGGTTTATGCCGCTAAAGTCGTTCGCACACCCTACATTACCCCTGCTGGACCTGACATAACATCACTGAGTTTAAGCAATGATGCATCGGGTGCCGGTGTACCTGTGGGCACTTCGGTTAACTTATCTGCTGCTGCGAGCGATTTACGTTTTAGTACCCGCAATGGGACTGAATCGACGCAAAATATTTCTGCAGCCGAATACACTATTGACGTACCGCCGTGGCAATCGGCTGCAGTCAGTTATCCATTAAATGCGAGCGATGGCAGTTTTAACAGCAAAACGGAATCACTGTCGGGTGTAATCGATACATCAAATTTGTCGGTCGGTCAGCACATCGTATATGTACGAGCGAAAGATGCTTCCAATACTTTTGGCGCAGTGACCGCAGTATTTTTAAATATTACCGACGGTACACCGCCTCCACCAACGGCTGACTTTAGTTTTAACTGTACTCAATTAAGCTGTAACTTTGATGCTTCCAGTAGCAGTGGAACGATTGATAGTTACCAGTGGAATTTTGGTGATGGTCAATCTGGATCCGGTGTTACAACGTCTCATAGTTTCGCACAGGCAGGAGATTACTCGGTGACTTTGACCGTGAGTAACACTAACGGACAAAGTGACAATCAATCGAAAACCATTTCGGTTTCTGAAGGCCCCGGTAACCAGCTGCAAAATGGCGTGCCCGTAACCGGCCTAAGTGGTACACAAGGCGCTCAAGACTACTTTGTTATGAATGTGCCAAGCGGTGCGACAAATTTATCGTTTGTCATTACTGGAGGCAGTGGTGATGCGGATCTTTATGTTCGTTTTGGGCAGGAACCTACCACCACCCAGTACGACTGTCGCCCCTATCGAAATGGTAATGAAGAAACCTGTAATATCAGTAATGTTCAAGCTGGTACTTATTATGTGATGTTACGAGCTTACAGTAATTACAGTGGCGTGAGTTTAACCGGCTCTTACACTATTGGTGGTACCGGTGGTTCCTTCAGTCAGAGTAACCTGTCCGACTCGACCGGAGGTTGGAAGCACTTTACGGTTAATATTGATCCCGGGATGAGTCAGTTTACGATTAATATGTCGGGCGGTTCGGGCGATGCCGATTTGTATGTGCGACGTGGCAGTCAACCGACTACCAGCAGTTACGACTGTCGACCATATCGGTGGGGTAATACAGAAAGCTGCAACTTCTCAAGCCCTGCTTCTGGGACCTGGTATATCAGTGTAAGAGCTTATTCGTCTTACAATGGCGTCAACATAAACGCTAATTGGGATTAGCTTCTTATTCCAGTTAGAAACAACGTTAAAAACTCCTCCTTTAGAGGGGGAGTTTTACTAGCGCCGATCGTAACGCTTTTCTGCATTTTTTATATGCGGCGCGTAAGGCGTAAAATTGATTTCCTTCTTCTTACTGCAATCGCCTGCGCTCAACATAATCGGATTTTGAAATTCGTCCAATGGATTCTTGTCCTGTTGAATAAAGCAGTTACCGTCAATACGAACGATACGAGTATCTCCAGCACCAGCAAATTCGTAATACTCGTTGTCT
>JBFHVL010000081.1:0-14000 GCA_041589565.1 Kangiellaceae bacterium | reverse complement strand
AGGGCTGATGGAAAGTCCTCGTTCATCCAAAATATCCGAAAGCTCTTTAAGCATTTCTGGATTGCCACAAATCATTGCTCGATCTTGTTCGGGATTTAGCGGTTCAATCGATAGCTTGTTGAATAAAGCACCTTTTGTAATCGCAAAAGTTAAGCGACCTTCATTTTCAAAAGGCTCACGAGTAACAGTCGGATAATAAACCAGTTGGTCACGTACCATCTCGCCGATATATTCATGCTGAGGTAACTGCTTGGTAATAAAGTCACGATAGGCCAGCTCGCTAACATGTCGTACACCATGACACAGAATAACCTGTTCAAATTTTTCATAAGTGTGCGGGTCCTGAATAATACTAATAAATGGAGCGAGCCCGGTACCGGTCGCAAACAAGAAAAGGCGTTTGCCCGGCTTTAAATCATCAATAACCAAAGTTCCCGTAGGCTTTTTACTGACAACAATCTGACTGCCTGGGGTTAAATGTTGTAATCGGGACGTTAAAGCGCCATCAGGAACTTTTATACTCAAAAACTCCAGATGCTCTTCGTAATTGGGGCTGGCAATGCTGTACGCTCGTATAAGTGGCTTATCTTCCAAGGGCAGACCCAACATAACGAACTCGCCATTACGAAACTTAAGGCTTTGGCTACGTGTGGTTTTAAAGCTGAAAAGCTTGTCATTCCAGTGATGAACGTCGAGTACCGTTTCTAGATTTAAGTTGGTCATATGCTTGTAGTAGTGAATCTAAAGGTTGCGGCAACTAAAGTTGTTTTTTAGAAGTCGAATACAAAAACTGATGGCTTTGTGAATGAGAATAATTATCATGTACGGGGCGGGCATTGTCAACCAGATATCTTAATAACCCCTTAGTTTTTTAGTGTTTGCATGTTCTTTTGTGGGCTTGATTGACTGCTTCTATCCAGCCAGTAAAGAATAATCGGTAATAGAGTAAAGTCGATCAGTAAGGCAACAATAAGCGTCAGACTAATCAAAGCTCCCGTGCTAGCAGTTGGTAGTAAAGGAGAGGTCACTAAAGTGATAAACCCACCCACCAAAATAACTGTGGTTGTTACCAGGGCTTTACCGACAATGTGAAAGGCATAATCTAATGCTTGTTCGCAGCTCTTATTGTGCTGTCTTCGAGCGCGAAGATATTTCGTTATAAAGTGCACACTGTCATCGACAATAATTCCAATACTCATGCAGATTACAACTGACAAAGCTAAATCTATATAGCCCTTACTAAACCCCCAGATGCCATAAGCTACTAATGCGGGGAAAAGATTAGGAATCAGACTTACCAGTCCATATTTTAATGAGCGTAAAATAATCGACATGAGCACACTAATAATAATGAGAGCAACGGCGCTGCTAATTAACATTTGTAAAATGTTTCGATGAGCAATATGAGCGAAAATATGATCCATACCAGAAAGTTGAATGTTGATAGTCGGATCGCTTCTATGAAAATTGAAATAGTCATTCAATGATTTTTCAAATGCTACTAATTGCTCTGAATCCATCGGTTGCAACAATATACTCGTGCGGCTTGAGCGACGATCAAAGGTGATAAAGCTATCAACGCCTAGTCCTTCGGGCAATGAAAGTTCATATAACAGCAAATATTGAGCGGCCAGTTGTTGGCTTTCTGGCATGGCGAAATAGGCCGGATCATCGCCATGCATGTTTTGATTCAGACGCTTTTGGATATAGCCATAGCTTTGAATGTGCTTAACTTCAGGCTGTTGTTCCAGGTAATTCAGCAGTAAAGCTAAATGGCGTAAATACACTTGGGTATTAATTCCATTATCTTCTTCAGATGTTAGCTCTATTTCAAACCGATGAAGCCTCTGAAATTTATTCTTCAATAGGTCGATGGCCTGGGCTAACTCGAAGCGCTGTGAAAAATACTTACTCCAGTTTTCACTGATGGTTAATTTTCCAATTCCAAAAATAGAGGAGGCAACCATAATAGAAATGAGTATCGCAACAAGAATGTGTTTGCTTTGCAGCCAGCGCGAGTAACGAATCAGTCGTTCGGTTTTTTCAACTTTCTTTTTTTGGTAACGAATTGGATATTTGTCGAGTACCAGGGGCAGCAAAGTTATGCTGAATAACCAGGCAAGAACAACTCCAATCGCTACCATATTGCCTAAGTCGCGATAGGGTGGTGAGTCGCTAAAGTTTAAAAATAAAACACCTAACGCGGTTGTGACACTGGTGATGGTTATTGGAGTAAAGTTTATAGAGAAAGCTTCTTTGTTAGCTTTGGTGTTTTCTTGTGCTTCAACCTCCATCAAGTAGCGATAACTCGTGAGGTAATGTACGCAGTCGGCTACCGCCAGCGTAAGAACTATAGAGGGAACAAAACCTGCGACCGGCGTGAGTTCACTGTTAAACCATCCGTAGATAGAAAAAGTAAAAACAATACTCAAGGATACCACCACCAGTGTGAGCAAGGTGGCTTTAACACTCCGCAAAAAAAGCAATAAACCCAATGTGATTACCAGATAACTCATGGGCACCAGTGAGAGGAGATCATTCTTTACTGCTTGCTCCAATGTTACATTGGAAATAACTGAGCCAACCAAATAAAAAGAAACATCAGGATATATCGAGCGCCAGCTAGCGACTAATGACTGAGCTTGGTTATATACTTGCTTTGCGCTTTCAGGCTTTGACTTATCCAGTAAGAGTTCACCGTTGATCAGGATGACTGTTTCATCTGGCGAAAGGAATGTTTCATTTAGTTGAACGTCTTGTTGAATTGCCTGACGAATGTCTTCGGGCTCCTCGGAAAGATCAAACAGTCTCGTTGTGGTGAGTGTATCTTCGTGTGCATAGGTGTACTGGTAATTACTCAGGGAGTTAACACGGGTTACCGCAGGAAGCTGCCGCCAATGCTCGGTAAATTCCTCAATCCGTTTTTGTTGCTTTGAGTGAAGCCAGCTGTCACTTTTCAATTCTGCTACAAGTGCAATACTGTCATGGGAACTAAAATTAGCTTCAAAACTGTCAAATGCCTTTAGTTGAGGATTGTCACTACTAAAATAAACTCGAAAGTCATTGCTTAAATGAAGCCGTTGTAGATTGGGCAATGAAACTACACACAACACAAGCAAGACGAGCAATATCCATTTTAAAGCTATGTGTGATTGCCGTTGTGTTATATTCATTCTGTGAAGATATCTCTTGTAGGGATATGCAGTTGCAGCAACTTGCCTAAGGAAATTCCATTATTCATTACTTGTGTTAACTAGCCCCTTTTGTACCAAGAGCTGGCGCAAGATGCAAAGAGTCTGTACCAAAGTACAGTTGCTGAATGTGTATGTTTTATATACCAAAAGGATGAAACAAATAAAAAAGGGGCAAATTATGAAAGCTATTTTGCGGTTTATCGGGTTGCTGGTACTTATTCCGGGAGCCTGGGCTTGTAGAGACGCTGTTGTATTAGTGCATGGAAATACGGGTAGTCCGTCGGACTGGAGTAATACCTATAACCATCTACTCAATCAGGGCTATAAAAGCTCGGAAATTTTTCGTCCAGACTGGGGTAGTAAATCTTGTGCGGCCTGCAACGATCATAATGGATCGGAAGAGGGGCCAGTGCGTAATGCCATTCAAAATGCTGTTAGTCAAAGCTGTACAGGGAAGATTGATGTGATTGGTCATTCAATGGGAGTTACCTTGGCAGCGCAACAAATTTTAAAGCTGGGTTATGACAATAAAGTAGATGCTTTTGTAGGGATTGCGGGGGCATATCGTGGGTTAAGAAGCTGTGGTACTTATCCTTATAACGTCTGGACTTCGACCTGTGGACGCTATGGCCTGTCGATAAACTCTCCATTTTTAAATTCGATCAAAGGTAAACGGCTAGCTTCTCGAACCTATTCCATAAAAAGCTGGGTTGACCAAATCATTTGCTCAACCGGAATATGTACGGTAGGCGGAGTACACAGCAGTCGCATTGAAGGAGAGAGAGCAAGCTATAGTTATAATTACGGACATTTTGGTTTGCAGGAATACACTTATGAGTTGCAAGCCAGTCTAATCCGCTAATTCGACAGTTTAATTTTTAAGTTTGACAGAGAGAATTTTTACTTTAGATGACTTTCAGCAATGGATTTTATTCGTTGTACCATTGCTCTGAGTCCATTGCCTCGCGTTGGACTTAAGTGCTTTACCAAGTCAATTTTGGCGAAGAAACTTTCGATATCGAATTCTAGAATATCGTTAGGTGATTTACCATTGTAGGCACTCATAACCATAGCTAAAAGACCGCGAACAATATGAGCATCACTGTCGACTTCAAAATTCAACTGACCATTCTCAAACTTTGGTTCTAACCAAACCTGACTTTGGCAACCGCGCACCAGTCGATCTTCTGTTTTTAATGACTCATCTATGGCAGGTAATTGTTTACCCAAATCAATGATGTATCGATAGCGATCTTCCCAACTATCGAAAAAGCTCAAGTCATCAATAATGTCATCACAGCTGATCGAAGTGCCGAATGGATTCATATAAAACTATTTCCGAATTTCGCGGTTTAAAATTTAAAAGAAAAGACCGGTCTCAAGTTGAGCTTCTTCCGACATCATGTCTCGCGACCAGGGCGGATCAAATACCAGGTCAACTGCAACATCCTTAACATTAGGAACTTTGGCGACACGGTATTTAATATCGCTGATCAACACAGGACCCATACCGCACCCTGGAGCCGTTAATGTCATTTTAATGTTAACAACTTTTGACGATTGATCGATGGATACATCATAAATTAATCCTAAATCGACCAGATTAACGGGAATTTCAGGATCGTAAATGGTTTTAAGTGCATCCCAAACTTGTTCGTCATGAACGCTGCCGTCAGCAGGTGTTTCGAAATTAAATTCTTGTGCTTTATAGCCAATGGCATCCGCATCGGTGCCATCGATTCGTGCCATATTGCCATTAACTGCTACGGTATAGTTACCACCAAGCGCTTGCGTAACGGTTAAAAAGGTATCTTTGGGTATGGTGATGCGAGTACCTGCTGGGACAAGCCGAGCAGGGCAGTCTCGCACCGTTACAACCATCTTACGTTCCATAGTGAATCCTTCGATTACAGCGTGAAGCTTTCGCCACAGCCACACATGGCTTTAGCGTTAGGGTTATTAAATTGAATACTGCTATTAACCCCTTCGGTCACATAGTCAATTTCAGTACCTTGTAATATAGGAAGCGCTTCTTTAGAAACGTAAAGCGTTATGTCGCCAAATTGGAAAGTTTTATCGTCAGCTTCGCCTGACTTAACAAGATCCATCTCGTACATAAAACCCGAACAGCCGCTTTCTTTTACCCATAAACGAACAGCGGTTTCATTTCGATTCGATAATTGACGTTGAAAGTGACGAATTGCTTTGTCCGTCATCTTTAGTTCAATTTCATTGGGTGAAAAAGTAGCTACAGTCATTTGAGTCATTCACCTCTTACAATAAAAATGTTTTTACTTTATCCAGAGCGGCAAATAATCGTTCAACATCATGTTCGTTGTTATAAAACGAAAATGAAGCGCGAATAGTACCCGGGATATTAAATTGATTCATGATTGGCATGGCACAGTGATGGCCAGTGCGTACGGCAACACCCTGTTGATCGAGCAGCGTGCCAACATCGTGTGGATGAGCGCCTTTAACTAAAAAACTCATAACGCCAGTTTTGTTTTGTGCCGTGCCAACTAACTGAATATCATCGTAGGTTTTAGCTTTTTCGGTTGCCATGGCTAACAATTCATCTTCGTATTTTAAAAGTTCAAGACGGTCGAACTGATTTAAGTAATCAATGGCAGCAGCCAGACCTATGGCGCCGGAAATATTGGGCGTTCCGGCTTCGAACTTATAAGGTAATTGATTGTAAGTGGTACCGCTAAAACTAACCACTTCGATCATTTCACCGCCGCCCTGATAAGGCTGCATGGATTCGAGCAAAAATTCTTTGCCGTAAAGTACACCTATACCGGTTGGGGCAAAGGTTTTATGGCCAGAAAAAGCGTAAAAATCACAGCCCAGGTCTTGCACATCAATCGTTAAATGAGGAGCACCTTGTGCGCCGTCTACCATTACTTTCGCGCCAATGTTATGAGCTGCTGCAACGATCTCTTTAATTGGGTTAATGCTGCCTAATGCATTAGATACATGACCAACTGAAACCAATTTAACATTGTCATTGAGTAGAGAAAGATAATGCTCGAAGTTGAGTTCGCCTTGTTCATTGACTTCGATAACTTTTAGCTCTGCTCCGGTTTGCTCACACACTATTTGCCAAGGAACAATGTTGGAATGATGTTCCATGGCGGAAACGATGATAACGTCACCGGCTTTAAGAATAGGGCGCGCATAACTTTGAGCTACCAAGTTGATGCTTTCTGTTGTGCCACGAGTCCAAATGATTTCTTCGCGCTTTGCAGCGTTTACAAACAGTTGGGCTTTTTCGCGTGCTTGCTCAAACTCTGCAGTTGCTCGGTCGCTAAGGGTGTGTGCTCCACGGTGAACATTGGAGTTAATTGACTGATAGTAGCGACTAACCGCATCAATGACGGATTGAGGTTTTTGCGTTGTAGCTGCATTGTCCAAGTACACCAAGTCATGACCATTAACCTGCTGGTGCAAAATAGGGAAGTCATTACGGATGGCCGCAAAGTCTGGCGTATTTTGTTGTGTGGCTAAAACATTGGTCATGACATTACTCAGTTAATGGCTTAAATATTTAATTACTAACTCTTACTACAATGGTGACTTGATGTACAAAAATCAAATGGTTTGTTGGAATATCTGCGCCATGATTGGACGAAGATAATTTCCAATGTCTTCGTGCTTTAACCCGTCCAGCAATTCATTAATAAAGCCAAAGCTCAACATCAACTCAGCTTGTTGCTTTGGAATGCCGCGAGTTAACAAATAAAACAGGGCTTTCTTGTCCATTTGAGCCACAGTTGCACCGTGCGCACAGCGAACATCATCTGCGTATATTTCAAGTTCGGGCTTGGTGTTGACTTCGGCTTTATTCGAAAGCAATAAGTTTTTATTGCTTAATTCCGCCAACGTTTTTTGTGCGTCAGGGTAAATGTGTATTCGACCGTTGAATACACCTTTGGCACTACCGCCAATTAAGCCACGGAACACTTCCTGAGTGGTGCAGTGTGCAGCACGGTGTTCAACATTGGTATGGTAATCAACCTGTTGTTTATTCTTGGCCAAATACACGCCATTTAAATCGGCATGCGAACCTGAAGCTTGGTGATAGATATTCAAATCAAGGCGCTTGATTTTTCCACCCAGCCCAACATGAAAACTATTCATTTGGGAGTCGCGATTAAGCCAGAAATCAACCTCGCCTATATGAATGACTGATTCATGCTCAAGGTGAAGGCGGTAGTGGGTCAGGTGGGCATTATCGCCAATCACAAACTGTGACGATTGGTTAAAAAATACGGCGTCGTCTTCACCCAATTGTTCGGAAACAAAGTGCTCGATAACACTTCCTTTGGCATTGGCTGCGATGCTTACGATTAAATTTGCAGACGTCGTTGCGAAGGAGGCGTTGGCCGTCGAGTAATGAATTATATGCAGCGGTTTGTCACCTGACTCAGAGTTAAACTCAATGAGTACGCCATCTTGTGTCAAACTGCTATTAAGTAAACTAAAAATATTCTTTTCGTTTTGCTGTTTTGTCAGTTGCTCCAGAATTAACTGCTGCTGTTCCTGATTAGCATCTTTGAAAAAAGTAACGTTGTGTTGCTCGATATTGGATAAGTCGTTACGAAAATACCCATCTACGAACACCAGAGTTTCTGTTGCCAGTTCACCTAACGACAAGTTACTGACTTGAATACTTTCTGATTGCTTGGCAATCGAAGCAAAAGACTGTTTAGCCAGAGCGCTTAAATTATTGTATTTAAAGTGCTCGGTTTTAGGGGTTGGCCAGTCTGCATTTTTAAACGCCGATAAACTTTGTTGGCGTATCTCTGATAACCAGCGCGTAGGGCTAGATTGCTCAAGCGACTCAGCCAGTTCAGCGGAACTGTGAATAAAATCTACTGCTTGATTCATTTAAGCAACCTCTGGCTCTAACCAGCTATAACCTTTCTTCTCAAGCTCAAGCGCCAGTTCCTTGCCGCCCGACTTAACGATTTTTCCGTCTGCTAAAACATGAACATAGTCGGGAATAATATAGTCAAGCAGTCGCTGGTAGTGGGTAACAACAACAAATGCGCGATCAGGAGACCGTAAATTATTTACGCCTTGAGCAACTACCTGTAGCGCGTCAATATCAAGTCCTGAGTCAGTCTCGTCGAGAATGCATAACTTAGGCTGCAGTAACATCATTTGCATAATTTCGTTACGTTTTTTCTCTCCGCCAGAAAAACCTTCGTTAACTCCACGCTTCAAAAAGTTCTGGTCAAGGTTCACCGCTTTACAAGCTTCGCGAGCCATTTTCATAAAAGAAACAGAATCAAGCTCCGGTTCTTTTCGATATTTGCGAATGGCGTCAAGTGATGCTTTTAAAAATTCAAGATTGCTAACACCAGGAATTTCGACAGGATACTGAAATGCTAAAAACATACCTTCCGCAGCGCGCTCTTCCGGTTCTAAGTCGAAAATATTGATACCGCCCATAGTCGCAGTGCCTTCGGTAACTTCGTAACCATCGCGACCAGCGAGTACGTTGCCTAAGGTACTTTTTCCAGCTCCATTAGGTCCCATAATGGCATGGACTTCACCTGGTTTAACTTCAAGGTTTAAACCTTTTAATATGGTTTTATCTTCGACTGCTGCGAATAAGTTTTCAATTTTAAGCATTGTCTTGTTTTGACTCCGGCGAAATTATATTTCGACACTGTTAATGAATGAGAGAGTTATGTTTAGCACCATCATCAACAACGATTATCCAACTGAACCTTCAAGGCTCACTTCAAGTAATTTGCCTGCTTCAACGGCAAACTCCATTGGTAGTTCTTTAAATACTTCTTTACAGAATCCGTTAACAATCATGGATACAGCTTTTTCTGGATCTATGCCGCGTTGTTGGCACAGAAATAATTGATCATCGCTTACCTTGGAAGTAGTCGCTTCGTGCTCCACTACCGCGGATGGGTGTTTGCTTTCGATATAAGGAAAGGTGTGTGCGCCACATTTATCGCCAATCAATAAAGAATCACACTGAGTGTAGTTTCGCGATCCTTCAGCCATGGGGCTCATGCGTACCAAGCCACGATAGGTACTCTGGCTCTTACCGGCAGAAATACCTTTGGCAATAATGGTTGAGCGAGTATTTTTACCCAAATGGATCATTTTAGTGCCCGTATCGGCTTGCTGATAGTTGTTGGTTAGCGCAACTGAATAAAATTCGCCAATACTGTTGTCGCCTTTTAATACGCAGCTTGGGTATTTCCAGGTAACTGCAGAGCCTGTTTCTACCTGGGTCCAACTGATTTTTGCGTTGGTGTGACAAACGCCACGCTTGGTCACAAAGTTATATATACCGCCTTTACCGTTTTCATCACCCGGATACCAATTTTGCACGGTAGAGTATTTGATTTCGGCGTTATCGAGCGCGACTAATTCAACCACGGCTGCGTGTAATTGATTTTCATCACGCATCGGTGCCGTACAGCCTTCAAGGTAACTAACGTAACTGCCTTCCTCAGCAACGATTAATGTCCGTTCGAATTGACCTGTTTTGGCTTCGTTAATTCGGAAGTAGGTGGATAACTCCATCGGACAACGAACACCTTTAGGAATATAGACGAAAGATCCATCACTGAAGACCGCGCAGTTCAATGCAGCGAAAAAGTTATCGCGAACCGGAACAACGGTTCCTAGATACTTTTTAATAAGTTCTGGGTATTTGTGAACGGCTTCAGAGATAGGACAAAAAATTACACCTGCCTCTTCGAGCTTTGCACGAAAAGTTGTGGCGACAGAGACAGAGTCAAAAACGGCATCTACGGCGACACCCGCTAAAATTTCCTGCTCATGTAACGGAATCCCTAATTTTTCATAGGTCTTTAATAGCTCGGGATCGACCTCATCCAGGCTTTTGGGTTTGTCGGCCATACTTTTGGGGGCTGAATAATAGGAAATGGCTTCATAGTCGACCTTGGGGTATTTGATGTGCGCCCAGTCGGGTTCTTTCATCGTTTTCCAAGCTTCATAGGCTTTTAGTCGCCACTCAAGCATCCACTCAGGTTCGCCTTTCTTCATGGAAATAGCGCGAATGACTTCTTCATTCAAGCCTGGTGGCAGGGTTTCTGAGTCAACCTCAGTGACAAACCCAGCCTTGTAATCTTTGCTGATGCGTTCGTTAATGACTTCTGACATGTAACCTTGTCTCCTGGCCCGGTCGTACTCAGGCCTTGCAGAATGCGTTCGTTAATTCAATGCCCTAAAATAAGGGCGCAAATTATAGCAGGCGAGGGCAGAATTAGCTCACCTCTGAAAGAATAAAGGTGTTACTTTCTAATTTATTAGACGATTCACCGGACTGCGTACAATTACGTTCTTTGGCATTCTGTTTATCAATAACCTCTTGTAGCGTTATGCCCGATAAAAACTGGTGAATCTGTTGGCTCAACTCACACCACAAATCATGAGTGATACATTGTTGTCCATCGTGACAATTGCCTTTACCGCCGCAGGCTGTCACATCGGTTGTTTCGTTAACCGCATCGATTACGCTGGCAATGCTGATTTCAGCTGCTGGGTATTGCAACTGATAGCCACCACCCGGGCCGCGTATGCTTTTAACCAGTTCATTTCGTCTTAGCTTGGCAAACAGTTGTTCCAGGTAGGACAGCGAAATTTTCTGTCGACCCGAAATCTCCTGTAATGTAATAGGATGCTGCTCGGCGTGAATGGCCAAGTCCAACATGGCTGTCACAGCATATCGACCTTTAGTGGTTAATTTCATACCTGCGCCTCATCAAAGCTCAATGAGGCACATTATAACCGACTAAAATAGTCAGGTAAATAACCCACTAGAAAAGTCGGATATAGCCTATAGGAGGTAGCTCGCCATTTTTGGAGTTAATTCCCATAGCCAATGATTCAGCAGGTAATTACTTTATTTGAGTCAGAATAGCTTTAAAAATCTTGGGGTTAGCTGCCAATATGGATTCTGACTGTTTAATGTTGGGGTTGCCTTTCAGGTCAGCAATAATGCCGCCTGCCTCTGCGACTAAAAGGCTTCCTGCAGCTATATCCCACCACTTAAGGCCAAACTCAAAGAACCCATCAAAACGACCGGCTGCAACATAGGCTAAGTCTAATGCCGCAGAACCTGCACGACGCATATCTCCGCATTTGGGGTATAACTTGCTGAACAACGTCATATACTCGTCAAACTGAGTCATGCTACGAAAAGGAAAGCCAGTTGCCAGTAAAGTTTGGTCAAGGTTTCGAGCATCGCTGACGCGAATACGCTTTCCGTTAAGTTGAGCACCGCTGCCACGAGCGGCAGTAAATAGCTCCTCGCGTACGGGGTCGTACACTACGCCAACTTCAACCTTACCTTTAATTTGTGCTGCAATTGATATTGCAAAATGAGGCATGCCACGAACAAAATTGGTGGTGCCGTCGATAGGATCGATAATCCACTGAACGTCTGAGCTTTCGCCGGTTTCTCCGCTTTCTTCGGCGAGAAACGCATGATTGGGATGGGTTTTTTGAATGGTCTCTATAATCCGCTGTTCTGCTCGACGGTCGATATCGGTAACAAAATCGTTACGGCCTTTCACGTCCGCCTTAACCTTATCCATATTTTCTGTTGCGCGCATAATCGTATCGCCAGCCGCGCGCGCCGCACGGACTGCAATGGTTTGCAATGGATGCATAGAGATCACCTTGTAGAAGAACGTTTGCCATTTCAGCAACAACAGCCAGCCGCGACCGTTGCATTATTGGGGGCGGATTTTAACAGAAGGAGAATGCAAAATGAACACAAAATACGCCACCATGGCAACATAAGGCCTGAGAAGATAAACATAGGTGGAAGAATATTAAATTATTGCTTCATAAACAGAGAGCATTCACCGATCTTACGGGACTTCTGTTAAAATGCCCGCGCAGAAACTTCGAGGAATATCAACCACATGCTAGACGATATCTACTTTGTGTTATCGCATACCACTCATCCAGGAAACATTGGAGCCGCTGCACGCGCCATGAAAACCATGGGTTTGCAACATTTGAGGCTAGTGAACCCCAAGCAGTTTCCTTGTGCTGAGGCTACGCAAAGAGCCAGTCGTGCCGATGATATTTTGGCGCGAGCCAAGGTTTTCACCTCAATTGAAGACGCCATTGCCGATCAAACCTTAATTGTTGGCACTAGCGCGAGAAGTCGCACTTTACCCTGGCCAATGCTGGAGCCGCGCGAACTGGCTGAAAAAGTTGCTGCAGAGCCGGAGCAACGCCCAGTCGCCATTTTATTTGGTACGGAAAATAGTGGGTTAACCAACGAAGAGTTGCAGTTATGTCATTACCATGTTTGTATTCCAACTAATCCCGAATACTCATCGCTAAATGTTGCACAGGCCATACAGCTCATTGCATACGAAATGCGACTGGCCGCGCGTAATACTGGAACAGTAGTAGAACCAAAAGTTGAGTGTGAGGATCCGGGGGAAGTATTGGCAAAGGCGGAGCAGGTCGAGCAAATGTTTGATCATATGCAACAGGTTATGGAGCACACTGGATTTTTCGACCCGTCCAAGCCGAGATTGATCCAAATGCGCTTACGCCGACTTTTTAATAAGGCAAGATTAACCGATAGTGAAATTCGTTTATTTCGTGGCTTTTTAGCGTCAATCAAAAAGTACACGCCCAAACCCTGAGGGACATACGGTGTTCAAACGATTTAAAGAAGACATTGCCAGTGTTTTTGAGCGAGACCCGGCAGCTCGTAACTGGTTTGAAGTGCTCACTTGTTATCCGGGGATGCATGCGATTTGGATTTATCGCTTTACTCATTGGCTCTGGACCAAGAACATAAAATGGTTAGCGCGTTTTATTGGAATGATAGGGCGCTGGTTAACCGGAGTAGAAATTCATCCTGGCGCGACGATTGGTCGTCGCTTTTTTATTGATCACGCGACGGGTGTAGTGATTGGTGAAACGGCGGTGATTGGTGATGACTGTACGCTTTATCACGGTGTTACTCTCGGCGGCACTACTTGGAATCCCGGCAAACGCCATCCAACACTGGAAAATGATGTTGTGATAGGAGCTGGGGCTAAAATATTAGGGCCTATTACCATTGGTCATGGTGCACGGGTTGGATCGAATTCTGTGGTGATCAAAGATGTACCACCAGGCGCTACAGTCATCGGTATTCCTGGTCATGTTGTACGTGATAAAGAAGGGAAGAATCCGGAACATCGCAAACGTATTGAACAGCTTATCGGTTTTGAAGCTTACGGTGAAAGCTCGTTAAGTTTTGATCCCGTAGCTCAAGTTATTTCGAGCATGTTAGAGCACTCGCGAGCCGTTGATCAACAACTTAAGCTGTGTCGAGAAGCGTTAGAAAAAGCCAATGTTGATGTTGATAAAGTACATATACCCGGCATTCAAGCCGCCGACTTTTTAGAGGATTATTTGAGCGACGCAAGGCAAAAAATGAATGCAGAGGAAAATAGCTGATGATTCATCAGCTATTTTTTAAGGACATCACACTAACTTTCTATGCAAAAAAGCATATAAATTAATACACACTGAATTACCCAATTCTCTCGAGTTTTATCGATAATATTTTTACCTAGAATTAAGAAATAAGTCGAGATTGCCTCGTCGTTTCACTCCTCGCAATTACCTTTCATTATTTTTTGTTTTCGAATATTTGATTGCTGCTTTATAAAAACCTTTGAACAAGTGGAAGGACGATAGAGGAAAAGAATAATTTTGATGCTTCTTAAAATGCTGGTGGGTTGTGCAGGAATCGACGGTTCGACCTGATTCTAATTAGAGAGT
>JBFHVL010000080.1:0-14142 GCA_041589565.1 Kangiellaceae bacterium | reverse complement strand
TAGCATACAATCCGCTTTAATTTGTTTGCCCGATTTTAAGTGTACGACAACTCCATCGTCACAACCTTCGACACGATCATATTCTTCGTTATTACGAATAATAACTCCCGAGTTCCACAAGTGATAACTTAAAGAGTCGATGATTTCTTTATCCAGAAACGAGAGCAGTTGATCACGCATATTAACCAGATCAACCTTGACCCCCAGACCACGAAATATGGAAGCATATTCACAACCGATCACGCCTGCTCCGTAGATGATAATACTGCGAGGATTTCGCTCCAGGCTTAAAATGGTATCAGAATCGTAAATTCGCGGATGATTGAAATCGATATCATCTGGACGATAAGGTCGTGAACCAGTAGCTAATACAATGTTTTTTGCTGTCAGAGTATTTACACTACCATCTTCTTCATTAATAGCAATGGTGTGCCGATCTATAAAATAAGCTTCGCCAAAAAACAAATCCACTCGATTACGATCATAAAATGACGTACGAAGCGAAACTTGCTGCTTAATTACTGACTGCGTGTGTTTCAATATATCCGCAAATGTAAGCGTATTGGGCAACTCCAAGTCTTGAAATAACGGGCTTGAGTTATACTCTATTAAACGAGCAACGCTGTGACGCAAAGCTTTTGAAGGTATGGTCCCCCAATGCGTACAGCCCCCGCCCACTTTACGGTAACGCTCAATTAAAGCAACTTTTTGTTTATGTTTAGCAAGATTCATGGCGGCCCCTTCGCCGCCAGGACCTGAACCAATGACTATGGCATCGTAATCAAATTGTGACATGGAGTTTGAATTCCAATTAACTGAAGAAGGCATTACAAAAACTGCAATGCCAATTGTAGACCAGAAATACTCTTTTGTTTTTTAAATTCTTGCGAGCAAGACTTAATTATTAGGTCTTTGGTAAAGTTACCCCCGTCTGACCTTGATACTTTCCACCACGATCTTTATAAGACACATCGCAGACTTCATCAGACTCAAAGAACAGCATTTGCGCTACGCCTTCGTTTGCATAAATTTTAGCAGGGAGTGGCGTTGTATTTGAAAACTCCAGAGTTACATGCCCTTCCCACTCTGGCTCAAGTGGCGTGACATTAACAATAATTCCACAGCGCGCGTAAGTTGATTTACCCAAACACACCGTCAGAACATTTCGTGGAATGCGAAAATACTCGACGGTTCGTGCAAGAGCAAAAGAGTTAGGAGGAATAATACAAACGTCAGACTGAACATCCACGAAACTTTGCTGATCAAAAGCTTTAGGATCAACTACCGCAGAATTAATATTGGTAAAAATTTTAAATTCATTCGAGCAGCGAACATCGTAACCATAACTGGAGGTACCATAAGAAACGATACGTTGATCGTTACTATAGCGAACCTGTCCGGGTTCAAACGGATCAATCATCCCTTCATTTTCTGCCATACGGCGGATCCACTTATCTGATTTAATCGACATAGTTACCTCAGTTGCTCTTCTTTAATTTTACTGGTTACAGATTAACTTGTTGCTTTATCTATTTATCGTGATGAAATTCTATCAATCATTGGTGATTGAAATTTTCGGAAACGACTGTCCGTAATCTTTTGCCAACAGCGACAAACGCGCTGTCATGGTTCGCGCAATACTGCGATATAAAGTAGCCACAGTACCTTCGGGATCGGCGATAACAGTTGGTTTACCTTTATCCGAATCGTCACGAATGGCTTTTGTTAATGGCAAGCTGCCCAAAAACTCCACCTGACTTTCATCAGCCAATGCTTTTCCGCCACCCTCACCAAAAATATGTTCGGCGTGACCACAATTGGAACAAATATGAACGCCCATATTCTCCACAATCCCCAGAACCGGCACCGAAACCTTGTTGAACATGGTCATGGCTTTAATGGCGTCAGCCAAAGCAATGTCCTGAGGTGTGGTTACAATGATGGATGCGGTTACTGGGACACGTTGCGACAAGGTCAGCTGAATATCTCCCGTTCCCGGTGGTAAGTCGACGATGAGATAGTCCAGATCCTGCCACTGCGTATCGTTAATCAGTTGCTGAAGCGCGCCGCTCGCCATTGGCCCACGCCACACCATAGCCTGTTCGGGATCCACCAGATAACCAATGGACATAGATTGAATTCCGTATTGCTCTACTGGCAAAATACGCTTCTGATCCAGTGTTTCTGGGCGCGCGTCCGCCTTCCCCAGCATTATCGGCTGGCTCGGGCCGTAAATATCAGCATCGAGCAATCCAACCTTTGCGCCTTCTGCGACCAAAGCCAGAGCCAGATTTACCGCGGTCGTCGATTTACCGACGCCACCTTTACCGGAGGCCACCGCAATGATGTTTTTTACACCCTTGAGTGAAGCCACACCGGCTTTGTGGGTATGAGCCGCAACCTGCCAGCTCAGCTCAATATGAGCTTCCAGTTTTAAGTCGGACTTCAGGTGTTCGGAAATAGCCGCCACATAACCTTGTTTTTCCAGCTCGCAGGGGAAACCGGCTTGCAGTTTAATGTTCACTGGCTCGCTGCTGGTATCGATGTGCTTCACCCAGTTTGCCACGACAATGTCTTTACCCAACTCGGGCAAAGTGAATTTGGATAAACTGGCTTTGATGTCTTTCTCGGATACCGACATGATGATGTTTGTCCAACCCTTGTCTATTAACGCTAAAGTCGCGGGATTATAACGAAAAGCAAGACCCTTTCATACGTCTGAGCCGACTCTTTCATATATTTTGCATAGCGCATTTGGTATAGTTGCGCGTTTAGCGATTCAGCACCCGTTTTTTAGAATTACAGGTTAAAAAATGAGCCGAAAAATCCTAGTTACCAGTGCCTTACCCTATGCCAATGGTTCCATTCACATTGGGCATATGCTGGAGCATATCCAAACCGACATCTGGACCCGATTCCAGAAAATGAGTGGCCATGAATGCATCAGTGTCTGTGCTGACGACACCCATGGAACACCGGTTATGTTGCGTGCTCAAAAAGAAGGCTTGTCACCGGAAGAGTTTATTGCAGCGACCCGTGAAGAGCACTTAAAAGACTTTGAAGATTTTCTGGTCCATTACGACAACTACCATTCAACGCACTCTGATGAAAATAAAGAGTTGTGCGAGTTAATTTATAACCGTCTAAACGATGCAGGTCATATTGCCAAGCGCACCATTTCGCAGCTATTCGATCCAGAAAAGAACATGTTTCTACCCGATCGTTTTGTCAAAGGCGAGTGCCCAAAATGCGGTTCCGACGATCAATACGGCGATAATTGCGATAACTGTGGTGCCACCTACAGCCCTACTGAGTTAAAGAACCCCAAATCGGCTGTATCTGGAGCTACCCCGGTATTAAAAGAGTCGGAGCATTATTTCTTTAAGCTGACCGACTTTGAGCAAATGCTGAAAAGCTGGACTCGCGAAGGCCACGTTCAACATCAAATTGCCAACAAGTTGGATGAGTGGTTCGATGCTGGACTGGAAGAATGGGATATCTCGCGTGATGCGCCTTACTTCGGCTTTGAGATCCCTGGAGCACCCAATAAGTATTTTTACGTTTGGGTAGACGCGCCGATTGGCTATATGGCCAGCTTTAAGAATTACTGCGATAAGCGCGGCGATTTGAACTTTGATGAGTTCTGGAGCACTGACAGTGCCGCAGAAGTTCATCACTTTATCGGCAAAGACATTGTCTACTTCCATACCCTGTTCTGGCCCGCGATGCTTCACGGCGCCAACTTCCGTAAACCAACCAAAGTCCATGCTCATGGTTTTTTAATGGTTAACGGCAACAAGATGTCAAAATCCAAAGGCACTTTTATTAAAGCGCGAACTTTTCTTAACCACTTAAGCCCCGAATATTTGCGTTATTATTTTCTCGCCAAGTTAACCAGCCGTGTGGATGATCTGGACTTAAATCTCGAAGATTTCGTTGCGAGAGTAAACGCCGATCTGGTGAACAAATACATCAACATTGCCAGCCGTACCGCGAACTTCATCAGTAAGCGCTTCGATGGCAAGCTAGCCGAAGGCATCGCCGAACACCCCTTGATAAAGGAGTTTCAGGCGGCTGCCCCTACGATTGCGGAATACTACGAAAACAAAGAATTCAGCAAAGCGGTACGCGACATCATGGCTCTGGCCGACAAAGCCAACAAGTACGTCGACAGTGAAGAGCCCTGGGTTAAAATTCGAGACGAAGCTACCGCAAGCGACGTGCATTTGATCAGCAGTGTCTCGCTTAATTTGTTCCGCTTGCTCACCATTTACCTAAAACCGGCTATTCCGGCCATCGCTGAGCAGGTAGAAGCCTTCTTTAATATTGAGCCTTTGACCTGGAATGATGTGAATACCGTGCTTGAAAACCACAGCATCAACCGCTTTAAACCCATGGTTAAACGAGTAGAAATGAAACAGATAGACGCCATGATTGAAGAATCGAAAACCGAAGCCGAAGCATCGGCTCAACCTCAGCTGGCCGATCCCATCAAAGACACCATTGAGTTTGGTGATTTCGATAAAATCGACCTGAGAATTGCCAAAATTGTAAAAGCAGAGCACGTTGATGGTGCAGAAAAGCTCCTTAAACTGCAACTCGACCTAGGTGGTGTAGTCAAACAGGTATTCGCAGGGATTAAATCGGCCTATTCGCCAGAGGACCTGGAGGGCAAATTGACTGTCATGGTGGCGAACTTAGCTCCCAGAAAAATGCGCTTTGGTGTTTCCGAAGGTATGGTTCTGGCAGCAGGCCCCGGCGGTAAAGACTTATGGATCCTGAATCCCGATGAAGGCGCCCAACCCGGTATGCGCGTTAAATAACCGAGTTGAATTCGGTTTGCTGAAAACATTTAGACGAGAGCCTTATGTTATTAACCTTGATAAATAGCGAGCCTTTTGCCCTCTACCAGACAACCTGGTGGTCTTATATTGGTGCCGGAATTCTATTTCTGGCACTGGTATGGTGGAAAGTGCGCCGCTGGAACTTTATCGGACAAACGGTTTTACTGTCGTTTTTAGCTGCAGGAGCCTTCAGCTTCACTCAAGTACCCGAAGCAACGACTTATGCTCCGGCGGCGATTGCCTTTATCCTGGAGCTGGAAAATGACGGTAGCGAAGGAGAAATTGCCATGCTAATCCATATAGCATTAGTTTGGTTCATCCTTATGCTAATGGCGGGTTCTGCCCGATACGGTTGGCAATACTACCTGACTCAAAAAGGTCTCCCTTCTACCGAGTCTGAGCAAGAGCCAAGCCCTTAAAGCCGAATACCCGCTTCATTCGGCAGCCATCGACAATCGGAAACGTTGGCTTTTACGTCGCGCCTGAGAAGGCGGTTTAGGAGCAATAGGAAAAATACCTTATAATTCATCCGGTTGAGCAGACTTATCGAACGTTAGATAATAGCGCCTGTTTTTAGACGAGCATACCTGTGACTGACTATCTATTGCTACTTATTGGCACCGTGTTGGTGAACAACTTTGTACTGGTCAAATTCCTTGGCCTGTGCCCCTTTATGGGTGTCTCAAGCAAAGTTGATACCGCAGTGGGTATGGCTTTCGCAACTACCTTTGTACTGACGCTCGCATCAGCTTGCAGTTATATCGTCGATACTTTCCTGCTTGAACCTCTAGGCCTCGAATACCTACGCACTCTCTGTTTTATTCTGGTCATTGCCGTGGTCGTGCAATTTACTGAAATGGTGATCCATAAAACCAGTCCGGTACTTTATCGCCTGCTTGGGATCTTTCTTCCTCTCATCACCACCAACTGCGCCGTACTGGGTGTGGCACTGTTAAACATTAATGAACAGCACAATTTTGTGGAATCCATTGTTTATGGCTTTGGCGCTGCGGTTGGATTTTCTCTGGTGCTAGTTTTGTTTGCCTCTATGCGTGAGCGCATCAATGTGGCTGACGTGCCAGCTCCCTTCAAAGGACCTGCCATTGCCATGATTACGGCTGGTCTGATGTCACTCGCGTTTATGGGATTTGCCGGATTGGTGAAAGCGGGATGAGCAGTTTAACCGCAGTCTTAATTTTGGTGGTATTAGCCGCTGTATTTGGCGCTCTGCTGGGATACGCAGCGATTCGTTTTCGTGTCGAATCCGACCCTATCGTCGAACAAATTGATAACTTACTGCCACAAACTCAATGTGGACAATGCGGTTATCCGGGCTGCCGCCCTTATGCCGAAGCTATCGCCAACGGAGACGTAATCAATAAGTGTCCTCCTGGTGGCGAAGCAGGCGTTAAAGCATTGGCCGATTTATTGGGTCGTGAAGTGATTCCTTTGGATGAGTCACTGGAGGAAAGCGTGCCACGCGTGGCGTATATCCGCGAAGATGAATGTATCGGATGTACTAAATGCATTCAGGCGTGCCCGGTAGATGCCATTGTAGGCGCTCCTAAATTAATGCACACGGTGATTGTTGATGAGTGTACCGGCTGTGATCTCTGTGTTCCCCCCTGCCCGGTTGACTGTATTGATATGCTGCCTTTGGCCGAAAACTGGCATTGGAGCAACCCGGCAACCCTTCCAAAACAAGATCAGCTGATCCCGGTCAAGCAGGTGTCCTGATGACCAAATTGATGACCGAACCCAATTCACAAGTAATGCGTTCGCAAACCGCAAAGCAGGTTTCATCTCGGACAAGCAGCATTCCGGTACGCTTTACCAGCAGCTATGATTTTCATGGCGGGATTCACCCTGAAGAGCAAAAGACCCTGTCGAGTGAGCAACCAATTAAAAAGCTTCCGCTACCACCCAAGCTGACGGTTCCGGTAAAGCAGCACGTAGGTCAACCAGCAGAAATAGTCGTCAAGGTGGGAGATAAAGTTGTTGGAGGCCAACTCGTTGCAGAAGCTCAGGTCAATGTTTCTGCCAACGTCCACGCACCAACTTCGGGCACCGTTACCGCTATTGAACTGCAACCTTTTCCACAAATATCAGGACTGCCAGAAATCGCCGTTGTTATTGAGCCTGATGGTGACGATCGTCAGCAATGGCTAATACCTATTGAAAGTCCTCTAACCTGCGATCGCCAAAAATTAATCGATCGCATTCAGCAAGCCGGTATCGTTGGACTGGGTGGGGCATCCTTCCCCAGCCATATCAAACTCATGCCACAGGTTGAAACGCTTGTTATTAATGCTGCTGAGTGCGAGCCCTACATTACCTGTGACGATCGCCTGATGCGCGAGCTGGCCGATGAGCTAATCCAGTCATTCCAATTATTAATGCATATCTGCCAAGCCAAAGACTGCGTTATTGGCATTGAAGATAATAAACCGGAAGCCATTACCGCTTTGGAAAAAGCCATTGAGACAGCAAAGGTCGATAGCATACGTATTTGTGTTGTCCCTACCAAATACCCGAGCGGCGGAGAAAAACAACTCATTGAGCTCATCACTGGTAAACAGGTACCCAAACAAAAGCTCCCTGCCAACATGGGTCTGGTACTTCACAATGTAGCAACCGCATTTGCGGTCTATCAGGCGATTACCGAAGGTAAACCACTGATTGAACGACTGGTCACGGTGACTGGACAAAACAACCGCAACGCAGGAAACTTCTGGGTTAAAGTGGGAACGCCTATGAGCTGGCTACTCGAAGCCACGGTACATAATCATCCGCAAAAAGAGACCTTTAGCTCATCAAACATTGAGCAATTGATTATGGGCGGCCCGATGATGGGTTTTAAAATACAGGACTGGAGTGCACCGGTTATCAAATCCACTAACTGCGTTATTGCAGCCGCACCGGGAGAACTTAATAGTCCGACGCGCTCATTACCCTGTATTCGTTGCGGCGAGTGTTCCAAAGTATGTCCAGCCTCCTTGTTACCACAACAACTTTACTGGTTTGCCAAGTCGGAAGATTTTGAAAAAGCAGAAGATTATCACTTATTTGACTGTATCGAATGTGGAGCCTGTTCCTATGTCTGTCCGAGCGAGCTTCCATTAGTACACTATTATCGTTTTGCGAAAAACGAAGTACGTCGCCGAGCAGAAGAAAAACAAAAAGCAGATATCGCTCGGCAACGTCACGAGTTTCGGGAATTGCGGTTAAAACGAGAAAAAGAAGAGCGCGCTGAGCGACATAAAAAAGCCGCCGAGGCTCGGCGCAAAAGCAAAAGCGACGAGCAGGATCCTCGTAAAGCCGCGATTGCAGAAGCCGTAGCTCGCGCCAAAGCCAGGAAGCAACAAAAAGACACCTCATCCGACAGTAACAATAAGCAACAGGAAAACTAAAGAGCCAACTTATGGTGCAATCATCTCCCTTTGCCATCTCAAACAATTCGGTCGCACGCTTGATGCTTCAGGTGATTGGAGCAACTGTACCCGGCGCTTTCGCATTGTTGGTATTTTTTGGCTGGGGTGTTGTGTTTAACTTGCTGACCTGTGCTTTTGTCGCGTTAGCCACTGAAGCTGCCATTTTTAAGCTGAGAGGCCGAAAAATTACCGAGGGACTGATCGATTACAGCGCCCTGCTTACAGCGATTTTATTAGGCCTTTCACTGCCGCCATTAGCTCCCTGGTGGGTAGCAACCATAGGTACGTTATTCGCCATCGTATTTGCCAAGCATCTATATGGCGGGTTGGGTTATAACCCATTTAATCCGGCTATGGCGGGTTATGTTCTCCTGTTGATTTCTTTTCCAGTGGCCATGACTAGCTGGTTACCACCGCAAGAACTGGCGTTAAATGTGGCTGGTTTCGGCGACAGCTCCTCACTTTACTTTTTAGAGCAGGATTCACTGGGAAACAAGGTGCAGTTCTATCAACAGGGTATCGATGGCTTTACCATGGCGACACCACTGGACCAGATCAAGACCGCGACCAATGCCGGGTTTATTCTTGATGAAATTGCATCCAAACCAATATTCAATGGCTGGCAAAATGTAGGCTGGCAATGGGTTAATTTGAGCTTTTTAATTGGCGGGCTCTATCTTTTAGCACGCGGCTTTATTCGTTGGCATATTCCAGTAAGCTTTTTACTCACCGTATTTGTAGTCAGCGGGTTTTTACATACTTACGACAACACACAGTTCGCTTCTCCCCTTTTTCACCTGTTCAGTGGGGCTACCATGCTGGGGGCATTTTTTATCGCCACAGATCCCGTTTCTGCCTGCACTACCGATAAAGGACGGCTGATGTTTGGTATGGGCGCTGGATTTATTTTAGTCATGATTCGAAGTTTTGGGGGCTATCCAGACGCGATTGCCTTTGCGGTGTTGTTAATGAATATGGCTGCACCATTGATCGATCATTACACACAGCCCAAAGTCTATGGAGCGCACTATGATTAGCTTGCAACTGGGTCGCTCGTTTTCAGATCACCGCGCAGGAGCAGCAACCTTATGCTAGCTCGGTCCATTTATCGTAACGCATTAATTCTGGCAGCTTTTGCTTTGGTGTCTATTGGTCTAAACGCCATCTTCAATCACATCACCAAAGATAAAATCAAAGCCGAAATGCAGGCTAAACTGGCTCGCACTTTGAGTGATCTGGTGCCACCCAACCAATACAACAACGATGTCTACCACGATTGTGTTTCCCTAGATTCTCAAGGCGTTCTAAACGCGAGTCAAAACACTCGCTTTTATCGTATGCTGAACAATGGACAGCCCGTTGCGGCTGTCTTTACAGTCACTGCACCCGATGGTTATAGCGGCAAAATTGAGTTGATTATCGGCGTGTACCACGATGAATCCATCGCTGGTGTGCGCGTCATTCAACACAACGAAACGCCCGGATTAGGCGATAAAATTGAGCGTCGAAAGTCCAATTGGATTATGCAGTTTAAAGGGTTGTCTTTGGACAATACCCCCGGCGAACAATGGAAAGTCAAAAAGGATGGCGGCCGATTTGATTCGTTTACCGGAGCTACAATCACTCCTCGCGCTGTACTCGGCGCTATCGAAAAAGGACTGAGTTTTTTCCGCATTCACAAATCGGTGATCTTTAATAGCCCCAACAGTTGTGGAGCCAAACATGAGTAACGCCGTCAACTACCGTCAAATTAGTATTGATGGGTTATGGAAAAACAACCCTGCACTGGTACAGTTATTAGGGTTATGCCCATTACTCGCCGTGAGTAATACTCTCATCAATGGCTTGGGCCTTGGCATTGCCACCACCATGGTGTTGGTTGGCTCCAATGTTTCGGTTTCCTTTGTTCGCCACTGGATCCCCAAAGAAATTCGAATACCAGTATTTGTCATGATGATCGCCTCCTTTGTAACCAATACGCAGTTATTGATGAATGCCTTCACCTACGAACTCTACCTGGTGCTGGGGATCTTTATTCCACTCATCGTCACCAACTGCACCATCATTGGCCGAGCCGAAGCTTTTGCCTCAAAAAATGGCATAATTCCTTCTTTCGTCGATGGCTTGACCCAAGGGGTGGGCTTTTCAGCCGTTCTGGTACTACTGGGCGCAATCCGAGAACTGTTTGGTCAGGGAACTCTGTTCGACGGTGCTCACCTGCTGTTAGGCGAATGGGCGCGATCGCTGACCATTCATGTTGTAAATCTGGAACAATCCTTCCTATTTGCGATATTACCTCCGGGGGCCTTTATTGCACTGGGACTCTTAATTGCCCTGAAAAATGTTATCGACAGTAAACGCGCAGAACGAGCGGCACAAACAAAGGCTATTTCAGTTTCAAATACCAATATCGCACAGCCAGAAAACCTATAATCTAAAAGAATTCCGATACTTGCGTCTAATTTTACTCTGGACGCAGCCACTCAATACTGGCAACATAAAACCCACAATAACATCAAACAAAGTATTCTATGTCCAAAGGTCGTCTTGTTGTGGTAGGCACCGGACTTATCACTCCCCAACACATTACTCAGGAAGCCAAGCGTCATATTGAAGCTGCTGACTGTGTGTATCATATTGTGCCTGACCCTCTCGGCGTAGAGTATCTGCAATCACTCAACGACAATCTAATTTATCTGGGAGACTGCTACCAGAAAACTGAAAATCGTCGCGATACCTACACCATGATGGTCGAGCGCATTATGGAAGGAGTACGGCAAGACAAAAAAGTAGTCGCCGTGTTTTACGGTCATCCTGGTGTATTTGTTACGCCTTCGTTTGAGGTTATTCAACAAGCAAGAGAGTTTGGCTGCACAGCCTTTATGTTACCTGGAATATCAGCCGAGGCGTGCCTTTATTCTGAACTCGAATTTGATCCAGGAAGTGTAGGCTGCCAGTCCTATGAAGCGACTTTTTGGTTATTGCATAAATTACCTGTCAACACGAGTGCTCCTATGGTGCTATGGCAACTTGGTGTAGCCGGTGATTTGAGTTTCTCGACTAATATTAAACCTCATGATCTCGCTATGGCGATGCTTAAAGACAAGCTGTCACAACATTACCCACTTGACCATCAGGTCACTATCTTTGAAAGCAAGGTAATCCCAGCGTTTAGATCGAGAATTGAGAACATCTCAATTGATGAACTTACCGACGTCACGATAAACGAAATTTCAACACTCTACATTCCAGCATTATCAACGATTAAAAAAGACACTGATTTTATTAACAAGTGGAATCTTGATAACTCTAATCAATCAACAAAGGAGCAATAAAAATGTCAAAAGCGTTAAAAACATTAATTACGGATATTAGTAACAACCCTGATTTAGAAGAAAAATATAAAGCCGATCCAAATGCAGTGATGGATCAATATGGTTTATCTGATAAAGAAAAACAACTCATGCTTAACGAAGACGTTGCTGGAATTCAGAAAGCTTTGGGACAAAGTATTACTCTTAAATCGACTACAAAAGTTATTACGATTAGCAAATGATAAATTTAAGTACGCAAATAAGCACCAATATTATTATTTTGGTGCTTATTGTTTTAATCTCGCTCAATGGCTTAGCCAGAGATTCACAATCTGCCAAAGATTATAATCAGCTTGCTAATGAACAAATAACACTTGGTAACTATTTAGAAGCTTACAAGCTCGCCAATTTAGCGAGAGAGCAGTCGATAATGGACAACAATCAAGTTGAACTCGCAAATGCACTTAAGTATATTGGCACTAGCTTTTACTTATTAGCGGACTACAACTCTGCTCTTAACTATTATCAGCAATCATTTTTAATATATGAACAACTTAGTGACATCGACAATCAAGTTCGACTACTCAGTCATCAAGCTAACATTTATAGCGACTTAAACGATTATTCAACCGCCATAGAAATAGAAGAAGCTGCAATCAAGTTATCCAACCAGAATTCGAAATCTACTCCTTTATACCATGGGCTATTTTTAAACTATGCTTACGACCTTGGTAAATCAGGCGCTTATCTTCAAGCATTAGAAGAATACAAAAAAGTGAAGCCTCTCATTGAAAACTCCAATGAACTTATGGCTTACTACACCATTCAGCTGGCAGAAGTTCATCGCACACATAAAAAGTCAAAAATTGCAGAAGAAGTCATCAATACAGCCATCTCCATTACTAAAGACGTATTTGAACCACTTTATTTCGATGCGTTATTAGAAAAAGCAAAAATTCAAATTATTAACCAACAATATTCAAAGTCCATTGCACTTTCCGAACAAGCCGTCGAATATTACAGTGAAAATAAACGACTTAGCAAACTCGCTGATGCCTACGACGTACTCTATAAGTCTTATGAGAATTTAAACCAACTGTCGAAAGCTCTACAATATTTAAAAGAGAAACATCGGATTTTAGATGAAACGCAAGATATAAGAACTCAACTTTATGCCGAGGCCATTGCTATTGAAAGACAGTTGGATGATAACCGAAAACAAATAAATGAGATTCGAAAGAAGCAGGAGAAACGAGAAGAAACATACTTAAAAAAGATTGCCCAACTACAATGGGCAATCATTATTATGTCGTTAATTTTTACTTTAGGCTTAGTCATCATTGTTCAACGAACAAGAGTTAAGCGTCAAAATTTTGAATAATCTCCAAAGCAACAATATGTCAATGTGAGCAAATGAAACGATACTCAAAGTTCCTATCAAAGCTTGTAATAATTTCCACCCTAACCTTAGGCATTCCAGGCACCGCTTTCTCTTCCACCTCGCTCTCGACTAATTCGTCACTTAACCAACAGCTCGCTATCGCCAAGCAAGCTATGAACAATGGTCAATTTGACATCGCATACAGAAAAGCACTCAGCATTAAAGAGTCTGCCGTCATTGAAAATCGACAAGATATTCTGGCCGACACTTTATATTCAATCGGCAAAACCTTCTACTATTTATCAGACTTTGAAAGTGCACTTAATTATTATCATCAAGCACTAAAAATTTACGAACATATAGACTCAACTAATAATGTGGCAAGTACTTTAAGCAATATCGGCAATACCCACATTGAACTAGAGCAATTTAGCATTGCCTTCGATTTTCACAATCGCGCTTATCACTTATCAAAACATTTAAGTGTGGAAACTAAGTTAAAAGTATTGCTAAATTATGGATACATCCTGCATCGAATTAACAATCAAGAAGAATCAGAAGATATATTTAAAGAACTAAGTAATGCGTTTACTAAAAATCCGGACTCTATTCAGCGCATTTATTTTTATTTAATGAAAGCCGAAATCGATCGTGATAACAATAAACTTGATAGCTCATTCGCAATGATAGAGCAAGCTGCCTCACTTGCTAAAAAACATTATCGAGAAGATTTATTGATTGCAGCGCAAATTGAACAGGTCGATAGTTTGATAAAAGCCCAGCAATCCAATAAGGCAGTTAGCTTTGGACTCACACTTATTGATCCAGTTAAGCAATTAAACCGAGAAGACAAGTTGGAGTTGTTATATCAACACCTTTATCAAGCATATAAAGCGATAAATACACATGATAAAGCTTTAATATATTTTGAGCTATATCATCAAATACGCGCCCAGCGACAAGCGATAAAGGAAAAGCAGTTTGCTAATATACTTTCTATCGATCGAAAGCTTGAAGATGCCAGAAAAGCCATTAAACAGGAACAAACTAATGTAAAGTTAACCGAACGTAAATATCAATTAGAAATCCGAAAACTATTGCTTTGGTATTCAATCGCCATTGGCTTGATGCTTATTCTAATCGGCTATTTAATTTATAAGCTACTTCGTATC
>JBFHVL010000079.1:0-14220 GCA_041589565.1 Kangiellaceae bacterium | reverse complement strand
GGGTTTGACGATATAACCATTAATTTTAAGTTGAGTAAGTTTGAGCAGTGTGGCTTTATCAACCGATTCGGCTAATACAATGATAGGAACTTTGCTCCATCTTTGGTCCTTGCGTACTTTTTCAATGAGTTCTAGGCCTGAACTTTTTTTCAGCTCAAGGTCGGTAATTAGGCAATGAGCGGCGGGTTGCATACGCATATAGCGGATAAAGGACATAGCATCGCCAAAGGGAGAAACGTCAAACTCTTTGCGGGCAAAGATGGTACCCAAGAGCTTCGAGTCGATTTCATTGTTTTGTAAAGTCGCGATACGAAATGGAGTGTTGTCCATAAGTGGCTTTTGTTAACCATTGATATTTTAAATTTAGTACAATAGCGACCCTTTTCAATGTGCTTGGGTAAGAAGACGTTTGGCAGTATTAAATCGAAAACTGTGTATAGCTCCTATGATGGACTGGACGGATCGTCATGATCGGTACTTTTTACGTCAAATTTGCCGTCATGTGGTGCTATATACCGAGATGGTTACTACTGGAGCCGTAATTAACGGTGATCGCCAACGGTTGCTGGGCTTTAATCTCGAAGAGCATCCGCTCGCCGCTCAGCTTGGCGGGAGTGATCCTGATGAGTTAGCCGAGTCGTCCCGGATCTGCGAAGTTATGGGGTACGATGAGGTTAACCTGAACGTTGGTTGCCCGAGCGACCGAGTTCAGCGTGGAAAAATTGGTGCCTGTTTAATGGCTGAACCGGATCTGGTAGCGAAGTGTGTACACCGAATGCAGCAGGCGGTTTCCATTCCTGTTACCGTTAAAAGCCGTACCGGGGTGGATGATTTGGACTCTTATGAAGATCTGGTTCGATTCGTCGATACAGTCGCTTCAGCAGGCTGCAAAACTTTTATCATTCATGCTAGAAAAGCCTGGCTACAGGGGTTAAGTCCAAAGCAAAACCGTGAAATTCCACCGCTGCATTATGAACGGGTTTATCAGATTAAGCAGGATTTCCCAGAACTGGAAGTGATTATTAACGGAGGAATTACATCGCTGGAACAATCTCAGCAGCATCTTAATTATGTCGATGGTGTGATGATTGGTCGGGAAGCCTACCACAATCCCTATATGCTGGCAGAAGCTGATCATTTGCTTTTTAACAGTAATGAACCACCCCCCACCCGAGAGCAAGTTGTTGAAATTATGACTCGTTATACCCGCCAGCATATGGCGTCGGGAGGACGTTTTAACCAGATATCACGTCACCTGCTTGGGTTATTTCATGCACAGCCGGGTGGGCGACTGTGGCGTCGCTTTTTAAGTGAAAAAGGCAATCGTGCAGATGCTCATGCCGGCTTATTGCAGGAAGCATTGGCCTTTATGACATCCAATATACGTGAGTAATCAGTCTCGCTATTATTTGGTTAATTTGCCTATTGCGAGTTCTAACTCGGGTTCTGCAAGAAGTCGTCTTTAACGGATGAACCCTGGCTATCCTATTGAATAAAAAGAAAAATATTTTTCTTTCCTTTAAATGGCACGATTTATGAACTGTCTTGGTTAACCCTGACTTTTAACAGTTATACAAAGAGAGGTGAGCCATGGGCGTATTCAGTCGTCTTTCAGACATCATTAACAGCAACATCACTGCATTGCTTGATAAAGCGGAAGATCCAGAAAAGCTGGTACGGATGATTATTCAGGAAATGGAGCAAACATTGGTGGAAGTGCGCAGTGCTTCGGCTCGAACTCTGGCGGATAAAAAAGAGCTGACCCGGAAAATGGAGCAGTTGGGTAAAGACGTTGAGCAATGGCAGGAAAAAGCAGAGCTTGCGGTCGCTAAAGGACGTGATGATTTAGCCAAAGCTGCTTTGCAAGAAAAAAGTCGTTTGGAACAAATGCTGGCGACTCAGCGTACGGAAATGGCAGAACTCGAAGGAGCGGTAGAAAAGTTGGAGTTTGATATCCATCGTTTGCAAAGTAAGTTAAACGAAGCCATTGCAAGAAGAGATGCGATGCTATTGCGCCGAGATACTCTGGTTAAGCAGAAAAAAGTTAGACAGCAGGTATACCGACCTAATCTGGATGTGGCGTTTGAAAAATTCGAAGCTTTTGAGCGAAAAATGGATCTTATGGAAGCTGAATTGGAAGTTATGGACCTGGGGCGCCACAAGTCGCTGAAAGATCAAATTGATGATTTAGTGGTTTCGGAAAAATTGGAGCAGGAACTCGAGTCAATTAAATCTAAGGTCGCGAGTCGCTAGCGCTTCAAGTGTCAGAGCAGTAATTGTCACGGTATCAAGTCGGGATATAATTGAGGAGTGTCATCCATGAGTGAATATTATCGAAGCTATCGGTCGTCGGGTAAAAAGCGATTTTTTCGCTCCAGATCCCGAGGTAAAGTTACTGGCGTGTGTGCCGGGGTGGCTGACTACTTTGGTTGGGACTTACTCATTGTTCGGTTGTGTACATTGTTCGGCCTTATATTTTTTACTGCACCGACACTGGTGGCTTATATTATTACCACTATTCTAACGGATAAAATCTAAGTATCATCGTGTCTCTAATGTAATGTGGGTTTTAGTGAACTAACTCGCATTACAAATTGTAATTCATTTGTTTTAACTGAATATGAGTATGCCTTGTTTGCTCAAAAAAATTAGAGACACTTTAAATGCGCCAGTTTAAGCTAAATGTTGTTTTAATTTTGATGGCGGTCGCTTCGGTAGTTTTTGCTGAAGATTTTGCCAAGGTCCAAAAGCAAGTGGTTGTCAGCGATGTGTGGATTCGCGCGATACTACCTGTTCAAAAAAGTACGGCGCTCTACATGACCGTCACTAATAATGAATCGACAACCATCAAACTCATCGAAGTGAATAGTGACATTGCCGCTCATTCGATGATTCATCAAACCATTCATGAAAATGGTATTGCTAAAATGCGACATCAGAATGAGGTGGAGTTAGCTCCAGGGGCGACCATCGAATTTAAACCGGGTGGTTTGCATGTTATGTTTATGGGAATGAACGAAGCCATCGGCAATGGTGATATGGTTGATGTTACTCTGGTCTTCGATGATGGTCAGCAATTAACGGTTCAGGCACAAGTGAAATCAGCACACTAAACTTTCATTCTTCGGGAGTGGCTATGTTTAACAAAGTTAAAAAAAGCGATTCGGACTCTTTCTTTAATCCGGTAAAAGCAGGGTTATGGGGCGTTCTGGTGTTGCTATTGGGATTTTACATGCTGGCCGTTTATTGGAGCATTGAGCCCGATCTTATTGAAATTTCGGATAAAGATGCTCGCTCAGGTAGTGGGCTGGTGGTTGGCTATACTACGGTAGATACTTTAATTGATATATCGACAACTTTATTGGAAAAACCGGGTGGTTTTTTGAGTAATGATATAATGCCTCCCAGCATAGTGATGGATAACATGCCAGCCTGGGAATATGGTGTTTTAGTTCAAGTGCGCGATATGAGTGCGGCTTTAAGAAACCATATGAGTCGTAGTCAATCTCAGTCGATTGAAAACAGTAACCTGAAAGAAGCTGAGCCTTTATTTAATAACGATCGTTTATCCTGGGTTTTACCAGAAGCGGAAGGTAAGTACCAGGAAGGAATTGCTCAACTGGTAGCGTATCGAGATAGTCTGAAAGACTCAACTAATCCCGATGCTCAATTTTATGCGCGTGCAGATAACTTACGCCAGTGGTTGCAGGTGGTCGAAAAACGACTGGGTAGCTTGTCTCAACGCTTGACTGCCAGTGTGGGGCAGGAGCGGGTGAATACTGACTTGGCTGGAGACTCAGCGGCAGAGCAATCTTCCAGTACTCGTTCGCAAATGATGGTAAAAACTCCCTGGCTTGAAATCGATGATAATTTTTATGAAGCTCGCGGCACCTGTTGGGCTTTGATCCATTTATTAAAAGCCATTGAAATTGACTTTGCTCAGGTTCTGGAAAAGAAAAATGCAAGGGTCAGCTTAAAACAGATTATCCGAGAGCTGGAAGCAACCCAGGAAAATGTCTGGAGTCCGATGGTGCTCAATGGTAGTGGATTTGGTTTAATGGCTAATCATTCGCTCGTGATGGCGTCCTATATTTCGAGGGCTAATGCCGCGATCATCGATTTACGTGAGTTACTCGCCCAGGGATAAACTGGCAACTTTCAGCTTTTCCTCTCATAATCCATCCTTACAATTGGGAGCATAGGAAATTTATGGTGCTCCCATTCAAACGAATTTTACCGATAGCTCGTCTAACCACTAAACAATAGATATCAGGACATCGTATTGAGTGCCAACTTAATAGAGCTGAACGCTCGTCGTCAGCTGGCTACTGAAGTTGAGGAATGGGTATATGAAGCCCAGACAGGAAGTTTGTCGGCTTTTGAAAATCTCTATCGACACTTTAAAGGACGTATTTATGCCCTTTGCTTGCGAATGTGTGCCAATGAGGCACTTGCAGAAGAGTTGATGCAGGAATCCTTTGTTCAGGCCTGGCGAAAAATTGGTACCTTTAAAGGGGAAAGTCAGTTTGGAACCTGGTTGCATCGATTGTCGAGCAATTTGGTTATCAGTTATTTTAGAAGCAATAAAAATCGCGAATTAGATGGTTTGGAAGTACCTGAGTTGCCCAGTAATGACGAATCGTTACAATTGGGATCACGAAGAGATTTGGAGTTGGCTATTGCGCAACTTCCGGTTAAGGCGCGTATGGTTTTAGTTATGCATGATATTGAAGGTATGGCGCACCATGAGATCGCCGAGGTGATGTCGATATCGACTGGAACCTGCAAAGCTCAGCTGCATCGAGCGCGGAACTTGCTAAAAGAGAGGTTGTTATGAGTGAGCGTGATGATCGTGACTGGAGTAAGATAAAGCAGTCTATAGAGCGTCTGCCAGATTCGATTGAGCCGCCTAATGATCAATGGTCCGCGATTCGTCATCGAATTGAGTTAGATGCATCAAGGCTCAAAAGTAAAAGTCAGCAAGGCTGGATGCCCTATGCGGTAGCTGCAAGCTTATTGCTAGCTTTGGTTTCCACGGCGATTTCTTGGAAATCTATGTCCGCTTATCAAGCTTTGCAACAACAACAGATTGCTTTATTTGAGCAACAACGTAGTTTGCAGTTGATGGAAGATCAGCATCAATTAGTTAAGGCGCGCTTTCTGGACGATTTTGAGCAGCAAACTGAATCTATGGATCCTGCCGTGGTGGCAGATGTTAAGAATAATTTGGTTATTATTGAACAGGCAATAGCTGATATTAAAAGAGCATTAATGCAAGATCCCGGGAATCAACGATTAAATGAATTGCTTGCTGAAACCTATTCGCAAGAGCGTCAGTTGATAGAGCAGATTAAATTAAGTTATCCAACGATTTGAGGATTATTATGCGAAGCCTATTGCTTTTGGCGTTTTGTATTTCTTCGGTATGGGCTGCGACATCGGTTGATGAAACAGTCGCAGCGACAGGTGTTACTGAAATTAGCATAGAGAATTTGCGCGGAAAAGTGACCGTTACTGGCGCTGAGTCTGAGCTGGTCAGTGTGCGTGGCTCGCTGGATGAAGTTGCCGAAGGCTTTACCTTTGAACGTCGTGGCAACTCAATTGTGATGATAGTGGAAATGCCTCAAAGTCGGCAATTAAGAGGCCGTAAAGGTTCTGAGTTAACGGTGCTTGTGCCACAAAACATCTTTGTGCGCTTTAAAGGGGTGTCTTCTGATATTAAGGTCACAAATGTAACAGCGGGTGTGGATCTTTCAACGGTGAGCGGTGATATTAACGTTCTTCAAGTATCGGGCGAGTTGGATCTGGACAGTGTGAGTGGCTCAATGACCGTGACCGAAAGCCAGGGAAAACTGATGGTTTCCAATGTCAGCGGAGATGTTTCTGCCGATCTGCTCTCTGATGATATTCAAATCAGTGTTATTTCAGGGAATGCCGAACTCAAAAGTGAAGGCGTAAAGCGAGCGGTTATTTCGGCGGTTTCTGGCGATATTGAGCTGGGGCTTAGTGTTTCTGAGTCACCGTACATTAAGGTGACTACCGTGACAGGGGAAGCTTCATTACACTTGTTAAATTCGTTAAATGCAGAAGTAAGGCTTCAGACCGGACCTGGCGGCGATATCTTAAATCGTTTTAATGACCGTACAGTGACTTCATCTTTTGTAAAGGAAAAAGCGCTGGAATTTTCGGTTGGAACTGCTGCTGGAAAAGTTCAGATGAATACAGTCTCAGGGACTTTGGTTATTAAATAAATTCAAATTAGAGGCTTAGTCTACATATAGTTAATATTACCAATTTATATTTTGTAATAAATTCGCCCTTCAATGACTAAGCCTTCGTTATATAATCGATGCTCGATTAATGGAGGGCTTTATGAAATTGTTAAAAATCCTACTGGTAGGACCGCTTTTGTTTTTAGCCAGTTTGTCCTGGGCAAACCCCGCTAATATCCCTGTTAAAGATTTTTTCCGCAACGCTGAATTTTCACAGTTACAACTTTCGCCCGATGGTAAATACTTGGCTGCTTTAGCGCCAATCAATGGTCACCGTAATATTGCGATTATGGAAACCGATGGTCTTAAAAATGCACGCTTTTTGACAGCTCTGGATAAGCAGGATATTGCGGGTTTTTTCTGGGCTAATAATAAAGATATCGTATTTACCATGGACAGTGATGGTAATGAAGCGTTTGGAATTTACAAGATTACCAATGAGAAGAAACCTCGCATTACAACGCTAGTAGGCTCCAGTATTTCTACGGGAGGAAGAGGTATTCGTACGGCTTCGGTCGTTCATACCTTACCTGATGATCCGGAACATATAATAGTTCAGTTTAACGGTCGTAACATTAAAGCGGCAGATTTGTACTTATTACCACTGGATAGTCGTTGGAATGACCGTAAAAAAAGAAATCCACAAATGAACATTATTGCCAGAAATCCAGGCAATGTTCAGGGCTGGATTCTCGATCATGAGGGTAAAGTGCGTGGTGCTTACGCAATGGAAGGTATGCATGGCGAGTTTTTCTATAAGGAAAAAGATGAAGAAGAATTTCGCAGTATTCGAAAGTTTAATATTTTAGAAGAGTCATTGAGTCCATTAGGCTTTGCCTACGATGATAAGACTATGTATGTGGCTTCGAATATTGGTCGAGATAAAAATGCTATCTATACCTACGACCCAGTCAAAGACAAGTTAGGCGAGCTTATCTTCGAGCATAATGAAGTGGATGTTACTGGCTTGATTATGTCTCGCAAGCAGAAGAAGCTTTTAGGTGTTTCTTATTTTGATGATTACCCAAGAAGTATTTACTTTGATGAAGCTGAAAAAAAATTGAGAGAAGGCTTATCTGCTGCTTTTAAAGGAAAAATGGTTAATATTTCCAGCATGACCAAGGATGAATCGCTCAATATTCTTACAGTATGGAGTGATACAGATCCAGGTGCATACTACCTGTACGATAGAAAAAGTGGTGAAGTGCGTTATCTGGCTGAGCCAATGCAGTGGCTTGATGATGACCAAATGTCGCCAATGAAACCAATCCGCTTTAAAAGTCGAGATGGTTTGACGCTTCGTGGCTACGTCACTATTCCTAAAAATAGCGATGGAAAGAAGCTTCCATTAATTGTTAACCCTCATGGCGGTCCTTTTGGAGTACGAGATTTTTGGGGCTTCAACTCAGAGCATCAGTTCTTTGCCAGTCGAGGTTATGCAGTGGTTCAGGTAAATTATCGTGGCTCTGGCGGCTACGGTCGAGAGTTTGAGCAGGCGGGTTACGGTGGTAAGTGGGGTGCTGAAATGCAGCATGACATTACCGATACTGTAAATTATCTGGTTAAAGAAGGTATTGCAGATCCTGAGCGTGTTTGTATTTATGGTGCTAGTTACGGTGGTTATGCCACTATGGCGGGCTTAACTTTCACTCCAGATCTCTATAAGTGTGGTATCAACTATGTGGGTGTAACCGATGTAGGCTTATTGTTTGAATCTATGCCAGAACATTGGGAACCTGCTAAAGAACTTATGAAAGTCCAGATTGGTGATCCCGAAGATAAAGAGCTGATGAGTCGTATGTCTCCACTGGCTCATGTGGATAAAATTAAAGCGCCACTAATGATTGTTCATGGTGCCAAAGATCCTCGTGTGGTTAAAGAGCATGCGCTTGAACTGCGAGATGAGTTGGAAGATCGTGGTGTAGAGTTATCCGATGATGAGTGGATTTATAAGCTCAACGAGGGTCATGGCTTCCGCAAGGAAGAAAACCGTATTGAGCTTTACACAAAGATGGAAAAATTCCTTAAAAAACACTTGAAGTAGTTGTTTTTAAAAGTTTTTATTGCATTTAGTAAAGCCGCTCAGTTGAGCGGCTTTTTTCGTTCTGAACTATTAACTGAGAATTTTCAGAGAGTTAGCGTTCTTCACCCGATCAAAGCTGGATCCGCTCTATAAAAAATGCTACTTATATAAGTAGTGTTTGAGTGTTTAGTGTTTTCCTCGTGTCCAGAAAAGTAAGTATCCAGCAACTATTGCAGCAACCCGTCTTGCGGCAGGGCTCTCGTACCTGTTCGCAGCGGCCAACTATGACTACCGGCTTCCCTAAGTTGGATGCCGCTTTGCATGATGGCGGTTGGCCTCAAGGAGGAATAAGTGAACTACTGCTTACAAGAGCAGGGGTAGGTGAACTGCGGCTACTTCGGCCCTTGTTGACTCGCCTAATGTCATTAGGGGGATATCAAGTTTGGCTTAATCCCCCTTTTACTCCTACCGCAGAGACCTTGGGGCATTGGGGGCTTTCACTCGATAAGTTACTGCTTATCCGGTGCGATACACAAGACTCGTTGATTTGGGCGGCTTATCAGGCCCTCGTATCCAAAGCTTGCTCGGCTGCACTGGTGTGGCTGCCAAAGCATGGGGTATCGAAGTCTCATTTGCGTAAGTTGGTTCTGGGGGCTCGTCATGGCCAGTGTTGGGGATTTGTGTTGCGTCATGCCACCGCGGCTAGAGAGCCCTCCCCCTGCCAGTTACGACTATCTCTGACAACCAATCAGCAAGGTGACTGTAAGGTTTCTGTGCTTAAACAGCCCGGCGGCTGGAGTGGCCAGGAGCTCACTTTGTCATTGCACACATCTCGCTCTTTTTGGACGCCTTTGTCGGCAGCGGAGTGGCCGGTATTTAAACCGCGATTTGAGCCTAAGTCGGACTCCATTTTGCAGCCACTTAATGATCATCTGGTGAAACTCGATGGTTGGCTTCAGCGACAGGAAGATAGCACTGCAAAGGTATTTGAGAGTGCATTATCTTCTCATCTGCATTAGGTCGTCATGATGTGGCTATGTGTGCGCTTTGAGCAATTGCCGCTGGAGTCTCTCTGGTTAGGGCCGACTGATAAACCCGTTGCGGTAAGTGAGCACCAACGCATTACCTGTTGCAACGGAATCGCTGAGCAGGCGGGTGTACGAGTAGGGCAGCGAGTAGCGACGGCTTATGCGATGTGTGAAACGTTGAAGCTGGTGGAGCGGAAGCGAGTTAGAGAAGAAGACGCTTTACGTCACCTTGCTGCTAAAGCCTGTGCTTTTTCTTCTCTGCTGTCGGTTTGGTCGCCGGATAAGCTGTTGATTGAAGTGGGACGGAGTCTGACTCTGTTCAAGGGTATTGAACATTTGATGTCTTGCTTGTCAGCAACTTTCGATCCAGAGGCGCTTTCTTTTTCAATGGCGATAGGGCCGACGCCTAAAGCTGCGGAAGTATTTTCTTATTTACCTTTGAGGGAGTCTTTGTCTTCATGGGATGGAACTCACCGGGTGTTTGATAAGCAAAAATTTCGTCGTTTAGTAGAGCGACTGGATGTTGAGTTACTGCCTCTGGCTAACGACGTTAAGCATAAGCTTTCCGCGCTTGGCATAAAACAGGTTAAACAAGTTTTTGCTTTACCGGAAACCGTTGTGAGTAAGCGACTTGGTCGTTCGACCCAGAGTTATTTTAGACAATTAATGGGGCAAGAGCCTGATGTGCAACTTGGCTTTAAACCGCCAATCAACTTTGAGAAAACGCTCGAATTTATGGATGTCATCCATAGCCGTGAAGCTTTGCTATTTCCCATGCGTCGTTTGGTGGATGAGCTGATCGAGTTTTTACGACTTCATCAAAAAGCAACTCATCGCTTGCTCTGGCAATTACAGGACAGTTATCGAGTTCAAACTGAATTTGAAGTGCATTTATCGGATGCTTATTTGCAGTCTTCTCAATGTATGGAGTTGACCCGCTTGCGACTTGAATCGGTTGTATTGACAGGTCCCATCGAGCGGATCACTTTAAGCGCTGAACGACTCACTAGTTTGCAGGTAACTGAGCAGTCTCTGTTGGCTCATAGCGAAGCGTTCAACGATGATCTGCACTTTGTTAATAAGGTGCGCGCTCGCCTAGGTGCAGATAGTTGCGTCTGGCTCAGTAAAAAAAACTCTGTAGTCCCCGAGCTGGCCAATCGGGTGGTCAATCAATGCGAAGAAAGCGTTGGTAGCTATGTTACAAGTGGCAAGCTTCAAAACGCTCAAGCTGTGTCCGAGCGTGAAGTAGATGAGCGACCGGGCTGGTTGTTACCTGTTCCACAGATGATTGGCTATCACCCTGAAAAGTTGTACTGGGATGGTAAGTTAACTTTGGTGTCACAACCGGAGCGAATTGAGCACCAATGGTGGCAAAAAAATATTAAGCGCGATTATTACGTTGCACAACATGCATCGGGTGTTTTTTACTGGGTGTTTTACGATCATTATAAGCAGCGTTGGTTTGTTCACGGAGTGTTTGCCTGACTATGTCCATAAAATATTACGAACTCTTTGTACAAACCAACTTTTCTTTTTTGACGGGAGCTTCACATCCTGACGAACTGGTTAACGAAGCCAAAAATTTGGGCTATGCCGGAATTGCTATTACCGACGAGTGTTCATTTGCTGGAATTGTTCGCGCTCATGTAGCCGCTCAAAACTCAAACTTAAAATTAATTATAGGCTCTTACTTTAAAGTCGATTTTCATAATACCAAAGATTTGCAGTTGATTTTACTGTGTCCCAATCGAGCGGCGTATACAGAAGTCTCATCTCTCATTAGTCGCGCCCGTCGTCGAGTTGAAAAGGGACAGTATCAAATAAAACTTAAGGATCTTTCCGGGTTTATCGATCATGCTCTGGTCATTTGGATTCCTCCGCGTGACTTGCAAACCGGGCAGGAACAATTAAAAGCATTATTGCCTATTGCTCCTCATCGTTTGTGGATTGGATATCGGCGGCAGTTATCCAGTAACGACTATGCTTTTTATCTGCAGTGTCTGTCTTTGGCAGAAGACTTTAACTTACCTATGGTGGCGCATAATCATGTGTTAATGCATCGAACTGAGCGCTTACCATTGCAGCATTGTTTAACAGCTATTCGATTAAATCGACCGGTTCAGCAACTTGGCCAGGCGCTGATGTCGAATGCAGAGCAGTGTTTGCTTTCGTTAGAAGAGTTGCAGAAACGCTATCCTGCAGCATTGCTGGAAGAGACTCGGGCGATTGCCGAGCGTTGTTCGTTTTCGCTACGTGAGTTGAAATACGATTATCCGAATGAGGTGATTCCTCCAGCGACAAAACCCATCGATTACCTACGTGAACTATGTTACCAGGGAGCCAAGTTACGCTGGCCAAAATGCGTTTCTGATAAAACGCTCACCACATTAGAACGAGAGTTAAACATTATCGAACAGTTGCGTTATGAGCACTACTTTTTAACCGTATACGATATTGTTGCCTTTGCCAAACGTGAAGGAATTTTGTGCCAGGGACGCGGTTCTGCTGCTAACTCGGTTGTCTGTTATTGTCTGATGATCACTGAAGTTGATCCGGAACAAAGTGAACTTTTATTTGAACGTTTTATTTCTCCCGAGCGTGATGAGCCACCCGACATTGATGTGGACTTTGAACATCAGCGTCGAGAAGAAGTTATTCAATACATTTATAAAAAATATTCCAGAGAGCGAGCTGCACTTGCAGCAACGGTCATTACTTATCGAATGAAAAGTGCGATCCGCGATGTTGGAAAAGCTCTTGGGCTAGATGACTCCATACTGGACTATTTATCCAAGTCGTTAGCCTGGTGGGATAAGCCCGATTCACTTAAGCAGTATTTTGAATCGGTTAATTTATCCGGCAGTAACCAACTGGCTCAGCATTACTTCCAGTTAGTGAATGACATTCTGGGGTTTCCTCGTCACCTTTCTCAACATGTGGGTGGGTTTGTTATTACTCAAAATCCCATATCTACCTTGGTGCCAGTCGAAAATGCCAGTATGCCCGATCGCACGGTTATCCAGTGGGATAAATACGATATTGAAGCGCTCGGTTTACTAAAAGTTGATGTTCTGGGACTGGGCATGTTGACGATGCTGCGTAAGTGTCTTGAGTTAACGTCTTGTTATTCTTCGATTCAATCGTTGAGTGACATCCCCAAAGAAGATGCTGCAACCTATCAAATGTTGTGTCGAGGTGACTCCGTGGGGGTTTTTCAGGTTGAGTCGCGTGCACAAATGAGCATGTTGCCGCGGTTAAAACCTCAATGTTTTTATGATCTGGTGATTGAAATTGCGATTGTTCGACCGGGGCCTATTCAAGGCGATATGGTGCACCCTTATCTGCGCCGCCGCGAAGGCCGTGAGTCGGTTAACTATCCAAACCCGAAAATTCAGTCTGTACTGGAGCGAACATTAGGGGTTCCTATTTTTCAGGAGCAGGTTATTCAAATGGCGATGATTGCAGCAGGATTTTCTGGAGGTGAAGCTGATCAATTAAGACGAGCTATGGCGAGCTGGGGGCGAAATGGCGACTTGTATCAATATAAGGATAAACTCATTTTGGGCATGCTAAACAATGGCTACAGTGAAGATTACGCCCAGCGTTTGTTTGAGCAGATGAAAGGCTTTGGTAGTTATGGTTTTCCGGAGTCTCACTCTGCCAGTTTTGCTATTTTGGCCTATTTTTCTGCCTGGCTTAAACGGCACCATACCGCGGCATTCTATTGCGCATTGCTTAACAGCCAACCTATGGGTTTTTATTCTCCATCACAGCTTATTCAGGATGCTCGTCGACATCGTATTAAAGTAATGCCCATTGATGTGGAGCACAGTGAATGGGCATCTACTCTGGAGGTTGATAATAGAGGCAAGTTAGAAAAGGGGGATAAGCAGATTAGCGATCCGCACCGAAAACTTGCCATTCGACTAGGACTTCATCTGGTAAAAGGGTTTAATGCTCAAGCCGCCGAGCGTCTGGTAAAAGCAAGACTGCAAGCTTCGTTTAAAAACCTGCAAGATCTGGTTACCCGTTCGCAATTAAATAAAACTGAGCGTGAAGCTTTGGTACAGGCAGATACATTACATCGGCTTGCTGCCCATCGCTATCAGGCGCAGTGGCAGGCTTTGGCATTGCAAGATTACAAGCCGCTGCTATCACCTGTTGAGGCATCACAGCAAGATGCGCTAGATGATGGTGTGTTGTTATCTCCTCCTGCTGAAGTGGATGATATGTTAATGGATTATCAAACCACCGGGTTAACCTTAAAACGTCATCCGCTGGCCATTCTACGAGAAACAAAACCTGTCTCTCAATGTAAAAGAGCATCCGACTTACGCATGATGCGTCATGGTCAATTTGTGAAAATTGCGGGTGTTGTGACCTGTCGACAAAGGCCGGGAACAGCTGCAGGAGTACTCTTTTTAACGCTTGAAGACGAAACCGGAAATATTAATGTCATTGTCTGGAAAGATAAGGTTGAACGTTTTCGCCAGGCTATTCTTGGTAGCCGCTTGCTACTGATTAAGGGAGCCATCGAAAGGGAAAGAAAAGTAGTACATGTGGTTGCTGGGCATATTGAAGATATCAGCCACCAACTGCCACAGTTTCGGCGAGTTTCAAGGGATTTTCATTAAGTGAAAGATATCTGGTTAATTTTTGCACATAGTAAAATTTTGTGAAATATTACCAAATTGATCTGAGTAACTTCAGACATTCGCCATTGCAAAGAGTTCTGCTACTGAGATATAAAGTGCCTCGAGTTTCAGGGACAAGAATTCTTGCAGTTGTAAAATCTTCTGGTAAGGACACTTGAAAGCCCAAATGCTCAGGTGGCCACTCAATGGTTACGCGAATTTTAGTTAGACAATGTTAACGCCCAAATTTACGGGCTTTTAAT
>JBFHVL010000078.1:0-14327 GCA_041589565.1 Kangiellaceae bacterium | reverse complement strand
GGCGGCTCCATGTTACTGAATGATGCCAGAGTGTCTGCCGAAGGCAACTGGCGAATGGGATTTGATCAGACGCTGTACTTGTCCGGTGCAAGTATTAAACTAACCGCAGCACAGTTAGCACCTTACCTTCCCATGCGTGGTGTTGTGCTGGAAGGAGATATTCGTGCAGATATTGAATCGCTCGAGTTTCATCCGGAACAAGGGCCTGCTGATGTTGAAGCAACGCTTTATTGGTTAAAGGGTGCGGCATCGATATCCGGTCCTGTGATTAAGTTAGGTAACTTTACTTTGAAAGCTCAATCGCAGGACGATCATCAAATAGAAGTGGCATTACAGAAATCACAGAATTTGCTCGATGCTCAAGGTAAAGCCATTGTAACCTGGAACAAGGATATTACCTTAGATATATCGGTGACTGAACAAGTGCCCGAAGAGCTGAAAAGCACCATTGCATTTTTAAAACCGGGCGAAAACGGTCGTCGTCAACTACAAATGACAGTTCCCTTTAAACGTTAGAGTTTAGTTAATGAATCCATTACCTTGGAAAGATATCGATACAGTGCTACTCGACATGGATGGCACTATTCTTGATTTGCATTTCGATAATTTTTTCTGGTTAACATATCTACCCAAAGTTTATGCCGAAATCCATCGTGTTTCCTTCGACGAAGCAAAACAAAAACTAACCGAACAATTTGACTCCATTCGCGGTACGTTAAACTGGTATTGTCTCGACTACTGGAGCTCTACGCTCGATATTGATATCGTTGAGCACAAGAAAACTATAGCTCATAAAGTCGCCTTTCGTCCGCAAGCTCTGGAATTTTTAAAGTTTTTAAATGAGCAGAAAAAGCAAGTTTATCTGGTGACGAATGCACATCAAAAGAGTTTGGAAATCAAGATGTTGAATAACAATTTCCATGAGTATTTTGATGAGCTAATTTCATCTCATGAATTTGGTGCACCCAAAGAAGAACAGGCGTTTTGGCAACAACTACACGAACGCATTGATTTTGATAAGCAAAAAGCCTTATTTATTGACGATGGCCTGTCCATATTACACTCTGCCGCTAAGTTTGGTATTGAACATATCATGGGTATCGCTCAACCGGATTCAAAACAGCCAGCTCGCTCTATGTCTCCCTTTTATACTATTGAGCAATTTCAAGATATAATGAAGTTGCCATCAACTGTTTAATCACTATGAAACAAAAACCCAAAATATTAAAGCAAACTCAAGTCGCCAAAACGCGAATATTTTGTGTTGAAGAGCTGCATTTGGAGTTTTCCAATGGTGAGCGCCGGATTTATGAGCGACTAAAAGCCGGTGGGCGTGGTGCAGTGATGGTGATAGCAGTAGACAGTGAGCAAAATATTCTCCTAATCAGGGAGTATGCTGCGGGCGTCGAAAAGTACGAACTCGCGCTGCCCAAAGGGCTGGTAGAACAAGATGAAGATGTTCTTGAGGCTGCCAATAGAGAATTAAAAGAAGAAGTGGGTTTAGGAGCTAAACAACTCACTGAGTTAAAGAAAATATCTTTGGCACCTGGCTATTTAAGCCACACCATGAGTGTCATTTTAGCCGAAGATTTGTATGAAGAAAAACTGGAAGGTGATGAGCCTGAACCTATCGAAGTGATACCCTATCCACTGTCAGAAATCGATGCTCTGATACAAAAAGATGATTTCACTGAGGCACGGAGTATTGCCGCCTTATATATGGTTAGAGATTATTTTAATAAAAAAGAAAATAAATAATTAATTGGGGATCTTATGAACTACCAAGATTTAATTGAGCCTGTGATTACACTATCAAAGCAGGCTGGCGACGCTATTCTAACCATTTATAACCGTGATGATTTTGGCGAGCGATTAAAATCGGACGACTCGCCATTAACTGAAGCTGACTTGGCATCGCACCGAATTTTAGAAGACGGCTTACAAAAATTGACGCCTAATATACCGGTGTTATCAGAAGAAAGTAAAGCTATCGCTTTTGCAGAGCGTAAACAGTGGCAGACCTATTGGCTGGTTGATCCTTTGGACGGCACCAAGGAGTTTATTGCGCGTAATGGAGAGTTTACTACCAATGTTGCATTGATACATGATCATCGCCCGATTCTTGGTGTCATTTATGTACCGGTAAAAGATACCTTTTATTTTTCCGCCAAATATTTTGGTGCCTTTAAACAACTGGGTAATTCAGAAAAGCAAAAAATAACGGTTCGCTCTGTGCCGATAGTTAATGGTGATAAGCACTACACTATTGTTGCCAGTCGTCGGCACGGTTTAGATAAAGTTGAACAATTGTGTGAGCAAATGAAAAACTACGATCTTGCCAGCAAAGGTAGTTCTCTAAAAATGTGTATGGTTGCCGAAGGTGAAGCTGATTTTTATCCGCGTCTTGCACCAACTTCAGAGTGGGATACGGCTGCAGCACAAATCATAGTTGAAGAAGCCGGTGGTCGACTGGTTAAAACGGACTTCGAAGTTATGGAATACAATACCAAAGACGAGCTGCTCAATCCGCACTTTTTAGTGTTAGGAGATAGTAATGAAAACTGGAAGGGGTTAGTTAAAATATAATTAGCCGTAACCTAAAATAGATTCTGTGTAAGAATTTTATTTGTTCATGAGTCTGAAATATCATCTTAAACAATAATTCGTGATAGTGATTTTTTCAGATTCTTGCCCAAATAAAAGTAAACTTTAGTGAGCTTACTTTTATTTACTCATCCTACAGTTAAATGCAGCGACCTTTATCTCTTCGTAACTTATTGTAATTACTATCAAGTTTTCAAATCCCGTCTATACTATTTAAAAAATCAATTATAAGCGTATATGAGCAATAGCGAGGCGCGTTCAAACTCAATCTCCTGGATACCCTGTGAAGAGCATATTCACCGGGGGGACGGCCTGCCCACTCACCAAATTCACCGACTTAATCTTTTCGATAACAAGATCTGGATGGCAACAGCCTCCGGCCTGGCAATTTATGATGGCGAGACGGTTAAGGTACTTAATCGCAGGGATAAGTTGTTATCGCACGGTATGCGCTCTATTGGTGAATCAGCTGACTATGCACTGATCTGCTCGGATAGCGGCTTGGATTGGCTGAACCGTGACAGCATGCTTATCGATCACCAGTTAAATACCGCCGCAAAAGGCTGGGGCCTATGCGAAGTAGCGACATCAATTTCAGCAACTGAGTTTTTGTTAGGCTGCGCCAAGGGCTTGAATCTGGTTGAGTTGCAAGACTCGACGTTGAAGCATCGACGTTCATGGTTACAGGATGAGTACATCACTGCTCTTGCGTCTAACGGAGAGGGTGTTTGCTTGTTAAATAGCGGAAAAACGGGACTTTGGTCTTATCAGGATTTGCAGATTAAGCCTATTGTGAGTCGTAAATTATCCGATTTGGGTCGCTGCCAAACTATACGATTTGCGGATAATCAGTTTCTTGTCACCTTTGAAAGAGGCGTCGTTATTTTGGATAACTTACTTCAAGTCTCCAAGGTAATGACAGTGCCTGAGTCATTGACTCCTGTATTATCGTTTTACCCGGCTGATGATGCATGGATCTGGGTTGCGACATCGGACGGTGTTTTCTATTGTCAGCTCGATGAACAATTAGGTGTCAGTGTTCGTAAATGTTATCTGCTCAATAAACAAATAAATGATATTGCTTGTGATCACTATGGCAACCTCTGGTGCGCATCCGAGCACAAGGGACTTTTTAAGATACCGGTTATCGAGCAGTGGATTGGTTTAGCTGAACCGATCACAAATAACTCTTATTTATCAGTGCGCCATATAAAAGAATGCACTTTAGTTGGTGGCACTCAGCAAAGTTTTATTATCGATCGCGCCACGATGCAATTTGAAATTCTGTCCGAGCTCGATGGATTGCAAGTTTGGGACTTGCAACGGGAAACTGTATTAGTTGAATCGACTACCTCCAACGTTGTGGTTGATGAGTTATGGGCCGCGACTAACCGCGGTGTTATTATGCTTCGGGGTAATCAGCACGAAAAACAAGAAATAGAAATTAACCAACCCTGTCGCTGTCTTTTTTTTCTCGAACATTATGTGTTAATTGGTAGTGTCACGGGACTTTACTTATATGACCGAAGTAGTGGCAATATTACGCCGTTACATGATCAAAAGAACAGTTCCATTGGATACGTTTACTCCATTCAAGCTGCCGAGCAATCAACCATTTATGTGTGTACTTTGGGTCGCGGCCTTTGGCGGCTTGACTGGCAAAATCGACAACTCGAAGCCGTCGAGCTAGGCGATGATTACTCTAATATTTATTGTCTTACGTTTAATAAAACACAGCCTTTTGCTGTGAGTGCCGATAATCATATTTTAAAGTTTGAAGATTATGGAGTTCAAAAGCTTTTTAAGAGCTCACTGAGTGTCGCTGCCTGGGCTATTGAAAGAGTTAATGAGGATACTTTGTTATTGGGAACTTCAGAAGGTTTGCAGATACTGAATACAGTGTCAGGTGAAATTGAATTCTCTCTGGATCAATTTCCCAATGGTTCCTACTGGGAGTTCACCACCAGCCGCAGTTTGGCGTGCGTTGACGATAAAGTTTGGTGTGGCTTAAATGATTTTTTCAGTGTTGTTGATATACAGCAATTGAGAAAGCTTATTCCGCCCATTCAGCCTCAAGTTGTGAGCTTATCGTTGGACTCAAAACCTGTTCAGGTTGAACGTAAGGTATCGGTAGTGCAGGGAAACTGGGTACTTAAAATCGATCTTTCTTGTTACTGGTTCTGGAGTAAATCTCCAGTGAAATATCAATACCGATTATTGGGGATTAATTCAGACTGGATCGATATCATGGGGAGTCAGATCATTTTGACTGCACTACGACCGGGACGTTATTTGTTGGAAGTAGAAGCAAGCTGTAACTTCTCAAGTAAGCAAAGAGTATCGCAGTTGCTGGAGCTAGAAGTGGTTCCAGTACAGGTGCTTACTCGGACGTTGCATGCCGTATCACAGTTTATCGGAAAGTTTACTGACTATTTTGCCAATAGAAAATTGTTAAAAACTCATCGTGCTCAATTTAATCATTTAGAGTCAACCATTCAACAACGCACTGAATTGTTGAGTCAGGCTAAAGAAAAGCTGGAACAACAAAATAAAGTATTGGTTGAAATGTCGACCATTGATCCACTTACTGGTTTGTTTAATAGACGCTATTTTTCGGAACAGGCGCTTAAGGAAGTTAAACGGGCGGTTCGATCTCAGTTACCTATGTGCTTATTGATGATCGATATTGATCATTTTAAACAATACAACGATTACTATGGCCATAAACAGGGAGATGAGTGCCTTAAACAAGTCGCATTAAAACTCCGGAAGTCATTTAATCGAAGTACCGATATTACAGCGCGCTATGGAGGCGAAGAGTTTATTGTACTGTTGCCCGAGACAACGTTTGAAGACGCTAAGCAGGCCGTGGAAAAATGCTTAAACAATATTCGTAAATCGGAGTTAGAGCATGTTAAATCCTTGACCGCCCGCTTCGTTACCATCAGTGTGGGATTAGCCTGCGAAACGCCGCAATACGATTATGATCAAACCAGTACTGCGACGTTTTTAAGTGAGTTAATTGAAAAGGCAGATGTCAACTTATATCACGCGAAAAATAATGGGCGAAATCGCTATCACTGTTGATCAGGAAGGATAACTGCTGTTCGATCCAGGTTGACCTGATGTTTATCAACAAAGCGAAATTTGTTGTAGCCAATTTGAATCAAGTCGCCATTGAGCAGTTTGTACTTATCAACTTTATGCCCATTTACTTTGGTCGAGTTGGTGCTTTTTAGATCTTCTAAAATATATTGAACCTGTCCTTCTAAATATGGATCGTCTTCTCGTAATATCTGGGCATGAAAGCTGCTGACCGCATGGTCTTCGATTTGGACATCGTTGTCCGGCGAGCGACCGATGGTTAATACGCCTTGTTCGAGATCAAACTTGTTGACGATAACATCATCGACCAACAAACCAATGTAAGCCATGTCTTTCTCCAGTTAACTTTGTGCGATAACGATCAATGATACATTATCTGGAGCGCCAGTAGTGAGTGCTTCGTCAAGTAATTGGCGAGTGGATTCTTCTAACGAATATTGAGTCAGGGTATCACTCATAAAAGCGTCAGACATGCAGTTACTTAACCCATCGCTGCAGAGTAAAAACTTGTCACCACATTGCACATCGATTGACAATATTTGTGGACTTAATGATTCTTTGGCGCCTAACGCCTGAGTCAGTACGTTTTTATAGGGCGACTGCTCTGCTTTTTCGTAACTGATTTGCCCATTTTCGAGCCAACTTTGTACCAGAGTATCATCACGAGTCAGTTGTTTGAATTCTTCACCGCGCAGGCGATAACAGCGCGAGTCCCCAATATTGACAATCCAGCATTGGTTGTTAAACAGAATAACGGCGACCAGCGTGGTCCCTAACCCTTGATCTTCGGGATGCTCTTTAGCATGTTGTTTAATAAGATTATCGACCCGCAGAATATATTCGCTAAGCGCTTTACGCATGGTGATTTCACCAGGGAAATTACCGGGACGTGTAAACAAGTCTTCTACCAAATCCAAAAACTGAGTGCGAGCAAGACTACTGGCTACTTCTCCGGCGGCGTGTCCGCCCATGCCGTCGGCGATCACCGCGCACAGCCATCCCTGTTCGGCATTCACTTGCCAACCAATTGCGTCTTCATTGTTCTGGCGTTTTTTACCCTGATCGGAAACACCAGTTACTTTCCATGTAAAGGACTGCATTATCGTATGGCTCACCTGAAATCAGTTAAAGGGGTTAGCTCTAAAGTCGCGTTTGAGCGCATTGATTAGAGCATCTTTGAATTCTTCAATACTTTGGTAACGCTTGTCTGCCTCTTTTTGCAATGCTTTGTTTATTATTCTACTCGCACTGGCCGGTAAATCAGCTCGGATTTTGCGAACCGGTTCATGTTTCTTGGTGGTGATGTTGAGTGCTACTGTCGCCAGAGAGTCTCCTTTAAAGGGTAGCGTACCTGTGAGCATTTGGTAAAACGTAATGCCGAGACTGAATATATCGCTGCGGCCATCCACTTTTTTACCCTGAACCTGCTCGGGCGACATGTAAAAAGGACTTCCCAGAATAGCGCCGGTTCGGGTTTTGCTGTGATCGGTCAGATGGGCAATACCAAAATCGGTGATGATGACCGCCTGCTTTTCATCATCGTAAATTAAGTTGCCCGGCTTTATATCTCGGTGTACGACACCTTTCTGGTGAGCGTAAGAGAGTCCAGAAGCGACCTGTACCATTAATTGATAAACCAAAGGTGGGGGCAATAAGGTATCTTTCTTGATGTGCTGATCCAGTGGTACACCAGTCAGAAGATCCATAGCAATAAATGCCAGATCCTGTTCTTCGCCGACATCGTAGATAGTGACTATATTGGGGTGATTCAGCTTGCCGGCTGTCTCCGCTTCGCGGAAAAAGCGTTCGCGCGCCATTTGTTGTTCGTCATCTTCAAACTCTGCGGATAAGGACAGGGTCTTAATCGCAACTTCGCGGTTTATGGCTGGGTCGATACCCCGGTACACCACGCCCATGGCACCCTTACCCAGTATGTTTTCGACGCGATAGCGACCTAAGGTCGGCGGCTGCAAGCCATCGGCGGGCATTAAAAGAGTTTGATCCATAGCGACAGTACCGGCAAGACTTGGCGTTTTGCTGACCACCGAATCCAGTTTTTGCAGCTTTTGCTTGCTGTCACCATAACCGCGACCCTGACTGAGCCGCTGGTAGATAGTCTTGGCCAGTGCGTAGTCGCGTTTGCGCTCACAGGCTTCGGCCAGCTCGTACCCTTGTTGTAGTACGTCACGATCAAAATTCAGTAACTGCAAACGTTGCCATGCACGGTTAAGGCGTTGCCCTTCTTGCAATTGGCGTACGGTTTCCAGGCCCCATTGTTGGTGTTCATCAATTAAACGCTTTAGTGGTTTTTGGTGCAATCGCTCACATAGGCCAAACCACCAGCCGCTTAAGGCCGAAAAAGCAAACTCGATGACGGGTAGCCACTGGGCATGACTTTTGGCCTGCCACCAAGTTGCTGCAGCTGCCAGCACCAAAGTTAACAGCAGTAATAGTGCGCTATTGCTAGCACGCATCACAAAGGCACAATAGTAAAGAACACAGGCGAGCAGGATAGAAGGAAATAGCAGTACTTCGTAAACATCTAACTTGTCAATTTGCTCCAGCTGCAAAAGCGGTTGCAGGTTTTGATAGAGAGGAAAATAAAGTGATTGCTGCCAGTCGATTATCCATAGAAGTACCACAACCAGTAGCAGCAGGATAAACCAGCCACTGGAGAAAGGAGAAAGCGTTTTAGGGGCTTGAGTTGTTGATGTCATTATTATGATTATTAGAACAGCTCACTGAACTGCGATAAGCCGAAACAGCTCCTAGCATAGCCGATCACGCCTCTGCTCACCAGCGCTGGCTACCGATATAACCAAATCCATCACATTCAACCTACATTCGGAGATTGGCTTGAGTGGGTGTCACCATTTTGGTCGATTCCATAGTATAATTCGGCGCCATTGCGTTTAAGAAATCACTCAAAGGTAATTCCCTGACAATGAGCACCTCTCCCAAACCTATGGTTTTGCTGATCCTTGATGGCTGGGGATACAGCGAAGATCCTAAAAATAATGCCATTTTGGCGGCCGATACGCCTAACTTTGACCGATTGTGGCAAAGCTGCCCGCATACCCTGATTTCAGGTTCCGGGCTGGATGTTGGGCTCCCTAGTGGTCAAATGGGAAATTCGGAAGTAGGGCATTTAAATCTTGGCGCAGGACGAGTGGTGTATCAGGATTACACCCGTATTACCAAGTCTATTGATGATGGCGAATTTTTTGATAATCCTAACTTGTGCCAAGCAGTAGACGATGCCGTTGCCAATGGGGGGGCAGTACACATTATGGGGTTGTTGTCTCCCGGTGGCGTGCACAGTCATCAAGATCATATTTTTGCCATGATGACTTTGGCGAAACAACGTGGCGCAGACAAAGTTTATATCCATGCGTTTCTGGATGGTCGAGACATGCCTCCCCGCAGCGCTAAAGCATCCATTGAAGCTATCGAAACTCACGCAGCATCCATTGGAGCTGGCGAAATCGTATCTCTGACTGGGCGTTACTACGCCATGGACCGAGATCAACGCTGGGATCGCGTTCAAGCCGCTTACGATATGATGACTCAGGGAAAAGCCGAGTATCAGTTTGATTCTGCACTTCAGGCACTTGAAGCGGCCTATGCGCGTGATGAAAATGACGAATTTGTCAGTACTACCATCATTGGTCAAGCGCGACCAGTGAGCGATAACGACGCACTGATTTTTATGAATTATCGAGCTGACCGCGCTCGACAAATTACTCGTGCTTTTGTCGAAGAAGACTTTTCAGGGTTTGACCGGGTAAAAACACCAGCGCTGGCGGGTTTTGTGATGCTGACTCAATACGCTGCTGACATTAAAGCACCGGTCGCTTTTCCTCCACTGAAACATAGCAATGTACTGGGAGAGTATTTGCAAAATCTCGGGTTGAAGCAGTTACGCATTGCTGAAACTGAAAAGTACGCTCATGTAACCTTTTTCTTTAACGGTGGTGTTGAACAACCATTTGCCGGCGAAGAGCGTAAGTTGATCCCATCGCCTCAGGTAGCTACCTACGATTTACAACCCGAAATGAACGCTCCTTTGATGACCGATGAGTTAGTGAAAGCCATCGAGTCCAATGAATTTGCGGTAATCATAGGTAACTTTGCCAATCCTGATATGGTGGGTCATACGGGTAACTTCGACGCTGCGGTAAAAGCCATCGAAACCATCGATAACTGCCTTGGACGGATTATCGAAACGCTCGATAAAGTGGGCGGTGAAGTGTTGATTACTGCCGATCATGGTAATGCCGAAAAAATGGCCGACGATGAAACGGGTCAGGCTCATACAGCGCACACCAGTGAGCCGGTTCCGTTTATTTATTACGGACGACCCGCCGAAGTTGCTGTCTCTGATGGAGTACTGGCGGATGTCGCTCCAACTCTGTTAACCTTGATGGGGCTGCCGGTACCCGAAGAAATGACGGGCCGACCCATTATGCGTTTAAGTTAAAGGCTGCCCGGATTTCCGGGCATCTTTTTGTTCGATTGCGAATCTAATTGTAACGGCTGACGAGAATTATAAGATTGCCGATGTTTAAAAAAATCATTCAGGCTTTGGTGTGCGGGTTACTGACATGGTGCTCGCTGTCGCTTATGGCTGCCGATAAAAGTAAACAGACGCAACAACAACTGGAACAAATCAAGCAACAAATCAAGCAGCTGCAAAAGAAAATCGACTCCAAACGAAAGCAATACGGAAGTGCAGCTCAGGCGCTTAAAAAGACGGAACAAAAAATCAACTCGGCAGCAAAAATTTTGCGCGCTACTCAGCGACAAATTCAACGTGAAGAACGTAAATTGGGCGATAACCGCCGTCAGGAAAAAGAACTGCAAAAGCAACAGCAACATCATCAAGCGATATTGGCGCAACAAATTCGCAGTGCTTACTCTTCAGGCCGCCAGGAATACCTGAAACTGTTATTAAATCAGGAAGAGCCGGCTAAGCTTGGGCGAGTCATAACCTATTATGATTATTTAAATAAGGCGCGTACTCGCAGCATTCAACAGCTGGGTAAAACCCTTGTCGAGCTGCAGCAGGTTCGTAGCAATATTGAAGCAAACATTAAGCAACTGGCAATACTCGAGCAGTCGCAAAAAGCTGAGCAGCAACGTCTTATTTCACTGAAGTCTCAACGAGAAAAAGAAGTAAAACAGCTGGCAAGAAGCATTGCTTCTGAAGATAAAAAACTAGCCAACTTAAAAGAAAATGAAGAAGAGTTACAATCCCTTTTGCTGCAAATGCAGCAAGCTTTAAGAGAAATTATTCAACAGCAGGATCTCGATGGCCTGGCAAAAGTTAAAGGAAAATTAAGTTGGCCGCTCAAAGGGAGAGTGGCGCTAAATTACGGTGAAACAATCAATAAAGGCATGCGCAGTAATGGTATCCGAATTGCCGCGCGTGAAGGGCAGGAAGTTGCGGCGGTGTTTCATGGCCGGGTGGTATTTTCTGACTGGCTACGTGGGTTTGGGCTGCTGTTAATTATTGACCATGGTCAGGGCTATATGAGTCTGTACGGGAATAACCAGTCTTTGTTTAAAGAAGTGGGGGACTGGGTCGAAGCGGGTGAGTTGGTTTCCACAGTCGGGCAGTCCGGTGGTCAAAAGTCGCCCGGACTCTATTTTGAAATTCGACATCAAGGTAAAGCACGCGATCCACGGCAATGGATAGGCAGCTAGCTCAGCTCCGGCCATTTTTTTCCTCAATCATCCTATTTTTATTACTATTCATTATTACCAGTTAAACACTTATCGCTCCATTTATACGTTTTGCTTAATAGTCGGCAGTTAATTTTCGATTGAACTATAGTGATTATAAGAGCCGAGATACTTGGCTCCTGTATTGAGCCTGTGGGTTCGGTGTGAAGCGTATTGTTCATGAGGTCAGTGGTTATGGTACGTTCCAGTCTGCGCATTCTATTTTCTCTGGCAGCGCTTATGCTGTTTTCTATCAGTCACGCTCGAGACAATTCGGTCCCGGAAAAACTCACCAAACCGGCGCCTGTGCCAATGGAACAATTAAAAGCCTTTGCCGAAACCTATTGGCAGATCAAGCATATGTATGTGGATCAGGTGGACGATAAACAGCTACTCGAAGGGGCAATCAATGGCATGCTCAAGTCTCTTGACCCCTATTCCGGTTACCTCAATAAGCAGGACTTGCTCGAACTGCAATCTTCAGCGGATGGTGTGTACGATGGTCTGGGAGTCGAAGTGGTCGCTGACAATAACCGGGTAAAAGTCGTCAGTATCCTGGAAGATTCTCCGGCTGAACGGGCTGGTATGCAGGCGAATGATATTATTATTCGTATCAACTCTCAACGTGTGACTGAGATCGGTGCAGATAAGGCGATTGACTCAATGCGGGGTAAAGCTGGAGAAAGCATCGAGCTGCAAGTATTACCTCTGGGCAAAGGAGAGCCAGTAGAACTGGTTATGACGCGCGAAACTCTGGAAATGAAAAGCGTCAGAATAAAAGATTTGCATGATGGCTTTTGGTTAATTGAGCTCTCTATGTTTCAGCGTGATACCGGTTACGAGTTAACCCGTGAGTTGCACCGAAAGGTTTCTGGTAAGGCGGTCAATGGTCTTATTCTGGATTTGCGCGATAACCCGGGTGGTGTGTTGCGCGCTGCAGTGGATGTGGCCGATCTGGTTTTGCCCGGCGGCATGATTGTCTCTACTGAAGGACGATCGGAAGACAGTGTACAGCGCTATTATGCCAATCCTGGCGACGAACTGGAGCAAGTGCCTTTGGTGGTGCTTATCAACAATCGTTCGGCATCGGCTTCGGAAATTGTTGCGGGAGCTCTGCAGGATCACCAGCGCGCCTTAATTCTAGGCGAGAAGTCCTATGGTAAAGGAGTGGTGCAGTCTATTTTACCGATCCAGCAAAACGCGGCCATTAAACTCACGACATCTCGTTATTTCACACCAAAGGGTAGAACCATTCACGGCTTCGGGATTGAGCCTGATATTGCTTTGGAGCAGCCTGAGCAGGGCATCGAGCAAAAAGATTGGATGCTTGATCGTGCATTGGCCTTGCTCAGTGAGCAGGTGCGAAGTAAGCTTTAAGCCCAGTCGAGTTTCGTAAATAGTGTGATTTGTGCGAGCTGTATTCGTTTTATTAGCCGGTTTTTTATTAACTGTAATGGGTTTTGCGCAGGCCGCTGAACTTACTGAAACCCTCCATTTGCCTGGTACTGATAAACCCGTTGTGGTTTTGATCATTGATGATCTCGGTGATAACTATCAGCTCGGAAAACGCGTGGTTAATTTGCCCGTTCCTGTGAACCTGGCATTTCTGCCCAATACGCCTTTTGCCAAACGTCTTGCCGAACAAGGTCATCAGCGTGGCCATGACATTATGCTTCACTTTCCAATGGAGGCGACAACGCGTCCGGATCTACTGGGGCAGGGAGCTATACTGAGTGAGCACGATAAACCCGAAACACTGACTATTTTTGAAAAGAATCTGGCGCAAATTCCCCATGTAGTGGGCTTTAATAACCATATGGGCAGCGAGTTGACGCAGTCGGAAACACATATGAAGTGGCTGATGGAATACGCAGCTCATAAAGCTCTCTATTTCGTCGACAGTCGAACTTCGTCTCAGTCTATCGCTTATCGCAGTGCCAAGCGTTCGGGCGTTTTTGCCTTAGGGCGAGATGTATTCCTGGATCCAGCACACGGCTCAGTGAGTGTTGAGCAACAGTTGCTAAAAGCGCTTAGAATCGCCAATAAGCGAGGCTCTGTTGTTGTGATCGGACATCCTCTGCGTAAAACCGTTGAGGTTCTCGAGCGCGAAATTCCTTACTTGATGAGAGATTATCAGTGGTTGACCGTTTCTCAGTACGGCAAGTGGCATTATTCACGCTTGGCTGCGGACAAATCTGGTAATAGTGCCTTTTGTTGCTCCCCTTAAATCTCTAAGCTATTGACCCATAAGATGTCATTTTATGGGTTACTCCATGTTGAAAATTAAAACCATCGTCGTTGCTTTGACCCTTGGTCTGTTGGCCGCCTGTAATACAAGTAAAAAGCCGGGCTCAACGGGAATGTTTGTTAAAGACGGAAGTCAGGAATGGGAAGTCGCCAGTATGCAAACAGTGGCTGACTTTAAACAGGCTCTGTCGGCCAAACAGCGAGTCATGCTTAAACAAATACCTAGGTTTGAGCTGCAGATCCAGTTTCGACCCGATGACGCTAAAGCGCTTTGGCACTTGTCGAACGAAGGCTATGTGACTCGAACACCTGAGCATGGGGATGCCATTTATCGAATCGATTTTGATGTGGAACGAATAAGTCAAAATTAATATAACGAAAAAGTGGTTCTTACAAAAAGTGTGTAATTGTTTTTGAACTCTCGATCGTTTTTGCTCATATAAGGTAGAATTGTGTAAATATTTCTCATTTCTGTCGTCGAGTTTTGCTATCGCGTCGCAATAATGTTTATGATGCAAAGATTACAAAAGCAAAAGTTGGCCATCATGAACCTCGTAAATCGTAATAAACTGTCCAAACTGAATAGATATCTGCTCTGCATTACTGCGATGGGAGCTGGTGTTATCAATGCCGGTTCAGCTACGCCT
>JBFHVL010000077.1:0-14430 GCA_041589565.1 Kangiellaceae bacterium | reverse complement strand
CCGCACCAAGACCTTGGATGAAGTAAAAGCCGAAGTAACTCTAGCCTTGCGTAGCAAGAAAGCGCGTGAAGCAGCTAAAGCGATCGGTGATGAATTGGTAGCAAAAATGAATGCCGGTGAGTCTATCGAGCAGAAAGTTGCAGGGTTGGGACTTGAGTGGAAAACCGCTGAAAATATTCGTCGCAATTCAGCTGAACTGGGTTTTGATTTAACGCGTATGGCCTTTAAAGCACCTAAGCCAATCGATGGTAAAGCGATTGCTATTGGCGAAGAGATGCTAAGTGGTGACTATGCTGTAGTACAAGTGACCAATGTGACTGAGGCTAGCCTGAACGAACTTAGTGAGGCCGAGCGAAAGCAAGCTGAAGCACGTATCCAGCGAGTGATGGGTGATGCAGCTTACTCAGCGTTAGTTAAAGCAGCACGCGAGAAAGCTGATATCGTTAAATACGAAGATCGCATCCAGTAATTTACGGGTATCGAAAAAAGCCGCTGCTTGTAATGCAGCGGCTTTTTTTTGTCCAGATGTTTTAAGCTGATGTGACTAAGTAAGTCATGTGTTTGCGACTTATCACTGTTGGAGTTTTTAATAGATGCCATTTCGGGATATGTATTGCTTATTAAGAAAGTGGTAAAAAACAGTATGCGAACTAACTAAATGAGCGTTTATATTCTGCTTGCGAATCAAACTAATTGACTCGCTGGTCGCATCACTTCACCGACCTGTTGAAATTGGCTTTTCAAGCTTTGAGGAGCAAGGTAACATGCGCGGTATTTCGCCAAATTGTCTTTATTTTTTAAGAGTTAACCGATTACTGAGGTTTCTATGGTCATTAAACCAAAAATTCGTGGATTTATATGCACAAATGCGCATCCCGTTGGGTGTGAAGCGGCAGTCAATGAGCAAATCGAATATGTGAAAAAGCATGGTGCTGTGGATTGTCCGAAAAATGTACTGGTGATTGGCTGCTCAACCGGTTATGGCTTGGCCTCTCGTATAACCGCTGCTTTTGGTGCCGGAGCGAAAACCCTGGGGGTTTGTTTCGAAAAAGAGCCAACTGAAAGTAAAACAGGAACAGCTGGTTGGTATAACACAGCAGCGTTTCACAAAGCGGCGAAAGCTGAAGGCTTGTACTGTAAAACACTGAATGGCGATGCATTCTCTCACGAGATGAAGCAACAGGTGATAGATCTCATCAAACAAGATATGGGGCAGGTAGATCTGATTGTGTATAGTCTTGCTTCTCCTCGCCGCACCGAGCCCGATACTGGCATTACGTACAACTCTCAACTTAAGCCAATCGGTGGTCAGTACACCACTAAGACCTTCGATACTACTAAGAAAGTGGTTCATGATGTGACTCTAGAGCCGGCGACTGAAGAAGATATTGCGAATACCATTAAAGTGATGGGGGGGGAAGACTGGGAATTGTGGATCAAAGCTCTGCATGAAGCCGGTGTCTTAGCGGAGAGCAGTCGCACTACTGCTTATACCTATATCGGTAAAGAGTTGACCTGGCCAATTTATGGTCATGCCACAATTGGTAAAGCCAAAGAAGATCTGGATCGTGCGGCAAAAGAATTAAATGAGCAGTACAGTTCACTTAATTTAAAAGCTTATGTTTCCTCATTAAAGGCCGTAGTCACTCAGGCGAGTTCAGCAATCCCGGTAATGCCGTTATACATTTCACTGATGTTCCAGGTGATGAAAGATGAAGGTTGCCATGAAGGGGTGATCGAGCAAATTTATGGATTATTTAATGATTTATTATTTGCCGAAAATCCACCTGTTGATGAAGCCAACCGCTTGCGTATGGATACCGTAGAAACTAACGATGAAATACAGGGAAAAATCAAAGCGATTTGGGATAAGGTTAATACTGAAAACTTTGACCAGCTGGGTGATTACGAAGGCTACCATAAAGACTTTTTGAAGCTGTTTGGTTTCGGCTTTGATAATGTTGATTATGATGCAGATGTCAGCCCACTCGCGGATTGGTAATCTACTTAATGGACAAGGAAGTTCATTTAAATAATATTGATTGAGATGAATTAATCTAAAGGCCAATGGCAAGTAACCCTCTGGCCATGCAAGTTTCTGGTTTTAGGCTGCTGTTCAATACACTGTTCTTCTGCATATGGGCAACGCGAAGCAAAAACACAGCCGTTAGATGCATTGGCCTTTTTGCGAAATTCCTGGCTTAGACGTCGCTTCTTAATACTCACCGTATGGCGATAGGAAGGTGTACTGGTTAGCAGTGTGCGTGTATAGGGATGTTTTGGAGAATCAAATATTTGATCTACTTCGCCGTACTCCATAAGTTGTCCTCGGTACATCACCATCACTTGGTCAGCAATGTGCTCTACTACACCTAAATCGTGCGAAATAAACACATATGACAGTTGCAGATCTTCCTGCAAATCCATCATTAAATTTAGAATTTGTGCCTGGACCGAAACATCGAGTGCACTTAGCGGTTCATCAGCGACAATTACTTTGGGTTGTAAAATAATGGCTCGGGCGATGGCAATGCGTTGCTGCTGGCCTCCGGAAAACATATGTGGGAATCGGTTGGTATGTTCTGCTCGTAAACCAACCTTTTGCAGGGCTTCTTCGACTAATCGCTTTCGTTTAGTACTGTCAAACTGGGTATTTATTTTTAATGGTTCTTCCAATGTCTTTCCAATTCTTGAATGCGGGTTGAGCGAGCTGTATGGATTTTGAAATACCATCCGAACTTTCTTGAAATGGTTTCGCTGTTCATGTCTGGACAACTGATAAATATCTTCACCATCAATCAAAATTTTTCCAGAAGTAGGAGTTTCTATACCAACCAATTGTCGAGCTAGTGACGACTTCCCAGAACCAGATTCGCCGACAATTGCTAAGGTTTTTCCTTGTTGCAATTCAAAGGTAATGCCATCTATGGCTTTAATCTCTTTGCCTTTGCGCCATTGATGCACTTGAAAAACTTTACGTAAATTTTCTGCAGCTAAAACGGCTGTCATGAGTCAATCTCCGTTTTATTCTGCTGATGATTTTTGGGTAATGGAAAGTGACATCGAACTAAACCGTGATTTTCAATGTAATCCAATCTGGGGGACTTTACACATTCTTTTGCGGCTCGAGGGCAACGCGGACCAAGTCGACATCCAACGGGAAGGTGATCAATAGCCGGAATGGTTCCTTTGAGAGAAAATAGCCGTTGTCCCATATGGTGGCGTTCACCAATATGCGGGATGCTATCGAGAAGTGCCCGGGTGTATGGATGCCGAGGGCTCGCCAAAATGTTTTCGGTTTCAGCATTTTCCATAATCTGTCCGCTGTACATGACACACACACGTTGTGTCGATTCGGACAGCAAGGCAAAGTCGTGAGTGATTAAAATTAGCCCCATGTTGCGAGTCTTATTTAACTCCAGCAAGAGCTCGATAATTTGCGCTTGAATGGTTACGTCTAATGCGGTGGTTGGTTCGTCGGCGATCATTAATTTAGGTTCTGCAGCAATTGCCATAGCAATCATTACACGTTGGTTCATTCCGCCAGATAATTGATGAGGATATTGATCAAGTCTTGACTCAGGATCATTAATGCCGACGGCATCCAGTAACTCTATAGCACGCTGCTTTTGCTTTGAGCGCTGTCGTACACCATGTAACTCAAGAGTTTCAGTTAATTGTGTTCCAATGGTAAAACAAGGATTTAAGCTGGTTTGCGGTTCCTGAAATATAATGCTGGCATTTTGTGCAATAAAAACCTGTCTCTGCTCTGGCGTTAGCTTCATTAAGTCCTGGCCATTTAAGCTGATAAAGTCTGCTGTTAGATGAGCGGCAGGAGAAAGTAGTCCCATAACGGCCAAAGCTAGCATACTTTTACCCGAACCCGACTCACCAACAATTCCAAGCACCTCACCCGGATCCATTCGTAGCGAGACCTTATCAAGAACTTTTACCCGGCCTTTATGAGTTTCAAACTCAACACTTAAATTTTCAATATGCAATAGCTTCACGAGCGAGTCTCCTTAGGATCTAAGGCATCGCGCAGTCCATCGCCTACCAGATTGATGCTCAGTACTGTAATTAAAATAGCGAGCCCTGGTGTCGTTACCACCCAAGGAGCGAGCTGAATCAAATCTCTCGATTGGGACAAAATAGTCCCCCACTCAGGATTGGGAGGTTGCGCACCAAGGCCCAAAAATCCAAGTGCAGCGATATCGATGATGGCGGTGGAAAATGCAAGGCTCACTTGAACAATGAGTGGCGGCAAGATATTAGGAAAAATGGAGTGGGTAAAAAGCCTCACGGGGCCGGCGCCATCGAGTCTCGCGGCGACCACATAATCTTTAGCCATTTCTTCTTTAATCGCTGCACGCACAATTCGAACAAAGTGTGGGATCAAAACAATGGCTACTGCATAAATGGCGTTAGGTAAGCCTGGGCCGATGATAGCAACGATAACAATGGCAAGCAGTAGCGATGGCACTGCAAGAATGACATCCATAATTCTAAGGATGAAAAACTCTACAAAGCCTCGAGTTAACCCTGCAATGGCTCCTAATAAAATTCCGGCAGCGGCAGCGATAATGACAACAATGCCAGATAAGCCAAGCGATAAACGAGAGCCATAAATAATTCGCGACAAAAGATCACGCCCTAAATCATCGGTGCCCAGCAGGTATTCATTAACTCCGCTATCGGTCCAGGCCGGTGGTATACGAAGTGCATCGGCAAATTGCTGAGTTGGATCATGCGGTGCTATGAGAGGACCAAATAGTGCCATCAAGACAATAATGACCAGAAAAATTAACCCTGCCATTGCTGCCTTGTGGGCTCTAAATCGCTTCCAGAATGCTTGCCAACGCCCGGGAACTGGAATGTCGCGATATATTTTTATCTCGTTCATTTGGGTTTTCTCAGCCGCGGATTAATTATGGCGTACAAGAAATCAATGGTAGCGTTAATTAATATTACGAAGCAGGCGACTAGCAAGACAGCTCCCTGGATACTGGGTATATCGCGACGAAAAATTGCTTCGACCATCCACTTGCCGACACCTGGCCATGCAAATATGGTCTCGGTCAGGATAGCACCAGTCAGCAAAACACTGGACTGTAGACCAATGATTGTCATTAACGGAATCATGGCATTACGAAGTGCATGAACCCAAATGATTTTTCGCTCGCTTACACCTTTGGCTTTTGCTGTAAGAATATACTCCGCAGAAAGTACTTCGATCATTGACGAACGCGTCATACGAGCGATGGCGGCCATAGGCACCGTTGCCAGAACAAAAGACGGTAGAATTAAATGTTGGCAGGCACTAAAAAAAGCTGCGAACTGGTATTTGGGATAAGCCAGTAACGAATCTACCAACATGAAACCCGAGACCGGTTCTATATCGTAAATATAACTAATACGACCAGCAACAGGCGTCCAGCCGAGACTCAGGGAAAATAGCAAAATAAGTAACATTCCCCACCAGAAAATCGGCATGGAGTAACCAACCAAGGAGGTACTCATGACCAAATGATCAGTCCAGGAATTTTTATGAACTGCAGCCATTACTCCGCTGACAATTCCTATAACCAAAGCAATAATTGATGCCGTTAATCCAAGCTCTATTGTAGCTGGGAAAAAAGTTAAAAACTCGTCCAGCACCGGACGGTTGGTTATTGTCGAGTGCCCAAGATCGCCTTCCAGAATATTACTTAAATATATCCAATATTGCTCAAACAATGGTTGGTCTAGTCCTAGTGCATGATAAGCCTGCTGATACTGATAACTGTCGACTGATAAGTTTCCAAAATAAACGATTACAGGATCACCAGGAATTAAACGAGTTAGGGTGAAAAATATCAGAGTTATACCAATAAAACTCAACAACAAAGTTAATAATTGACGAAGCAGGATGGTGATCATGGAGCATCCTCACTCGTTGATTGCTGCTCTAATGAAACGCCACTGAAAAATATTCCACCTGTTAATGATAACTTTAAATTTTTAACTCTTTGATTGATGATTAAGTTTTGTCTTGTGTGAGCGATAGTAAGCCAAGGAGCTTCTTCTTTGAAAATTTCCTGAGCGCGACGGTAAAGCTGGGTACGCAGTTTTCGCTGAGTGATTGCTTTGGCATCACGAATAATGGCATCGAATTCTTCATGGCACCAGAATGCTGAATTTTGTCCGGGAATAGTCGCTTCACAACTTAACAGTGAGCCAAAAAAGTTATCAGGATCACCATTGTCAGCTATCCAACCTTGTAGTGCTGTGTGATGCTCTCCAGACTTTACCTTCTGTAAAAAGGCTCCCACTTCATAAGTTATGATGCGAGACGAAACACCAATATTTTTTAAATCCTGCTGGATTAGCTCAGCTGTTTTTACCGAATTTGGATTGTAATTGCGCTGTTCTGGAAATGCCCAAATGTCGATTTGAAAGCCGTTTTCATAACCGGCTTTATACAAAAGATTACGAGCCAGTTGAGGGCTGTATTCATAATCTTCAATAGTATCGTGATACGACCACATATCAGGAGGAATAGGGTTTTTCGCAATTTCGGCTGAATTGTAATATACCGCATTTAGAATCGCTTCACGGTTGACTGCATGGTTTAACGCTTGACGTACCAATTTGTTGTCTAAGGGAGGTTTTCTGGTATTAAATACCCAGTATGCAATATTTAACCCGCGCTGACTGATTACCTGTAAATCTGATTCTTGCTCAAGAACCTGTAAATGAATCGGTAGTGGATTACTCATCACATCACATTCACCTGCAGTTACGCGTGCAAATCTGAGTGAAGCATCGGGAGTAATCGCAAACACCAGGTGTTCGATGGACTCTTTTCCCTTCCAGTAGCTTTCATGAGCCTGGTATCGAATAAAAGCGTCTACTTGATATCGTATAAACTTGAACGGCCCAGTTCCGATAGGATAGTTAATGACTCTTTCGGGGGTTCCTTGAGCAATTAAGTGATTCGCGTATTCTGCTGACATAATCGATGTAAATTCCATGGCCAAGACAGATAAAAAAGGCGCATAGGGACGATTAAGAATAAATTTCACGGTGTGCTCATCAATTTTAATAATGTCTTGAATTAACGTATTAAGACTTTGAAACTCAAAATAAGAGTAATCACGATTGCCCACTCTATGATAAGGATGAGCTTTATCTCTTTGCCGCTCAAAGCTGAAAATAATATCGTCAGCGTTTAAGTCACGAGTTGGGGAGAAATAAGCCGTATTGTGAAAGGCTACATTTTTACGTAAATAAAACGTATATTCCGTTGCATCTTGATTCACTTTCCAGCGTTTGGCTAAAGATGGAATGATTTCTGTAGTGCCTCCTTTAAACTCCACCAGTCGGTTATATAGAGTCCGCGCTGATGCATCAAATGCAGTACCGAAAGTAACTGTGTGTGGGTCAAAGCTGTCTGGACTGCCTTCTGAACAATACACTAACGTTGAGTTATAGGCTTCGGTCCTTATTTCGCCAGGTTCACAGCCTCCAAGAGCGACAATCGACACAATCGCAAAAGCAATGGATACCCTTTTGAGGGACATGACGAATGAGGCAAAAATTTTCATGTCGAGGTCTCTAGCTCTCCAGCAGCTTATATTTTTTTAGATAACCGCGTAATTGATGGTAGGTGAGTCCTAACATTTCAGCAGTTTTCTTTTGGTTAAACTGCGCGTACTCAAGTGCATCTTGCAAAATACCTATTTCCATATCTTGCATCGACTGTTTTAAATCGAGTGGAAAGTTGAAATTCGTTTTAGGTGCAACCGAAACGTTATTTTGATTATGTTCTTCCTGCCTCTGAACCGGGCGGTAAGGTGAGTCGAAAGGATCAACAATCAGTTGATTAATCGGTTTTGAGGGATCTGACAAATAAACACTGCGTTCTATAACATTTTTTAACTCGCGAACGTTACCGGGCCATTGGTAATCCAAGAGTTGCTGTTCAGCGTACTCGGAAAAGCCCTTAAACATGGATGCTCCTAACTCTAATGCCATGCGCATGGCAAAATGATGCGCGAGCAGCAGTAGATCTTCTTTACGATGTCTAAGTGGCGGTAATGTGATGACATCAAATGCCAGCCGATCGAGTAGATCGTGGCGAAACTTTCCCTTTTCCGCCAGAGTAGGAAGATCTTCATTGGTAGCGGCAATAAGACGGACATTAACAGATAAGGTCTTACTGCCTCCGACGCGTTCAAATTCTCCGTATTCAATCACTCTAAGCAGCTTTTCTTGAACCAAAGGCGAAGAAGTCGCTAGTTCATCCAGAAAAAGGGTGCCATTATCTGCCAACTCAAAACGTCCTGCATGACGCCCTTTGGCACCGGTAAAAGAGCCTGCTTCGTGACCAAACAACTCTGACTCGAGTAAGTTTTCATTAATGGCTGCACAGTTGAGTTTGATTAGTGGTTGGTCCCAGCGCTGCGACAGATAGTGGAGGCGGGCAGCAATCAGTTCCTTCCCTGTGCCTCGCTCTCCCACTATCAGTACAGGTCGATCCAGACCTGCGACGCGGGAAACTCTTTCAAGACACTCGAGAAAGCTGGATGACTCGCCTATCAGATTGTCGGGTTCACGTGGGGTCATATAGAGTAGGTTTGGTTAAAAAGGCGAAATTTTAGTTAATTTAACCTTAGTTTTTGCAAGATTACCAGCAAAAACTCAAAAAATCTTTATTAAACATAACCTTACATTTCAGGTTTTATTGGCACGTATTTTGATTGAATGTAACTAGTTTTATCGTGAAGCCGTAGAAAGGGGATTTGGAGGCTACGAATGAAAAGCACAAAAGAATTAACGACAAGTCTTACCAGTCTACGTAAAATTAAACGTATGGCGCAATTAGGTTTGGCCATTTTAGGTTTTGTATTTTTTGTGATGGCCGCTATTTTTGATCAGCACCCCGAGCTTCATTCGCTCGAATATATTTTTAATCCATTACAATTGACATTAGAGCCAAACCCTGTGAATCAACAGGAGCAGCACTGGAGATTGGGTTCATGAGTATTTTTTCTCGCTTTGCCGATATTATTAACTCGAACATTAATGCATTACTGGATAAAGCCGAAGACCCTGAAAAGTTGATCCGTATGATCATTCAGGAGATGGAAGATACGCTTGTCGAAGTTCGAACAGAGTCTGCTAAGTCGTTAGCTGACCGCAAAGAGTTGCAGCGAAAAGTGGTCTGGTTAGAAGAAGAGGCTCGAGACTGGACTGCAAAAGCAGAGTTGGCTGTTTCTCGCGGTCGAGAAGACTTGGCTAAAGCCGCTTTAGCGGAAAAGTACAAGCAAGAAGCTGAATTAAGGGAGTTGCAAAAACAAATTAACTCACTGGATGAGTCAATCAGTAAACTAACCGCAGAGATATCTCAATTACAGGATAAGCTGGTTGATGCACGTGCTCGACAACAGACTATTAACATGCGTTTCGCAACTCAAACATCGCGTGTAAAAGTAAGCCGGAAGTTGTATGAAACTGGTTCGGGAAATGTAGTGCAAAAGTTTGAGCAATTCGAAAGAAAGCTTGATGAACTGGAAGCCGAAGCGGATAGTTTTCAAATTGGTCGTAATAATGATTTGAAAGCGAAGTTTGATGATTTGGAAGCTAGTGAAAAGGTAGATGAAGAGCTAGAGGTCCTAAAGAAAAAGCTTAAAAATAGAGGCTGAGTCAATTAATTAAACAGGGTGGCATCGATGGACGACTGGGTGGTTTTTGTTTTAGGTGTGATATTTATCGTTGTTGTTTTACCATACTGGTTAAAGCTTCACTACGGCGAAAAGAAAAACAAAAAACAAGTTGATAAGAAAACCAATGACAGTGAAAAGGTTGAGCTGGAAGGGTTAAGTGATTTGGCTAATGACTTGGCTGTCCGTGTGAAAAACTTAGAAGCAATCCTCGATGCTGAAACTCCAGACTGGAGAAAAAAATATGAGTGATTCAGTGTATCGGAAAAGCCTTTATCGCAAACCGGCAAAAGGAAAAGTATTTGGAGTTTGTGCCGGGCTAGCTGAATATTTTGGCTGGGAAAGTTGGAAAGTTCGATTAATTACAATAATTGCGGCATTTCTAACAGGTTTTTGGTTAGTATTTATCGCCTATATGGTAGCGTTTTTTGTATTAGAGCCTGCACCCAGAAATCAATCGGACAGTGAGACAAAAACCGAAAATAACTCTCGTTTTAATGACCGTCTCGATGAAGTCAAGCAAACTTTTCATTCGAAAACGCATAGCTCTCAAGTTTCTCTCGAAGAGGTGTCAACGCGACTCACACAACTAAAAAAGAAAGTCGAACGTATGGAAGCTCATGTCACTTCTGGCCGTTTTGAGCTCGAAAGAGAGTTTAGGCGAATGGCCGATTAGTCTTAAATCGACCTTACAATTGTATTGGACAAATATACATTTTTCTCTGGTCAGACCTCGGCTGCACCCCCATTTTTCCAAATCTTACGTTGTCTAAAAAGTCGTCATTTTTTTTGTAGTTTCAGACGTTTATTCAATAGGGGGTGCATTGACTCTACCTCTAATAGTGTTTATATTCGGTTCGATTCGCGTAACTCGTAAATTACGGGGGACGCTATTTTGTTTTTAAAACAAATAAAAATGCCTATCTATTAGTCACTTAGCTAATAAATGGTTAGTAATTAGGCGTCAATGGGGCAGTTTGAGTAAATAGCAAACTGTAATATTAAGCATAACTTTCAAAGCAAACTCAGGAAGTCACATGCTACAGAATAAATTTTCTCGTATTTTCATGGTCTGCCTGGCAGCTCTTTTGGGTTGTTTTTCAGGGACATCTTTCGCAGCAAGCAAATTGGACCAATCGGTACAGATTGAAGTCCGGATCGATAAAAACGCCGCTGAGGCGCAAAAGCAGATCGATCGACTTGCAGAACAAACGCTTGATCTTAACGCTGAGTACAAATCAACGTTGACTCGAATCGAGCAATTCAAAGCTTACAACCGTCGTCTTGAGCTCTCTATCCAGGAGCAAGAAAAAGAGATGGCGTCTTTGCAAGAGCAAATGAATACAATCGATGATACCGAACGTGGTTTGATGCCGCTGATGGATGAAATGATTGATGCTCTGGCGAAGTTTGTTGAACTGGACGTACCTTTTAAGAAAGAAGAACGGATGGCCCGTGTGGATGGTTTAAGAACCACTATGCTGCGCGCCGACGTTTCTACTTCCGAAAAATATCGTCGAATCCTTAATGCCTACACCACTGAGATTGCTTACGGTAATTCAGTTGAAGTGTTCGAAGGCAAAATGGATATCGATGGTGTTGAACGTCAAGTTGACTACTTAATGTTCGGTCGTACTGCCTTAGTATTTGCGACCCGTGGCGATAATAAACAAGCAGCTATCTACGTTAAGTCCAGTGGCAAATTTGAATGGCTACAAGGCGACCAGGTAGATGCCGTTGTTAAGGCCATAAAAGACATTCGTCTCAAGTCTAAGAAACTTATCTTATTACCTGTAGCCACTCCGGAGAGCGCATAATGAAAGCTAATAAAGTCGTTTTAACTTCATTGTTTGCTGCAGCGTTTTCATTGGTCCAAGCTGCAGAAGTACAGCAGGCCGACACTCTCGATAAGCTGCTGAATATTGTGAAAAATGCTGAACGTGTTGAAACTCGCGAAAATCAACAGCGAATTCAACGATTTCGCGCTGAAAGAAATCAGCAGCAACGTTTATTAAACGAAGCCAAAGCTGAACTTGCACGCGAAGAACAGCGTAGTGACGAGCTCAAAAAGAAGTTTGATGCTAACGAGGTTACTTTAGGTGAAATGACCGAGCAACTTCGGATCAAGTTAGGTAATTTGGGTGAAGCAGTTGGTGTCGTTCGTCAAGTTTCTGCAGATGCTGCGGCGACGATTTCGAACTCGATCGTCAGCTCACAGTATCCAGGCCGTCATCAGATTTTGACTGAACTTGCAGGTCGCAAAGAAATTCCTACTATTCCTGAGTTGCGCCGCCTGTGGGTTGAACTTCAGATGGAAATGACCGAACAAGGTAAAGTTGTTCGTTTTAATGCAGATCTGTTGAATAAAGATGGTCAGCAAGTCAATAAGCCTATCGTACGTATCGGTACATTTAATTTGGTAGCCGAAGACGAGTACATTAACTACAACCGTCAAACGCTGAACACCGAAGAAATTGCCAAACAACCGGCGGGTTTTGCTGGAATCATTGATAGCTTCACCAGCTCTTCCAATGAAATCGCGTTGTTCCCGATGGATCCTTCACAAGGTGCAATCGTCAACACAGAAAAAGATCGTGAAACTTGGCCTGAGCGTGTTCAAAACTATGCAGGTATTGTTGGCTTTGCGATTATCGGTGTTTTAATCATTGGTTTGATTATTTCCTTAGAGCGATTGCTGTCATTGAGCGCTACCAGTGCAAAAATGCGTAAGCAAGCTAACAATCCTACTCCAGGCAATAACCCCTTAGGGCGTGTTATGTCCGTTTATATGGCTAACAAAGACGACAGTTTTGAAAACTTGGAGTTGAAGTTGGACGAAGCGGTACTTAAAGAATTGCCTAAATTAGAAGCTCGTATCAGCATCATCAAGATATTTGCAGCTGTATCGCCGCTGATGGGGCTGCTAGGTACGGTTACTGGTATGATTGAGACCTTCCAAGGTATTACTTTGTACGGCGCTGGTGATACCAGTGTTATGGCGGGCGGTATCTCGTCAGCTTTGATTACTACTGTATTGGGTATCGTTTCTGCGATTCCATTAATTCTGGCTCATGCTTTTGTATCCAGTAAGTCTAAGAGCTTAGTGCATATGCTTGAAGAGCAATCTGCAGGATTGGTTGCACAGCACGTAGAAGGCAAGTAATCATGTTGGATTTGGTTCGGGACTTTTTAGACGCGGGCGGCCCAATACTGTATTGGGTTGCCATCGTCCTGTTCGTTATGTGGGCCATGATCTTTGAGCGTATTTGGTATTTTACTTTGGTATTCCCTAAAGAAGCACGTTTGCTGATTGCCGAGTGGGACAATCGAGCAGACACCACATCTTGGGAAGCGCGGAAGATTCGTGAAGCCTGGATTTCACAAATGTCAGAAAAGTTAAGCTCCGGCGTGGCGTTTATTAAAACATTGGTCGCTATATGCCCGATGATAGGTCTGTTAGGTACCGTTACCGGAATGATCACGGTATTTGAACTGATGGCACTATTTGGTACCGGTGACCCTCGTGATATGGCTTCAGGTATCACTCAGGCAACCATCCCTACTATGTCGGGAATGGTGGCAGCATTATCTGGCCTTTTTATATCGTCACGTCTTGAGTTTATGGCTAAGGTCAAAGCCGAACAGCTTGCTGACAGAATGCCACAACATTAAGGTTATTTGACTTATGGCAAAACAAGTTGCAAAGCGAAAAGAAGAAGAAGCTGAAATTGATATGACACCGATGTTAGACATCGTGTTTATCATGCTTATCTTCTTTATTGTAACGGCATCTTTTGTGAAAGAAGCGGGAGTATCAGTAACGAACCCTGGGGCGCTCACTGCGACTCCTAGGCCTGATGCAAACGTCTTCATCGCGGTTACAAAAGAAGGTGAAGTTTATATCGACAATAAAAATATCGATATTGAAAAGCTGAAAGTTGAAATCATGCGAATCAAAGCAGAAACACCAGAAGGCACCATTGTTATTCAGGCTGATAAAGACTCCAAAGCTGGAGTGGTTATGAAGGTATTGGATGCTGCAAAAGGCGCAGGTGTTAAAGCTGTTTCGGTAGCTGCAACGAGGAATTAATTATGCAACGAGTACTGATTGGTTTATTACTAGGTGCTGGCATTACTTTTGGGCTGTTTGTGCTCATGTCGGTCCTCGTGGCAGGTGGCGAAGGTGAATTTAAAAAGAAAGAGTACCCTGCCATCGATTACGGGGCGGCAAAGGTGGAAGAGGACGTAAAGCGCAAAGAGCGGCGCGTGCCTAAAAAGCCACCACCACCTAAGGAGCCTCCACCACCGGAAACGCAAAAGGTCTCTAAAGTGACCAACCCTAATATCCAACAGATGAATATCCAAATGTCAAAGTTGGATGTTAACGTGGGTAATTCAGGGATGTTTATTGGTAATATGGCGCAAATGATGAACCAAGATGGCGAAGCTATTCCTTTGGTTATCATCGAGCCACAATATCCCCGAAAAGCTGCGATGGAAGGAATTGAAGGTTACGTGCGATTTCGTTTTACCGTTAAACCAGACGGTTATGCTAAAGATGTTGAAATTGTAGACGCGAATCCCCGTCGAGTTTTTGATAAGGATGCTCGACGCGCGATTTATAAATGGCGTTTTAAACCGAAAGTCGTCGACGGAAAGCCCGTAGAACAGCCAAATATGTATTACACGCTTGAGTTTAAACTCGCGCAATAATGATTAAGTTGGG
>JBFHVL010000076.1:0-14706 GCA_041589565.1 Kangiellaceae bacterium | reverse complement strand
GGTACTTGTAAAGCGCGTCAGGATAAGCTCGATGAAGCCGTAGACTATTATCGTCGTGCATTAAATATCAATGCCAAGTTACCTGCGGCTTTACTGGAAATGGCGCAATACGAATATAATCAGGAACGTTATGGACGAGCGGTTCAATATTTGGAGCGTTTTCGCGAAGTTTCGTCTCATATTCCTCGATCCTTGTGGTTAGGTTTGAGAGCAGAATACAAGCTGGGTAATAAAGATGCTGTTTCCAGTTATGCATTGCAGTTAGAAAATATCTACCCAGACTCAGCTGAAACCATCGAATATTTAAACTCTCGCGAGCAATGGCAATAGACACTATGGATGCCAAAGTAAAACCTGATTGTGGTGAATTGCTGCAAAAGGCTCGGGAAGCGCAGAAGTTAAAGCTTCCAGAGGTTGCTGCGCGGTTAAAACTGCCCATGGCACGGCTTGTGGAAATTGAAACTTCCGAATTTGATCCTTCGATATCTGCAACGTTTTACCGTGGTTATATACGATCTTATGCTCGACTGTTAAAGCTTGATCCTCAGCCACTTTTAGACAGCTTCAATCAAACAGTGATTGAAGAAACCGGAATTGAAACTAATCCACGTCTGAGCGCGTTTAATAGTAAAAGGGAAGTTACTACCGGGAATCAGTTTTTCAAATGGGGCAGCGTGCTTATTGTCATCGTGATTCTGGGTGCTGTAGGTTGGGGATTAAAGGAGCGGTTAAGTGAGACCTCTTCTGAAGCAGCGTTGTTGGATGGTTTGACAACAGAAAGCGAAGCATCGGCAAAAGACAGTAATTCAGTCAATACCTTAGACCTTGAACTTGGATCCAACGATGATACGGCTAGTTCCACAGCGTCTAACGCTCGCTCGGTTTTAACGGACTCAAGTGATGTATTAAATAGTACTAGTGACATTAATCCTTCAGCAAATGAACAAGCGGCCGTACAAACCGAAGGTTTGCATCAGGTTGAATCCAGCGAGCAAGTCAATGAGCGTTCAGCAGGTACTCCTCAATCTGTCTCTAGTTCTCCAACAAACGAAGCTTTAGATGAACTGGTCTTAGCTTTTGTTGGTGATTGCTGGGTTGAAGTCAGTGATGCGACGGGTGAGCGACTGGCGTTTGGTATTAAAAAGAATGGAAAGGTAATGACGCTTCAAGGGCTGCCGCCTTTTAAGGTGTTATTGGGAGATCCTTCAGTGGTGAGTTTGCAACATAATCAACAGGCAATCGATTTGAGTGGTTATCGTGCAGGTCGCACCGTTAATTTAGTGATTGATTAAGAGCTTTAAAGTAGTGCTCTGAGGTTTAGTAAAGATGAAAGGTTTGTCGTGGATTAAACGTCGACCCTCGAAGAAAATTTGGGTTGGTAATGTGCCGGTTGGTGGCGATGCGCCCATTGCCGTGCAAAGCATGACCAATACTGAAACCTGTGATGTAGCGGCGACGGTTAATCAGATTAATCAATTGGCCGATGTAGGTGCCGACATTGTTCGAGTCTCTGTACCTAGTATGGAAGCTGCCGAAGCGTTTAAATTAATTAAGCAACAAGCCAAAGTACCTTTGGTTGCTGATATCCATTTTGATTATCGTATTGCCTTGAAGGTGGCATCCTATGGTGTTGATTGCTTACGCATTAATCCTGGCAATATAGGTAACGAAGAGCGGGTAAAAGCAGTCATCGACGCCGCACGTGATAATAACATTCCAATTCGAATCGGTGTGAATGCGGGATCGTTAGAAAAAGATTTGCAGATGAAGTATGGAGAGCCAACTCCTGAAGCATTAGTTGAATCGGCAATGCGCCATATTGATATTCTTGATCGCCATAACTTCGATAACTTTAAAATCAGTTTAAAAGCTTCTGATGTGTTTATGACGGTCTCTGCTTACCGAATATTGGCCAGCCAAATTGAACAACCTCTGCATTTAGGGATTACCGAAGCCGGTGGGTTGCGTTCAGGTTCGGTTAAATCTGCGGTAGGTCTTGGCCTGTTATTATCTGAAGGCATTGGAGATACCATTCGCGTTTCGCTGGCGGCTGATCCTGTCGAAGAAATAAAAGTTGGATTTGATATTTTAAAAAGTCTAGGACTTCGTCAACGTGGGATTAACTTTATTGCATGTCCGTCTTGTTCTCGTCAACAGTTTGATGTGATTAAAACCGTTAATGAGCTCGAGAGTCGTCTGGAAGATGTTCGAGAAGCAATGGATGTAGCGATTATTGGTTGTGTGGTCAACGGTCCGGGTGAAGCCAAAGAAGCTGACCTGGGTTTAACCGGTGGTGCCGGAGCTAGCTTACTTTACAAAGAAGGTAATAAAGACCACAAGATTGAGAATACCAATCTAGTTGATGAACTGGAAAAAGAAATTCGAGAACGATTGGCGTCTCGTGAGCAACAAATTAAAGCGAAAACCAGTGACCAGACGGTAATAGCTGTTTCTAAATAATAAGTAGACTAGAGCGAAAAAAGTAAAAGGCCGATACTTATGTATCGGCCTTTTTTCATAACTACCACTAAGGTTTTTATTTATCTGGTTAAATTAAACGGTGTAGGTTTTTGAAAATAATTCAATAGCCTCATCCAGGGTTACTGGCTTTGAGTAATAATAGCCCTGAACATAATCGGCTCCCAGTTTTTTTACAAAATCCAGTTGTTGCTCTGTTTCAACCCCCTCGACCACCGTTTTAAGTTGAAGTGATCGAGAAAGCGATAAGATGGTCTCAATAATTGCTTCACTTTCTGCATGCTCGCCAATTTTCCATACAAAACTTCGATCGATTTTAAGCTTCTTAATGGGTAATTGATGCAAGTACTTTAGAGATGAATATCCTGTACCAAAATCATCAAGCGAAAAATGAATACCTAGATCATTGATGGACTTCATTAATGGAATCGATGCTTGAATATCACTCATTAAAATGCTTTCGGTAACCTCAAATTCTATTAAACCTGGTGCTATTGAGTAGTTCGAAATAGCCTTTTCTACAAAAGTCAAAAGCTCTGAATTTTGTAGGTGTCGAGCTGAAATATTAATCGAGATCCCCCCGTTGAACTGTTTCTCCTGCCATTGTTTGATATTCTCTAACGACTCTTCAATAAATTGCTCGGTCATTGGAACAATAAGCCCAAGTTCTTCAGCTATAGGAATAAAATCAGAAGGCGGTATAACCGTACCATCTGCTAGTTTCCAACGTGCCAAGGCTTCAAATCCCTGTATTCGGCCAGTCGAAATATCGACCTGAGGTTGGTACATCAGGTAAAATTCTCGATCTTTAATTGCGCGACGTAATTGATTTTCAAGTGACATGCGTTGGTGTGCTTCTTGATTCATTGAAGCTTCAAAAAACTTATAGTTGTTACGTCCGCTGTTCTTGGCATGATACATGGCGATATCAGCATGTTTGATCAGATCTTCCGGAATATCACCATCGTCGGGATAAATGGATATACCAATACTCGGTGACACTGTAACTTCATTGTCACCCAATTTTATGCTGTGACTCATTTTATCAATGATTGACTTTGCGATTTTCTGGATAATATTAATGCTCTTAAAGTCTTCCAGCATTACCACAAACTCGTCGCCGCCTAGACGTGCGACGGTGTCTGTTTTACGAACTGATGACTTCAAAATATTGGCAACTTCTTTTAATAAAGTGTCACCAGCTTCATGACCTAGGGTGTCATTGACTTGTTTAAAACGATCAAGATCAATAAAGAACAAGCAGAGCTTTTGGCTTCTTCGCTGACACAGATCGATAGCATGGGTAATTCTGTCGAGTACCAGCGCACGATTTGGTAATCCAGTGAGACTGTCGTAGTTTGCTAAGTGCTTTAGTTTTTCCTGATAGGCTTTCTGTTCACTAATATCGGTGATAGCCAATACATAGTGGGTTTCCGAATCTTCATTATCAAACCGAGTAGCACTAATTAATACATTCAATGGACTTTGATACTTACGTTCGATTAATCCTTCAGATTCACAGTGAGTCTGATCATGCATTGCTTTGACTAAGCTTTCTGCAAAGCCAATGTCAGAGTTGGGCTTAGATAAAAAGCTAACCGGTTTATTGATAATATCGAATTCAGAAAGGCCGGTTACATTGTAGAGGGCGCGATTGGCAGCAATAACCTCGTACGAATGATCGAGAATAACAATAATATCTCGAGTATTTTCGAAGGCTTCAAAATACAAGAACATTTTGTCACGCGTATTTTTCTGATTAGAGATGTCGGTGAAGGTGCCCGTTACTCGTTCTGGTTGACCTTTGGAGTCATGACTGGCCACGCGCGCCATATCTCGATACCAATGCCAATTACCTTCCACGGACTTCATTCGGTAGACCACATCGAAAACTTCATTATTGCCATCAACAAAAGAGTTCCACTTGATCAGGAATTTTTCTCGATCTTCGGGATGAATGAAATTTAGTTTTTCTTCAAAGCTCACTGAAAGCTTGCTGTCTGAAACATGACCTGCAAGTCGAGGTTCATAAATTAAATTGGTTCGGCTTTGCCAGTCCCATAGATCGGAATCGCTACCGCTGAGTGCTAGTTGCAACCGTTCTTCACTTTCTCTTAAATTTTGATTAGAAGCAACGAGTACTTTTTGCCGTTGGTGTTTTTGAAAATATACTGAGAAAAGTAATCCGCCGATCACCAATGTGTAGAGTGTATAAGCCCACCAGGATAGATAAGGTGGCGGATATACGTGGAGAGTAAACTGTTCAGCCACTGATTCTTCGCCAGTTTCGTAGTCTATGGCGCTGATTTTAACCGTATTAGTACCTGCCTCCAGTTTGGGCAAGAATAGCTCAGTATCAAGTATGGTTTTTGGGGAAATTTCCGAGCTGCCTTCAATCCAGTATTTGTACTTTACCTTTTTAGGATTAGAAAACATTAATGCTGAAAACTCTACCCTTAATCCATAATCGGTGTGAAATAAATCCAGCTCATAATCTTTCAATACACTGTAATTTTGAGGTAGCTCGCGCGACATCAAACTAATTTTAGTAATATGGTTTTCAATGGCGCGGTTACTGGGTATGCGATTGAGCTGTGCTGGATCAAATGTCATCACCCCTTTGATACTTCCCAGCACAAATTTACCGTCTTTAGTGACAGTTGTAGCTCCGCCATTAAATTCGTTGGTTGATAATCCATCGCTGGTATCGAAAATCCGAAAATGCAGAGTTGCCGGATCAAATCTTATTAATCCGCTATTGGACGTCACCCAAACATAGCCGTCGTCATCACCATGAATATCCAGCGGGCTGTTATCGGGTAATCCATCGATACTGGTAAAGTGCCGAATTTCTTCGCCAGTATTTTTATCCAGTAGATAAATACCAAATCCCGGGTAAGCGACCCAAGTGTAGTTTTCACCTTGATAAACGGCCGAAGCCCAGGTTCTTGGCTCATCAGCTGGGGGAAGGCTATGAAAGGTAGTGTAGGTACCTTGTGATTTTGAATAGAGGGCAATTCGGTCGGCCATCCCCATTAACAGTTTATCGTCATCACGCTTGTCGGAGGTAAATACTTTTGTGAGTATTTTGGTGATTTTGCCATCGGTGCGTGCATTTTCGTTAAATGAGTAACTGTTAGTATCAGTATTATAGGTGTGTATGCCGTCTCGGTTTAACACCATCAGTTCGTTGTCACTGTTAAAGTGCAGATCAGCAACTGAACTACTGAAAACTTTTTGAATGTCTTCATTTAATACGGGCGACTCTTCCGACAGTGTGCTGGCATTAAAAATTCGCACACCTGTTGCCGTTGCGATCCATAGTCTGTCTCCTTGAATTTCGATGTCGTGAATAGTGGATTCCGATACAGTTGCTTTTGGATCAGGATTAACTAAAAAAGACTCGACTTCGCCGGTTGCTTGATTGATACGGTTGAGGCCATTGCGAGTGCCAATCCATAGATTTCCCCGGGTGTCTTCTTTCGCAGCCCAAATGCGGTTATTGCTGAGCGATTGCTTACCCATATTCTGTTGATAATAGTTAAAGCGATCGAGAATGGGTTTCCACTTAAAGGCACCATCATTTCGGCTGCCAAACCAAAGGTTACCCTCAAGATCTTCAATCATGGTGATAATGTTATTATCTGCAGAGTGAAATGAAGTATCTGAGTAGCGAAAATGATGGATTAACTGACCCGTTTTGAACAATTGATAAAGACCATCGTGCGTTGCCAACCAGTAGTAGTCGGGTTTTTCGATGACTTTCCATATGTTCAAAGAGGGAGTGAGTAACTCCAGCTCAAATGACTGAGCAGACTGTTCAATAGCCTGTTTCAAATTGTCCGGTGTGACTTGAAACAGGCCTTCGACCGTGGCTAACAAAATATTATTCTGTTGGTTAACATACAAACCTTTAACATTCAGTCGATCATCATTTTCTTCAATGGGAGTATCAGGCTGAATTTTGGTAATGGACGCAGCCAGGGGCAATTGGGTCAATTCGTGAGATTGCGTATTGAGTACATAAAGGCCATTTGAAACCGCAATAATCAAATGGTCTTCATATAACAGCAGCGACCGAATTATTTGGCCCCGCCCCATTTGCTCTCGTAAGCTCAGCAGGTAGCTGAACTCGGCTGATTGGTTATCGTAGAAGAAGACCTCCCAGTAAGTTGCCAGCCACAGGTTTTGCGATGGGTCTTCAACGATTGATTGAAAAGCACTGTCAATCACTTCATGGTCTTTGGGGTACTGAGGCTTAATTTCGGTGATCTGATTATTTGCTTTGTCGAGAATAAAATTTCGGTTGGGAGCGCTGCCTATCCAGATTCGTTGTTGTGAATCCTGAAACAAGGTGTCCGTTTGTTGAATTTCCAATAACCTTTGGGGGCCGCTTATGGTGCGAATTCGATAAGCATCGTATAAATTCAATCCCTGTTGAGTACCAAACCAAAGAAAACCTTCGTGATCCTGTAGGATCACCCGAACCTCAGCTTGACTTAACCCTTCATCCAAGGATATTTGCTGTAGTCGAACGGCTTGTTGCGCCGAACCCCAGCTGGTGTAGAACAGCAGGCTTAAGAAGGCGTAGATACAGGAAAATTTGTTTAATTTCATGAATTTATTAGAGTTATAGGAAATAAAAATTAAGTATAGACTAATATGAACTTAATATCTCAGGCTTGCTGTGAGGCCTGCTCTAAGATTAGGGCGATCTTCGGTTTATTGGTTACAGCGAACTTGATCCGGAGTCTATTCTGGTCGCGTGGTTAGGTATTTAGTCTAGATTGGTAATGCAATAAGTTATTTCTGAGCGCCCCTGATAACCTTACCATCAGGAGTTTTGGTGTTCTTTATTGTCTGGCGGCATGGCGTGAACAGACTGCTGTTGCAACATTTCTGTCGCCCGTTGCTTGGAGACGGGTTTGGAATAGTAAAACCCCTGTACATAGTCGGCGCCGAGATCCTCAACTTTCTTTAATTGTGACTTGTTTTCGACGCCTTCAACTACCGTGGTCAGGTTGAGAGAGCGGGACAATGATAAAATGGTTTTAATAATGGCCTCGCTTTGTGGTTTGACTCCCAGTTGCCAGACAAAACTTCGATCGATTTTAATTTTATTAATAGGTAATTCATACAGGTACTTTAATGACGAATAGCCTGTACCAAAATCATCCAGAGAAAAATGAATTCCGAGCTTATTAATTGCCGACATAAGTTCCAATGAAACATCCACATCAGCCATTAATAGGCTTTCGGTGATCTCAAATTCTATGGTGCCCGGTTTAAATTGATATTGCTCCATTTTTTGGGCGACAAAATCAATCAATGAGCGCTTTTGTAAATGTTGCGCCGACAGGTTAATGGCGATTCCGCCATATAGCTTTTGTTGTCGCCATTGATCGGCAAGGTGCATGGCTTGTTCAATAAAGGCTTCGGTCATTGGAATAATAAGTCCGAGCTCTTCGGAGATAGGAATAAAGTCTGCTGGTGGAATAATCGTTCCATCTTCAGCTTTCCATCGGGCCAAAGCTTCAAAACCTTTTATTCGTCCGGAAGTCAGTTCAATTTGCGGTTGATATTCCAGGTAAAATTCTCCATGTTTAAGCGCATTTCTAACCTGATTTTCCAATGATAGGCGCTGCTGGGCTTCTGTGTTCATTGCCGTTTTGAAAAACTGATAATTATTTCTGCCTCGATTTTTTGCGTGGTACATGGCAATGTCGGCGTGTTTTAATAATTGCTCTGGCTGACTTCCGTCTTCCGGATAGGTGGCAATTCCTATGCTGGGTGAAACTGTGACTTCTTGGTGGTCAATTTTTAACGGTTGACTCATTCGTTCGATGACGGTCTTTGCAACCTTTTGAATTACGCTGATACTTTTAAAGTCTTCGAGTACAACCACAAACTCGTCGCCACCAAGTCTGGCAACCGTATCGTCTTCTCTTACTGAGGCTTTTAGCAGCTTGGCGGTATGTACTAATACTTGATCGCCTACTTCGTGTCCGAGGGAGTCATTAATATGTTTAAATCGGTCCAGATCGATAAAGCACACAGCAATCTTTAAGTTACGTCGATGGCTGTGCTCGATGGCGTGAGTAATACGATCCAGCAATAGTGCTCGATTGGGCAGGCCGGTAAGATTGTCATAATTGGCCATGCGGCGCAGGTTTTCCTGTGCTGCTTTCTGATCACTAATATCGGTAATAGTGATCACGAAATAGGTTTCATGTTCATCACTTTCAAATTGAGTGGCATTGATCAGTACAGGAAGTCGATCTTGAAAGCGACGAGTAATGAATCCTTCGGATTCACATTGTTTTTCCTCCTGCATGGCTTGTTGTAAGCGCTTAGTAAAGGGTTGTTCATTGCCATCATGAGTTAAAAACTGAATGGACTTTCGTAGCACTTCATTTTCTTTTAATCCTGTGATGCTATAAAAGGCACGGTTAACGGCAATAACTTTATAGTCATTGTTGAGTATTACAATAATATCGCGGGTATTTTCAAATGCTTCATAGAACAGAAACATTTTATCTCTCGTGTCTTTACGTTCGGTGATATCTGTATAGGTCCCGGTAACACGAATTGGGTAGGACTCTTCATTGAGTTCGGTTGCTCTCGCCATATCTCGATACCAGCGCCAATCGCCGGATATCGACTTCATGCGATACACCACATCAAACACCTTGACTTCTCCATCCATAAAACTGTGCCATTTGCGGATGAACTTTTCCCGGTCTTCCGGGTGAACAAACTCGATCTTTTGATTAAAGTCGATCAGTGACCTTGGACTGTCTATGAGGCCTTTTATTCTCGGTTCATAAATTTCATTGGTCTGGCTTTGCCAGTCCCAGAGACCACTGTCGCTGCCACTAAGAGCCAGCTGCAATCGCTCTTCGCTTTCTTTAAGAAACTTGTTGGAAGCCAGAAGAAATAACTGCTTATTGTGTTTTTGAATATAAATAATAAAAAGTAAGCTACTAAACACAACGATGTAAATGGTGTAGGCCCACCAGGAAAGATAAAAAGGCGGGTGAACTTTTACATCAAAAAAAATGGGACTCGACTCTTGTCCCGTTTCATAATCAATAGCGCTTATATATACGCGATTAACGCCTGATGACAATCGAGGTAAGAAAAGCTCACTTTGATTCACTGTTTTTTCATTTAATTTTGAGCTGCCTTCGATCCAGTATTTGTACTGAACTTTATTGGCATTGGTAAAACGAAGGGCAGAGTACTCGACGCGTAAACCATAATCGTCATGGTAAAGATCGAGGGAGTAATCTTTGAGTACGCCATAAGAAGGAGCCAGCGGGCGCGACATTAAACTGACGCGCGTTATATGGTTGTTAATATCAATATGACGCTTGGGTCGGTTCACTTCCTTTGGATCAAACAACAAAACTCCTTTTATGCTGCCAAACGCAAAACGGCCATCTCGGGTGACAGTGGTTGCATTACCGTTAAATTCATTGGTTGCTAAATGGTCGGAAGTGTCGAAATGTCGGATATGAAGGCTCAGCGGATCAATGCGAAGTAAGCCACTGTTAGAGGTAACCCAAACATAACCATCACTGTCCTGATGAATATCGAGCGGACTGTTATCCGGTAAACCATTCAGGCTGGTAAAGTGCTTTAATTCTTCTCCGGATTTTTTATCGAGTAAGTAAAGTCCGAAACCGGGGTAGGCAATCCAGATATAGTCCTTTCCATATAAGACAGAACTTGGCCAGGTTCTGGGTTCGTCTGCTTCGGGTAACTGATGAATAACATTATAGGTACTTTCTGACAGAGAATAACTCACCACTTGATCGGCCATGGCCATTAGCAGGCGATCTTTGTCATTTGGATCGCGACCGAGGACCTTGAAAAACATTCTGGGGACTTTACCGTTAGATGCGCTGGCTTCATCAAACGTATAGGTATCATTCTGTGTGTTGTAGTGATGCAGTCCCTGATAATTAACTACGAGTAGTTGGTTGTCATCAACAAAAAACAGATCATTAATACCGTTATCAAACACTTCTTTAATTTGCGAATTTAATACCGGAAAACTTTCTTGCCGGGTGTTCTTGTCGAATACGCGAACTCCACTAAACGTATTCATCCAGATGCGTTTGTCTTGAAACTCAATGTCGGTAATGGTGGCTTCACTTTCAATTGCTTTGGGATCGGTGTTGATCAGAAAGGACTCTGAGCGCCCGGTTTTGCCATCAATTCGGTTTAAGCCGTTGCGGGTGCCAACCCACAGGTTACCTTGCTGATCTTCCTTGACGGCCCATACACGGTTATGACTCAAGGGGGCTTGTTGATCATTCTGCTGGTAATAGCGAAAGTAACCTTCATCCGGTCGCCAGCGAAACGCACCATCGTTTCGGCTGCCCAACCACAAGTTACCTTCACGATCTTCAATCATGGTAATGATATTATTATCGGCTGATTGATAGGGCGTGTCTGAGTATCGGAAGTGGTGTTTCAACTGGCCGTCTTTAAATAATTGGTACAGGCCGTCATGGGTCGCGAGCCAATAGTAGTCACTTTTCTCTATCAACCGCCAGATATTAAGGTCCTCAACTAACTCAGTAATATCCATCGTTTGTTCTGGCTGACTTACGGCCTGTTCAAGTTGTTTTATGGTTATCTGAAAAAGCCCGGCAACTGTCGCGATCAAAATATGTCCCTGATGGCTTCGGTACAAGCCTTTAATGTTATGTCTATCGTCGCGTTCAATTTGGCTGGTTCCGTGAGTTGTCGGTGTCAGAGAGGCTTCCCATGCCAGTTTGGTGAGTTGTTGACTCTCAACATTAAAGACATACAAGCCACTCGACGTTCCTATGATCAGTAGCGATTGATATCGATACATGGCGCGAATGATGTGCTGATTACTGATAGTCGGCAGCAGGCTAATAACAAACTCCGGTGTTGTTGCTCCTTTAGGCAGACTGAAAATTTCCCAGGGCGTTGCCATCCACAGAGTGCCGGTGCCATCTTCGTGGATGACGCTCAGGGAACTTTCAATAACTTCATAGGTTTCGGGAAACGGAAGTTTGATTTCTCTTATTTGGTTGGCGCTTTTGTCGATCACAAAGTTTTTGTTGGGAGTACTGCCAACCCAGATGCGTTGAGAAGAGTCTTGAAACAGAAGGTTGGAAGGTTGAATCTCCAGTAACTGATCGGGGCCACTGATTACCCGAACGCGATAGGCATCGTAAAGATTGAGTCCCTGTTGGGTGCCAAACCACAGAAAGCCCTCATGATCCTGCAAAATAGTGATGACTTCAGCCTGGCTCAACCCTTGATCCAGAGACACTTGCTCCAAACGCTCGGAAAATTGCCCCATTAAGGGTAAAGAGCACCAAAGTAAGCAAAATGTGGCTAAGAATGATTTAGGCTTGGTTTTCATTCACATTTAGAACCGAAAGAAATTAAAACAAGTATAGCAGTAACCATTAAAACTCGATTGGACGTCGGAGGGATCGGCCATTTAGGCGCAAAAGCGGGTGAATTCTCAGCGAAATGGCCTCCACTTTGGCTCGGATTCAGATATAATGCCGCGTTTATTTAAAATGCGTGTGGATATAAAGGTGGAGAACTGTTGAAGGCGAAATTCCAGGCCATAAAGGGTATGAATGATCTGCTGCCAGAGCAAACGGCGATTTGGCAGAATCTGGAGTCGTTGCTGCATCAATTAATGCAGCAGTACGGCTATCAGGAAATTCGTATGCCGATAGTTGAGAAAACGCAGCTGTTCAAGCGCTCGATTGGCGAGGTCACTGACATTGTCGAGAAAGAAATGTACACCTGGACCGATCTTAATGATGACAGCTTAACACTTCGCCCAGAAGGGACCGCCAGCTGCGTGCGAGCCGGAATTGAACATGGTTTGCTCTATAATCAACAGCAAAAACTCTGGTACATGGGGCCGATGTTTCGGCGCGAGAATCCGCAAAAAGGGCGTTACCGCCAGTTTCATCAGCTGGGGGTGGAAGCTTTTGGCTATTCAGGCCCGGATGTCGATGTAGAGCAGATGTTATTGACTCGCCGTTTGTGGCAGGCCATAGGTATTGGTGACAGCGTAACCTTGCACATTAATTCGCTTGGCCAGCCTGAAGCGCGGGCGCGTTACCGTGAATTGCTGGTGGAGTATTTGAGCGCGCGTCAGGAGCAGCTGGATGAAGACAGTCAACGTCGACTGCACACCAACCCTCTGCGAATTCTGGACAGCAAGAATCCACAAATGCAGGAATTGATTGCTGGAGCTCCGCAGCTTAGCGATCATCTCGACGAAGAGTCGAAACAACATTTTGAAGCATTAAAGCAACGACTCGACGCAGCGGGTGTTGAATATGTGGTTAATCCCCGACTGGTTCGCGGGCTCGATTACTACAATCGAACAGTTTTCGAGTGGATAACCGATAAACTGGGGGCTCAAGGTACTATTTGTGCAGGTGGCCGATACGATGGTCTGGCCGGTCAGCTGGGCGGTCAGGAAACTCCCGCATGTGGCTTTGCCATGGGTATCGAGCGTATTGTGGCATTGCTCGAAGATAGCGAGTTTGCCAAGGCCAGTGAGCAGTCACCACATGTGTATTTGATCGCCATGGGTGAGGCAGCAGAGCTGCGCGGTATGGTGTTTGCTGAAGAATTGCGAACTCAGTTGCCCAATTTACGTCTAAGCATGAATTGCGGTGGCGGCAACTTTAAAAAACAGTTTAAAAAAGCCGACCGCAGCGGTGCCCAATGGGCAATTGTGCTGGCTGATGACGAGGTCGCACAAGGCACGGCAGGAATCAAGTTTTTAAGAGAGCACACAGATCAATTGCAGTTGGAACAATCTGCAGTGGCGGACTTTTTGCGAGAGCAGCTCGCACTTTAGTTCGAAATGGAACCTTTTTTAGAATTACAAAGTGTTTAGGAGTTTGAGGTGGATTACGAAACAGAAGAACAACAGATAAAAGCCCTTAAAGAATGGTGGAGTGAAAACGGAACCTCCATTTTAGTGGGTATTGTTATTGGTATTGGTGGCTTTTTTGGCTACAACTGGTGGCAGGATCAACAGCAGGCTAAACGTGAACAGGCCTCTGATTCTTTTAATGCTCTAATTGCCAAAGATGCAGGCAGTGAAGAATTTGTCACAGCCGCTAATGAAATTAAGCAAGCGTATTCGGATTCTGGCTATGCACTGTTGGCTGCGTTGCATCTGGCCAAGCAACAGGTTTTAAACGGTGACTTTGCAGCAGCAGAAAAAGAGTTACGCTATGTAGTTGAGCAAACCAGTGGCCATGAGTTACAACCTTTAATGAAAATTCGTCTGGCGCGAGTTCTTAATGCTGCAGACAAACATGATGAAGCTCAAACCCTGTTGACTAGCATCGATGCTGCCGCTTTCGAAGGACTTAAACAGCAGGTGTTAGGTGATACTTTGTTGGCTAAAGGCGACAAAGATGGTGCTCGCATGGCTTATATCGCTGCGAAAGAAGCGTCAGAATCTTACATGGCGAAAAATGAGTTGGATAAGATGATTAATGATCTGGCTGTCGCTCAAATTGCTATTGAATCTCCCGTTGAAGCAGCACCTGCAGCGACAACTGAAGGTGAAGAGGACGTGGCGAGCGCTGAAGAAGGACAAGGTTCCTGATGCTGGTTCGTACGCAGAAAACTCTATGGGGCGCGTTGGTTATTGCTACCGGTTTACTGGTCGGCTGCGGGGATGAAGATGTCGTCGAGCCTAATCCCTTGCCGATTTTGCAAGAAACCAAAGTGAGTTACGACAGTGTCTGGAGTATCAATTTTGGTAAAGGCATTGGCGAGCAGTTTTTAAACCTGGAGCCGGCTTACGCTTACGGAAAACTTTATCTTGCCGATAACTCTGGCAAAGTCATGGCACTAGAGCCGGAGACTGGAGCAACACTCTGGACCGCAAAAACATCACATGCCATATCCGCAGCGACTACTGTAGCCAGTAAGTTGGTGGTCGTCGGAACCCGCGAAGGCGAAGTGGTGGCATTTGATGCTGAAACCGGTGAGCAACGCTGGTTGTCGCAAGTATCCAGTGAAATTATTGCACGCCCAGCAGTGGGAGACGGTTTTGTTGTTGTGAATACCGTTGATGGAAACGTGGTCGCATTAGATGCCGAAACCGGCGAACGCAAATGGTTTTACGATCGCAGCTTACCTCCTTTGACCTTACGTGGGACGTCAGCGCCGGTGATTGCACACGGT
>JBFHVL010000075.1:0-14811 GCA_041589565.1 Kangiellaceae bacterium | reverse complement strand
TTTTTCACGTGAAAATGTGGAGCCGACAAACACAGGTATGTCAGCTATCCGTACTGGTCTTAAACAGCGAGGGTGCAATACCTTAGCTCCAGTTGAAGCAATTTCCTGCGCTTCTTTATAATCGAGCTTTCTTAACTGGCGGGCTTCGGGAATTTGTCGTGGATTGCCCGAAAACATACCCGGCACATCCGTCCAAATATCCAACCGTTCAGCACCCAACATTACAGCAAAATAAGCGGCCGATGTATCTGAACCGCCACGGCCAAGTACTACAGTTTCACCACACGCATTGGAAGCAATAAACCCCTGAGTGATCACCACAGCTCCCAAAGCTTCAATTTGCTGTCGCATGGTTTTGTTAAGTTTGACATCGCATTCGGCATTTAAATAACGATCGGCCACCGAACGGTGCTCCGCGGACTCCGATACCAACCAATCTCGCGCATCAGTTAAAGAAACGTTTTCACTTAAACGACGCTCTATAAAGTCTCGAAAGAATGCCGAACTAAGCTGCTCACCAATTCCCATTACAGCTGCCTGAGTGGCATAAAATGAAGCCAGCTGCTCATCCATCAAGCGAGCGTGCGCTTCCCTGATAAAATTCAGCTTGTCATAGAGCAATTGCTCAAGTCGAGGAGAGCTCAAATCCAATTGCGTTAACATCGAACGATGTTTTTGTTCCAGCCAGGTACAGGTTTCGTCAATATTAACCTGCTCGGGTCCATTAATAATCGACTCCAGAACATTCGATACGCCACTAAAAGCGGAAACCACAATCAGCGTCTGCCGATTTTCTTTTCGATACTGTTTTACAATCTCGATTATTTGCAGAATCGACTCGACAGAAGAAACACTGGTGCCGCCAAACTTGGCAACAATCCAAGGTAAATGAGCATTCATAGTAAAGACCTGTTAAAGATCAGCGGTTGAAGTTCTGAGTAATGATTTGAGCAGTTGAGAATACGTTTAGGTAATTCTTTTAATGCCAATAATCGGTCTGGCCACTCAGGAGAATAGCCAATATTTTCTTTCAGTGTATCAGCAAACTTAACGGGATGAGCAGTCGAAAGAGTAATAAGCGCATCTTGATCGGCAAATGATGATTGTCTATAAAACTCTGCTGCACATAACCCGACCGCAGTATGAGGATCAACCAGTATATTTTGCTCAGCCATTTCCTTCATTTTTCTTACAGTGTCTTTGTCAGAAATAGCGTATGCATCAAACAGGTTTTGAAACTGGCCATGAATTTCTTTTTCAAGTACAAATTTCCCACTCTCTTTTAGCTCTTTCATTTTATGTGCAACATAATCGCAATCTCTTCCCGACAGTTCAAACAACAACCGTTCAAAATTGGAAGCCACCTGAATGTCCATCGCCGGGCTTAATGTTAAGCGCGAATTGAGCGGTTGATACACTCCTGTGTGATAGGTGCGGGCCAGTAAATCATTTTCATTGCAGGCTACAACCAACCGATTGACAGGAAGCCCACACTTCTGGGCATAAAATCCGGCAAGCACATCGCCAAAGTTTCCTGTCGGCACAACAAACGACGCTGAGTTGAGTGACGTGTTTTCAGATTTCAATTTGTTCATGGCAAAAAAGTAGTAAACCATTTGTGCCATGATCCGACACCAGTTAATAGAGTTTACCGTGGTCAAATTGAATCGCTGATTGACCTCGGGATCCGCGAACAATTGTTTAACCAAGGCTTGTGCATCATCAAAACTACCATCAATCGCAATAGGAAAGATATTACTGGCCACTCCCGCAGTCATTTGTAATTCCTGCACTGCCGAGACCCGACCTTTGGGGAATAACATAAATACCTGACACTGTGGCAGTCCATCCAATGCAGCAATGGCTGCCCCTCCGGTATCACCTGAAGTGGCACCAATGACCGTTACCGCTTCTCGGCCACTCAATAGACGACCGAGGATTTTTCCCAAAAGTTGTAGGGCAATGTCTTTAAATGCCAGAGTAGGACCATGAAAAAGCTCGAGTACCCGGTAATCACCATAGTTTTTTAATTGCACAACTTCATCGACATCAAAGTCCTGATAAGCTTCCTCGATTAACTCTTTTAAAGCGTCTGCATCGAAGCATGGAGCAACAAAGGGCGCGAACACCATTTCAGCCGAAGCTCGATAATCAAATCCACCAGTAACTAATCCTGTAAAGTCTGGCAGCATTTCTGGCACAAAGAGCCCGCCCTCGGGAGCGAGTCCTTTAAGAGTAGCATCGGCAAAACTGTACTTTATTTGACTATTACGAGTGCTTAAATAATTCATGAGGAACCAGTTACTGAGTTTTCTTCGCTATTTTGTGAAAATATGTTGAGAAAACAAAAACTTTTTGGTTATATGGTAGATACTATTTTAGGCTGTTTTTAGCTATTATCGAATTATATACAATTCAGTTGACCGCACACGCTGCCCAAAATTGCAGGATCGCAGAATAAATACTCCAGGATGATTAACAGCAAATAATTGTGCAGTAACCAAAAGCAATCGCATAGGGGGTTATAGTGACGCGCTTTAGTGGTTTACGCATTAAGATGGTTAATGCATTTCGCTTAGCTTGTTTAGGCATGTTCGGATTAATGAGCTTCGCAGCTTCGAGCGCTGAGACTGTAACACTCGAAAATGGTGCTCAAGTTGAACTGAAAGGTATTGGACTGGCGCAAGAGTTTAGAACCGATATTTACATAGGCACCCTGTATGCCCCAGTCGGTTACGAGTCGATGGATCTGATAAAAGACTATACAACTCCTAAACGAATTACTATCCGTTACTTGGCCGATAATTACTCCTACCGTAAAGTAAGCCGCCATTTTAAAGAGCGAATTGCCATGAATATGGCTCGCGAAGAATGGCAGCCACTGACCCGAGAAATTGTCACCTTCTCTCGCTTGTTTAATGAAAACTTTCAAAGCGGAGACGAGATCAGGCTCGACTTTATTCCCGGCAAAGGCACCAATATCTATCTAAACGGAGTGCTTTTTGAAACCATCGTTACTCCAGAGTTTTTCAATTTGATCATTAATGCCTGGACTGGCGCAGTTCCCCCAACCAAAGCCTTTAAAGACGGAATTACCGGTTCATTGCCAGAAGATCAAAAGCAACAGCTGGTTTCGCGCTTTTCTTCGTTAACCCCTGTTCAAGGTCGGTTTAAACTACCTGGTTCAGGTAGCGCCACAACGATCGCTGCGGTCAGTAGCAGCCAACCTAAAGAAGAAGCCAAGCCTGTCGCCAAACCGGCGGAGAGTAAACCAGAAGTGAAAACTCAGCCAAAACCAGTAGTCGCAGAGAAAAAAGAGGCTCCGAAACAGGAAACAAAACAGGTCGCAGAATCTAAACCAGCTGAGACAAAACCTGTAGAGAAAAAGCCTGTTGTTGAGCAAAAGCCCGTTGTTGAGCAAAAGCCGGTGCAACAAGTCGCCAAAAAGACACTACCTAAAGCGAAACCGGAACCAATTGAAGAAGACTTTATTGACGAAGACCTAATTCGAGGTTCTTACGTGCGAGATCTTATTGCTGAAGTTCGCAAAAATGAAACCTATCCGCGAAAGGCGTTAATCAACAAAGAGGAAGGTGATGGTGTCGCTCGAGTCATTATCAATCGTGATGGCTCCATCGTAGATGTGACATTGGCAGAACGAACAGGCTCCAGAGAGCTCGACAAGGGCATTATGAAAATGATTCGACGCTCGACCTTCCCTGCCGTACCTAAAGAAGTCAAAGACGAACAGTTCGAATTTGAAGTTCCCTTTAGTTTCACCTTGTAAATCAAACGATACTTCACAAAAAAGCCGCTAAAGTTAGCGGCTTTTTCATTGTTCGTTCAAAAATAGGACTAACAGCCACTAACCAAAGCTGTACCAGTCTGATCCACTGCCCTGTGTTGCAATGGTATAATCAATACCTGAATAATTTTGTAAAATCTCTTCCACCAGATCGGGATGATTATTTTCTTCACTTAAATGCAAAGCCACAACCTTTGAAAGCTGTTGGTGGCTTACTTGATCGAGCAATTCTCTCGCCTGCTCATTACTCAGGTGCCCCAAATGACCAACAATGCGCTGCTTTAGTGATGGCGGATATTTTCCGGAAAGCAACATCTGCCGATCGTGATTAAACTCAAGCAACAAACCAGTACACTGGCTCAAAACATCACAGATGTGCGGCGTGACATGCCCAAGATCAGTCACCAGACCCAATACACTGTGTTCGTGCTTAAACACAAATTGAATGGGCTCTCGGGCATCATGCGGTACCGTAAATGGAAGAATATTAATGTCACCAACACTGAACTCCTGCTCAGCAGAAATGATCTGGTAGCTTTTCAACTTATCAAAGCAGGCGTGTAATAGTGTTCCTCGAGAAGAAAATACAGGAATATCGTAGCGATTGCTCAATCGTGTCACACCGGACGCATGATCACCATGTTCATGAGTCACCAGAATCGCAGCCAACTGTTGCGGCTCTAGACCGCGCTCTTGCAGACGAGCAGTTACATCTCTCAAACCAAAACCGCAGTCCACCAGGACTGCGGTTGATTCGGTTGTCAAAAGAGTCGAGTTTCCTTTACTACCCGACCCCAACGAACATACTTTCAGGCTCATTAGCGACGTTTACGTTTGTTTCGTGTATTTCTTCCGTAAGCTTCCGATAAGTGAGGAAAAAGCTGTGCCATTTTAGCATCCGACAAAGGTTGACCTTCAGTATCGATAATGGTCAGAGTCACAGCTCCTGTATCTTTACCACCAACGATCACTTGATACGCTCCTTTTGGTAAATCCAACGCGACCCCTTCATCATCACCAAACAATGAAGCAAAGAAACCCGGCTCGTTAGCTTCGAACTCGAAGAAGTAGGTACCCTTAGCCTGGTCTTTATCGGTTAAGGTAAAACCAAAGGGCTCCAAAATTTGCGGTGTTTTAAGCCAAACAGTTCGCCAATCGCTGTCGGCAACCATTGAAGCGTTGCCATCCACATTTTGTCCAAGTGTAGTAACGATGCCTCGATTCAACTCCTGTAATCGTTTAGCGTTATCGACCCGCTCCAAATAATCGATGTAACCAACCAGTCCATTTAGAAACTCCGTTGCAGAACGTGAATCATTCGATGCATCGAGCCATTTGTCTTCATCGTACGGCATTAATTCTCTTTCAAGGAGTTTTACCGCTACGCGAACTTCGCCGTTACGCTCACCGGGCAGAGTAGACAGTTCAAACTTTTCTCGAACAAATCGCGGCATATCAGTGCCAAACACACTTCGCCACCAGGCCTCATTATCAGTCACTATCCAGTCAGTGATATAGTGGTTCTCGTGTTGACTAAACCCAATTTCTTTATGGCCAAGAAAGGCACGGATCTGCTCATCCAATGATTCCGGCTCAATCATCCAGAATACGGCCGGCACTGACGATGCACGATCCGCTCGCATGCCCTGAGTAACGGCCAATATCTGCATGGGAGGTTGTTTGTCCAGCTCTGGACCCAAAGCTTGCTGCTCAGCTTTGGAACTAATAGGAGGAATACTCAATTCATTTTGCAGCCTTGATTGGTCGTACCCTTCAGGCACCTGCAACGGAGACTGCTCTTTAGCCTTCAGGTAATCATTGGTTGAATCATGAATTAGCCCCTGCTCTCCATAGAGCCAGCTACATCCCGACATAACCGGCACTAAAACAAGAACTAATAATTTCACTAACTTCATTCAAAAATCTCCTCAACCAACCAGCGACAAACGACGCATTGCATTCATTAATGCATCCTTACCTTTTTCCAGCGGTGTTAACGGTAGTCTTAATGTGTTTTTAATTTTATTCTGTTGAGACAAGGCCCATTTCACCGGAACCGGATTTGCCTCGACAAACAATAACTGGTGCAAGTCTTTGATTTGCCCGTCAATCTCTCTCGCTCTCTCAATCTCGCCCTGTGCGAGATAATGGCAGCGCTGCGCCATCGCTTCAGGCACCAGGTTCGCAGTCACGGAAATCACCCCGTCGCCACCCAATTCCATAAACGCCTGTGAAGTGGCGTCATCACCACTTAGCACTGCAAATTGACCCGAAACCTGTGCAATAAGTTCCTCTACCCGCGTTAAATCGGCGGTTGCATCTTTAATTCCTACAATATTAGGGTGTTTAGATAAAGTAACAACCGACTCATTCGACAAGTCGCAGCAGGTTCTTCCTGGTACGTTGTATAGATAAACTGGATGTTCGGCGGCATCTGCGACCGCTTTAAAATGCTCAACCAAGCCTTTTTGAGATGGTTTGACATAATAAGGAGTGACTGTTAAATAGCCATCGAACTGCAGACTATTCAATGCCATGGTAGTTTCAATCACCTTCTGGGTAGCGATACTTCCATTACCTACCAACACTCTCATTTTCCCCTGACACCGGTCCACAGTCAGAGCAACTAACTTTTTAATTTCTTCCAAGCTGAGGGCCGCAGATTCGCCCGTAGTACCAGCAACAACAACCCCCGATGTACCGCTGGCACAATGCCAGTCCAGCAAAGCCTGGTAGGCTTCATAATCAACCTCGCCACTATCGGTGAAAGGGGTCACTATGGCAACGATACTACCTGAGAGCATTTAATCATCCAGCCTATCCCAAAAAAGAATGCGCTATGTTACTCATCACCCCCTAGGAGTACAAGTCTCCATTTCGGTCTAACCGGCATATACTCGGCAGTTATCAAGTATTTGGCCTCAACTCAACTCAGTTATTACCCGCAACCTTGGCTTGAAGCAGAATAAAATCAAATGTGTGTTCAATTCTTAACCGACGATAGAGATACACCGGAATCTGGCTCGTACCCGTCAGAAAACCCAATGGACTAGAAGAATCACTCAATCACAACTCGTGCTAATCAGGACATCCAATAGATTAGATGGATATCGGTCAATCACATCTCGCGATTAAAACCACTGACAAGTTATACTGGCTCGGTTACACTTCGAGCTCTGGTTTTAACCGCAACGATAAGTTTTTATGAGTGCAAGACTGATACTTTCTGCAATCGCCCCAAACAAGCCCGGCATGGCAAATCAAATCACCAACCTGATTCATGAGTTTGGAGCGCATATTTTAGAAAGTCATATGACAGTTATGAGCAAAGAGTTCGCTGTGATCATGGAAATTACCGGTCCATGGAATGCACTGGCAAAACTGGAACACCAACTGCCCTCTCGTGCACACCAACTGCAAATGTTAACCATGCTAAAACGGTCTGAGCCAGGCAACAAAGATTTACAAAGCACACCTTACCGCGTTGTGGTAACCACCGTGGAGGATCGCTCAATTATTAATCACATCACCCGTTTTTTCGCCGACAATCAAATTAATATAGAAGAAATGAATTGCCGAACCTTTTTAGCACCACACAGCGACAACCGGATGAGCGAAGTAAAACTCACGATCACTTTATTACCTGAACAAAATGCCGACGAAATTCGAACAAACTTTGAACAGTTTTGTCAGCCTCTTAATTTAGATGCGAAAATCACACCACTTAAAAATTCCTAATCAATAGTTGCAAGCTGATTTTTTATGGCGTAGATTCAATAGTAAGCTTACTCAAAACTTGGAGAACAGGCATTGAGCAACGCGCCTGCATTAGGAAAAAAAGCACCCAACTTCAAACGGCCAGCTACTGGCGAAAAAACTCTCTCCCTCAAAGATTTTAAAGGTAAAAACCTGGTCATTTATTTTTACCCTAAAGACGCCACTCCCGGTTGTACTACCGAGGGTCAAAATTTTCGAGATTTATACAAGAAGTTTCAATCTGCAAATTGCGAAATTCTTGGTGTCTCACGCGACTCGATTAAGTCTCATGAACGATTTAAAGAAAAACAGTCGTTCCCCTTTGATTTACTGTCCGATGAAGATGAATCTATGTGCCAATCCTACGATGTTATAAAGTTAAAGAAACTTTATGGTCGAGAGTATATGGGCATTGAACGAAGCACATTTTTAATCGATGAGTCGGGCAAGCTGCGTCATGAATGGCGCAAAGTAAAAGTGAAAGGTCATGCTGAAGAAGTTTTAACAGCGGTACAGTCTTTATAAAGTGTTAGCCATTTGAAAACATTATTGGTATCGACTGAACCCTGTAGGTAATAAACCGCAACCTAGAGGTAACCTAATGGCCAGAAAAAAGTTCAAAGGTAAACGACTGTTTGTTCTCGATACCAATGTTCTGATGCACGACCCCACCGCCATATTTCGATTTGCCGAGCACGACATTTACATTCCAATGGTGGTCCTTGAGGAACTCGATGCCGGCAAGAAAGGCGTTTCTGAAGTTGCCCGCAACGTTCGACAAGTGAATCGTTACCTCGATGAAATTATGAATGGTGCTACAGCTCCTGAAATTGAAGCTGGAATTCCACTGGCCGACACTCAATACGCCAATGATGAAAAAACTCGTGAAGGTCGAATTTTCTTTCAGGTAAGAGAACACCAGGACTCACTGCCCACCAGCCTTCCCGGAAGCAAAGTCGATAATACCATCTTGAATATTGCTCTTCGTCTAAAAGAGAAAAATCCGAATCAACAAGTCACCCTGGTTTCCAAAGACATTAATTTAAGAATCAAAGCAAAAATTGTAGGCCTTCATACAGAAGATTACTTTAATGACAAGGTGCTCGACGAAATCGAGCAATTGTTTACTGGAACTCAAGCATTGCCTGACGATTTTTGGGAAACTCACAGCCGCGAAATGGACTCCTGGCTGGAAGAAGGACGTACATTTTACAAAGTCAAAGGCCCGTTAGTTGAAAAATGGAATCCTAATATATTTTTGTATTCTGAGAATGGTGATGGCTTCGAAGCTGTAGTACGCTCCATTAAAAATGACGAAGCGACAATTGAGTTAGCAAAAGATTTTCATGGTCAAACACACAATGTTTGGGGAATTACCGCTCGAAATCGCGAACAAAGTTTCGCGCTAAATTTACTGATGGATCCCGACATTGACTTTGTATCACTACAAGGCCCTGCAGGTACCGGAAAAACGTTACTAGCGCTGGCCGCAGCCTTGGAACAAACCATCGAGCAAAAAATTTATAAAGAAGTCATTGTCACCCGTGTGACTATTTCCGTTGGCGAAGACATTGGCTTTTTACCGGGAACGGAAGAAGAAAAAATGACACCCTGGATGGGTGCACTTATGGACAACCTTGAAGTATTAGCGCCGGGCTCCACTGAAGACGAATGGAGTCATCAGGCGACACAGGATATTTTACGACGTTGGCTAAAAGTTCGCTCACTCAACTTTATGCGCGGCCGAACCTTTTTAAATAAGTTTGTGATAATCGACGAAGCACAAAACTTAACACCCAAACAGATGAAAACCCTCATCACCCGAGCAGGTCCCGGCACCAAAATGGTCTGTCTCGGAAATGTAGCCCAGATAGATACACCCTATCTTACGGATACCAGTTCTGGACTGACTTACGTTGTCGACCGATTTAAAAGGTGGGAGCATAGTGGACATATCACTCTACAACGAGGCGAACGATCTCGACTGGCCGACTTTGCTTCGGACGAACTTTAACTCAAACTTTACCGAAGCGGACTACACCGCTTCGGTTACTTCATCATCCGCTGTTTTAACATCTTCCCAGGCACTGATCACCGCTTTAACCAAAGTCGCCAGAGGTATCGCAAAAAACACCCCCCAAAATCCCCAAATACCACCAAAAAAGAGTACGGCAATAATTATCGCTACCGGGTGGAGATTAACCGCTTCGGAAAATAAGATAGGGACCAGTACGTTACCATCAAGCGCTTGGATAATCCCATAACCTATCAATAGCCAGACAAACTGACTATCGAAGCCCCATTGTACGAAAGCCATTAAAGCAACGGGAATCGTTACCACCGCGGCACCAATGTAGGGTATTAGCACAGAGAAACCAACCAGTACACCGAGCAACAGTGCGTATCGTAAATCCATAAAGCTAAAAAATATAAAGCTCACAGCACCGACAATAAAAATTTCTAAAACTTTACCTCGAATATAATTAGCGATTTGCGCATTAACCTCGGTCCATACTCTATTTGCCAATTGGCGCTCTTTAGGCAACCAGCGCAAGCACCATTGAATTATATCGGACTTGTCTTTTAAGAAAAAAAACAACATTAACGGTACCAGTATTAAATACACCAATAGAGCCGCAACATTTAACAGAGATGAAAAAGAAACCGAAACAACCAGCTCACCCAAGCTGCCCATCTTTTCACCAAAGGAGTGATAAAGCTCGGAAACCTGTTCATGAGTGATAAAGCTCGGATATTGTTGTGGCAACTCTTCCAATGTTGTTTTAACTTTACCCAATATTTTAGGAGCATCGCTGACCAGATTTTCAACTTGCTGCCATATCAAAGGTATGACACCAAAGGAGAGTAATAGGGTCACGGTTACGAAGCCAGTAAAAACCATTAGCACACCCCAGCGCCGTGGAATTTTTCGATTCTCCAAAATTTGTACAACCCACTCCAGTAAGTAAGCTAAAACAATCGCAATAAATACTGGAGCTAATAGGTCAGACAAGGTATAGATAAGTACAAACCCTGCCAACAAAATCATCAATAAGATGACTGCTTGAGGATCTGAGAAATTTCGTCTAAACCAACGTAAAAACAGTTTGGTCATTTTAAATCCTATAATTTGGGCTTATCGCAAGTTTAACATTAACCTAAAATCTGGCGCTTATGCTAAAAAACTAAAGTTTGATGTAACCGTACAATGACATCCCAGTGGTCTTTTTGTTCATTTTCAATTCGCAGTTCAAAACCATGCTTTTTAGCCAACTTACTTAAATCGGGGGCAAAGTTTCGATCATTAACCACAAAACGATAACAATCACCCTGTTGGCCATTTTTAAGGCACTGCTTTGCGCGAACTAATAGCATAGGACATTTTAGATCGCGAAAATCAAACTGGAAATTATTTGCTGGCATTATGGTTTTCAACCCGATCGCCAAATGATAATGTAAGGCAATCTATTGTAACCTTGAAATCAGTCTCAAGATACGGCCTTGGAACTTTTCTAGCAGCAAGTATTCCAAAGGATTAACTGGATAACGGGTGAATCTGAATTGAACTTTGTAAAATCACTAATATTAAAGCGCCGACTTTTTGCCCTTTCTCTGGGATTATTTCTTGGCAGCTCTTCCAGTGCCTGGGCTGCCAGTAACCAGTTGCCCGATATGGGCAGCAGCACATCTCGTACCTTGTCGGTTAAACAGGAACAGGCCATTGGTGATGAGTATATCCTTGGAGTGCGTCGTTATCTGCCATTGGTCCATGACCCATTATCTGTCGACTATATAAACCATCTGGGCTTTCGAATTGTGGAGCAAAACCCAGACGCTCAAGATCGCCGGTTTTACTTTTTCCTGATCCAGGACCCAAGCCTCAATGCTTTTGCCCTTCCTGGAGGATACATTGGCACGCATACGGGACTCATTACAGCAGCCGACAATGAAAGTGAACTGGCAGCTGTTTTAGGCCATGAGATTGCACACGTCACTCAACGCCACTTGGCTCGACGACTTGAGTTGCAAAGTCAGCTTTCATTTCCTGCCTTAGCTGCCTTTATCGGCTCCATTCTAGTGGCGAGTCAAAATCCCGAGGCAGGCATAGGCATGATGGCGACATCACAAGCCGGTATGCAACAGGCCATGATTAACCATACCCGCGAAAATGAAAAAGAAGCCGACCGCATTGGTATACTCGCCTTAAGTCGCGCAGGTTTTGATCCCGAAGCGGTTGCTGGTTTTTTTGAGAAAGTCCAATTGTCAACGCGTTACCTCAGAAAACCACCGGAATTCCTAATGACTCACCCGGTCACACAAACTCGAATTTCGGATGCCAGAGCGCGTGCGCGTGCGCTGCCAGCGCCTTACAATCCCGACTCACTGGACTTCCACTTGATCAAAGCACGCCTTAAAGTGGGAATTGAAAAGAAAAACTCGCCCGAGTATCAACAAAATCAACTACGATACGAACAGGGAAAACTGGACAAAGAAATCGAGCAGTACTTATTTGCGTTACAGTCAAAAGCCAATGACAAACACTCGATAGCAATTGAAATATTGACTCAGCTTTATTTACAACGACAGCGTAATTTAATTTATCTGGTCAGTCTCGCGGAGGCTTACATTGCAGCGAAAAAACCCGAAAAGGCCATTCCTTATCTGGAAGCCGAGTTAAAAACGACGCCGACCAGCTACCCGCTAATTATGACCTATGCGCGAGCTCTGATAGATAATGAACAGCCAAGAGCCGCTCGCTCTTTATTGCTTGAGCATGCCTATTCAGGACAAACTGAACCACAGATTTTTCAGTTGCTCGGAGAAGCGCAGAGTTTGTCTGGCTTTACCGACGAAGTACACGAGTCTCAAGGGCAATATTTGTTTGCCAATGGCGACCTACAGGGCGCATTGGCACAATTTGAATTGGCTTTGGGGCGGAGTACTGACGATCCATACGCCTCTACTCGAATTCAGGCCAAAATCGACAAAATTCGCTTTATTTTGCGCGAAAGACGAAACCGACACTGATCACATTTCAGCAGATCATAACTTGACGCAATTGGTCTGACCAGTTATGGTATAACAAACCATTCTTTGAGGTCAGACCAATGGCAGATTATCGTGCTCCTATCGAAGACGCCCAATTCCTTCTTCACAAATGGCTCAAAATTACCGACCACTATAAGACCTACGGCTTCGATGATGCTGCAGATCCAGAGTTGATCGATGCGATACTAAGCGAAGGTGGTAAGTTTGCCGAAGAAGTATTGGCTCCTCTTAATCAGTCCGGTGATGCCGAAGGATGTCAGTTTAATGATGGTGAAGTAACGACGCCAAAAGGATTCAAAGAGGCCTACCGACAATACTGTGAGAACGGCTGGCCTGGATTGAGCAGCGATCCCGAATTCGGTGGTCAAGGCCTCCCCTACTCACTTTCCGCCGTGCTGTCTGAAATGGTATCGGCAGCTAATATGTCCTGGGGAATGTATCCGGGACTCAGTCAGGGTGTTATTGAAGCCCTAACTGCTCATGGTTCAGATCAACAAAAACAGCATTACTTGCCAAAACTGGTAAGCGGTGAGTGGACGGGCACCATGTGTCTAACAGAGCCTCACTGTGGCTCTGACCTGGGTATTCTTCGTACTAAAGCAACACCCACCGAAAATGGAAGCTACAAAATATCGGGCACCAAGATTTTTATTTCCGCTGGTGAGCACGATATGGCGGATAACATAATCCATCTTACGCTTGCACGTCTACCCGATGCCCCAGAAGGCACCAAAGGCATTTCACTCTTTATTGTTCCCAAATATCGTCTGAACGAATCTGGAGAGCCAGGAGAACGCAATACAGTTGTTTGCGGCTCAATCGAACACAAAATGGGCATTAAGGCTTCTGCCACTGCCGTCTTGAACTTTGATGACGCAGAAGGTTTCCTGGTGGGTGAGCCAAACAAAGGCTTGAACTACATGTTCACCATGATGAATGCCGCTCGCCTCGGTACGGCACAGCAAGGTCAGGCACTCGCTGCCGCGTCTTATCAGGGAGCTCTTGCATACGCTAAAGATCGGCTACAGATGCGCTCACTGTCAGGTCCCAAAGCACCTGAAAAAGCAGCAGATCCCATCATTGTTCATCCGGATGTTCGCCGCATGCTCCTCACTCAAAAAGCTTTTGTGGAAGGTAACCGAGCATTGGCTTACTACGCAGCAACTCTCGTCGATGCCGAACACAGAGCAGAAAGCGAAGAGCGACAACAAAAAATTCATAAGGAACTGAGCTTTCTCACCCCCATTTGCAAAGCATTTATGACTGAAACCGGACTAGAGGCTACCAACCTGGGTATGCAGGTACTTGGCGGCCATGGCTACATTAGCGAATGGGGTATGGAACAATATGTACGTGACGTTCGCATTGCGCTTATTTATGAAGGCACCAATGGGATACAGGCGTTAGATTTACTGGGCCGAAAAGTCTTAATGGATAAATTGACAACCATTCGACGCATTCAAAAGAAAATGAAGTATTTCTTAAAAGACGCCAGTGAAGACAAAGCTTTAAAAGCTATGATTAGCGAGCTAAAAACATTAATTCGCAAGTGGTTTATGTTGACCTTAAGTGTTACCCGAAAAGCTGGCAAAGATCGAGAAGAAGCGGGCGCTGCCGCGTTCGATTTTTTAATGTATTCTGGATACATCTATCTTGGTTATATTTGGTTGCAGCTAGCCTATACGGCTCGTAAAGACGACCCAGAAAGCGCGCTAGCTAAAAGTAAGCTAGCAACCTGCGAATTTTATTTTGCTCGCCTGCTGCCAAGAGTAAAAACTCATGCTGCCAATATAAAATCCGGAGCAGGAAACTTAATGGATATCCCAGAAGAACTGTTTTAATCATTAACATTGTCTTTAAGGACGTTTCATACCGAAGCCGAACAATATCGGTTTCGGTAACCACAGAGCAATAGCAAATATACCATTGTAATGCCAGCCGAACCTGCCGCAGCAGAATTTTGCTTCGGTTGTATGGTTACGTTCTCGATATCGATTTGTGTTAACTTTTGATTATAAACTTGAGAACCTTGCCACAAGGTATTTTCAATTTCAGATGGTTCAATCAAAAAAACCAACGCGTTAAGCTGATCGTTATCGGCACTGAGCTTGACCTGTGTAACCTCGAGATCGGCTACGACTCTAATTTGCTCTCGATAATTTTGATTAAGCTGGACTTCACTGTCATCGAGATAAATCTTA
>JBFHVL010000074.1:0-14852 GCA_041589565.1 Kangiellaceae bacterium | reverse complement strand
ATCATCGGAATCGAGTATCTGGAAGTTGTCATCCAGCTCGGCATCTTTGGCATGGGCTCGTAGTAATCGATGGGCCAAGCCATGGAAAGTGCCAATCCACATGCTGTTGGCCGGACGTCCCATCAAGTCTTCAATTCGACCGCGCATTTCATGCGCCGCTTTATTGGTAAAGGTTACTGCCATAATGGCATGGGGTGATAAATTACATTCGCTGATCAGCCAAGCAATGCGATGTACCAACACTCGAGTTTTACCCGAGCCAGCACCGGCCAATACTAACAGTGCGGGCGAGTCGGAAGTCACCGCTGCCTGCTGCGCGTCGTTTAGAAAGTGAAGAATAGGATGCGTCGTCATGGAGCGCATTCTATCAGTTATCTACCCGTTAAATAAGTAGTAATTTTATTCCACGAAAAGAGCTACTCGCTTTTTCGTTTAACGGTAATAGGCTATGCTCGAGATCCACAACCAAACCGAACAAAACAAATAGCATGCGATTACTCATTACTCTGACTCTGGTTACACTATGCTCCCTTGGCCATGCGCAGCATGAACAATTCGCTAAAACCTTGTATGACGCCTGGCAACAACAGAATCCGATCCCTCAAATATCCTTGCAGTCAACTACGGAAGTCCCCGAGCGCACTGCCTACGCCATACAGAAAGCCTATGTTGAATTGCGACTGCAGCAGGACGCTATTGCCGGTTACAAGGCAGGATTAACTTCGGAAGCCGGGCAACAAAAGTTTGGTGTCAGCGGTGCGTTATATGGCGCATTATTCCAATCAGGCGAGCATCAAGCCGACAACCAACTCAAGCTTGGTAACTTTGGCAAGCTGATGCTGGAAACCGAAATTGGCTTTATATTGGCAACCGATATTACTGATGTTCCCGTCAACAAAGAGCAATTACTAAATTATGTAAAAGCTATTGTGCCAGTAATCGAATTACCCGATCTGGGGTTCGAACAGCCACAACGGCTAAAAGGTGTTGATATTATCGCGGCCAATGTCGCTTCCCGTAGTTTTATCGTCGGTGCTCCGGTTGCCAATGATCAGGCAGGTGATCTCAATCAACTCATCGTAACGCTGGCTCACAATAACAAGACCATCAATCAAGGATTGGGTAGTGATGCGCTCAACGATCAATGGCAGGCGTTATTATGGCTGGTTCAATCGTTATTGAAACAGGACTATCCGCTCAAAAAAGATCAACTGTTAATTACCGGAGCCTTGGGAAAAATGTTACCGGCTGAGGCGGGCAATTATCAGGCCGACTTTGGCGCTTTGGGCAAAATCGACTTTAAGGTAGTTAAATAATCAATGAACACAGTATTGCTTGATGCGGCCACTTTGGTCCCACAGTTTGACGGCGACACTATTAAACCTAAACACTGGGATATTGATATTTCAAAGCTAGAAGGCTGTTGTACGCCACTTACCAGCTACGCTTTTACCCAACCTGATCAAGTTGTCGAACGCTGCCAAAAAGCCGAAGTAGTAATCACCAACAAAATAGTTTTGGACCGTCAAGCACTGACGCAATTACCCCACCTTAAATTAATTTGTGTTGCGGCAACCGGAACCAATAATGTGGATCTGAATGCAGCCAAAGAATTGGGTATTGCGGTCACCAATGTGGCAGGTTACAGCACCCAAAGTGTGGTGCAAATTACTTTTACTTTACTACTCAATCTCGCCTCGACGATGCCGCAATTGCAACAGGCTATGACCACTCAAGGTTGGGAAAATCAAAAGCAGTTTGTGCTGCTCCCTCAGGCTTTTTATGAAATGGCAGGGAAAACCTTCGGTATCATCGGTTACGGTACCATTGGCAAAGCGGTGGCCGATGTTGCACGCGCAATGGGAATGAAACTGCTGGTTGCACAATTACCCCATCGACCCAGTGCACCTAATCGCATTCCTCTGGATGACATGCTGCCGAAATGTGATGTGCTATCCATTCATTGTCCGCACACCAAAGACACCGAAAAAATGGTAAACCGAGAGTTTCTCAGCAGAATGAAATCCACAGCATTGCTTATCAATACAGCACGTGGAGCAATTATTGATGAAAATGCTCTGGCGGAGGCATTACGAACATATCAAATTGGAGGAGCAGGACTGGACGTACTATCTACAGAACCACCGCCAGCGGATCATCCACTACTGGCAAAGGATCTTTCTAATTTGATTATCACACCGCATATTGGTTGGGCCAGCTTTGAAGCCCGACAAAGATTAGTCAACGAATTGGCAGAAAATGTGGTAGCCTTTCAACAAACAAAAAATCGAAATCGCATCGTCTGATTGCAAAGAGGCCAAGACGTTATGAGCGACCTGGAACCCGCCCGATCACAAGATAGTAAAGTCTTCATGCAGGACATTTTTGAGCAGCAAAAGCATGCTTTCGCTGCCGCACCCTACCCCAGTTTCAAAGAGCGCAAAGAAATGCTTAAAGCACTTAAGCGCAGCCTGCTGAAAAATAAAGATCGCTTGCTCAAATCAATGAGTGCCGACTTCTCTCATCGCTCCGATGATGACTCTTTACTGGGCGATGTAATGCCTTCGATTATGTCGATTAACTATTGCTTAAAAAATATGAAGCAGTGGATGAAACCGGAAAAACGCCATGTAGGCTTGCTATTTCAACCTGCCAAAGCTTGGGTGGAGTATCAGCCACTGGGCGTGGTCGGCATAATGGTACCTTGGAACTATCCACTGTATTTATCCATTGGCCCATTGTCTGCAGCACTGGCAGCGGGCAACCGCGCCATGATAAAAATGTCCGAATTTACGCCCTACACCAACCGTATTGTGCGTGAGATCATCGAAGAAGTATTTGATCATATTGAAGTTGCCGTAGTCGAAGGTAAAGCGGATATTGCCTCCAGCTTTTCAGCACTGCCGTTTGATCATTTATTCTTTACTGGCTCCTCCGCAGTTGGCAAGCACGTTATGCGCGCAGCAGCCAACAACCTGACCCCGGTCACATTGGAGCTGGGAGGTAAATCGCCGGTGTTAATCGGCCCCGATGCACCTATTGAGTTGGCGGTTGAACGACTGATTTATGGCAAATGCCTGAATGCTGGACAAACCTGTGTCGCCCCCGATTACGTGCTCTGTCCTGAAGAAAAAGTTGCCGAGTTGATAGAGGTTCTGGAAAACCAATTTCGGGTTATGTATCCCACAGTCGCCGAAAACCCCGACTTCACCGCCATTATCAATGAATCACAATATGGTCGTCTCAAGGCCTGGATGGCCGAAGCAGAATCTGCAGGGTGTGAACTTATTACAATTAACCCGGCAGATGAAACGTTTCCTTCATCCAAGCGCAAAATTCCACTCACTTTGGTAATCAATCCACCCGAACATCTGAACCTGTGTCAGCAGGAAATTTTTGGTCCAATATTGCCCATCATCAGCTATGAATCAGTTAACGATGCCATTCGATACATTCAAAGTCGCCCGCGCCCGCTCGCTCTGTACCTGATGTCATTCGATAGGAAGCTTCAACGACGAGTTCTGAGTCAGACCCATGCCGGCGGTGTCTGTATAAACGACTCGGTCTCTCACGTAGCGCAGGAAGATTTACCTTTTGGTGGCATTGGTCCTTCAGGTATGGGACATTATCATGCAAAAGAAGGGTTTTTGACCTTTTCCAAGGCTAAATCTGTATTTAAACGAGGACGATTTAACTCGGCAAAAGTAGCATTACCGCCCTATGGTCGCTGGATCCACAAATTGATTTACGCGCTGTACCTTCGATAAACCAGCTAGGAACAAAGGGTTAGCGCATATCCGGATTGGCAATTTGATAACGTTAGGCTATATTTTTAGCAAGTCAACACCACATTGATTAACACGCATATTCTCTGGGAGCTTCATGTGAAAACGATAAAAACGATACTGGCTGGATTGCTGGCAACCTCCACCGCGTTTGCGACACCTCAAAAAGAACTCACCAATACTGTTAACAGTTTTATGATTGAAAGCTACAACTTTGTATTGAATATCAATTTGCTGGTGGAATTGTGCGCCATGGAAACCTACCTTGATGTCAATACCAACTCAAAAGAATTCAATGATAAATTGCAAAGCAATATCAAACGTTTTGCAGAGTTTGGCGAAGTAAAAGACTACAGTGCCAATAAAATAGCCGCAGATGTTGAAGTGAAATTTAAGTCTTTTGTGCAAGGTGTACGTTATGGTGGATTTATTGCTGATAATTTTGTGAAAACAAAATATCCAGAAGGTGTATGCACTGACGAAATTAGAAAAGAACTCAATGATAAGATAACAGCTCTAATAAAATCTGATGAATTTATGCTTTCCGAAGACGATTAAAGCAACTATTGATAAAAAAGCCGCAACTTTGCGGCTTTTTTTATGCCTTGCCATAAACCAAATTAAAGCAATCAAATAACTCAGACAAGTTATTAAATCGATACAAGCCAGTCTTATTTATCTCGCTTTCTACAATATTTGGATTTACTAATAACCCCAAACATCCTGCATTTTTCGTGGCCATTCCATCGATAGTAGGATTATCACCAACATAAGCAAACTGTTCGAGTTTAACGCCATAATAATCACTCGCTTTGATCAGCATATCACCACTGGGTTTTGCTTCACCCTGAACGCCCGCGCGCCAATGAAGATCAAAAAATGGTGCAAGTGATGTGCCTTTGATCATTGCATTACCATTACTTATTGCAATGAGTTTTACATGATGACTGAGCAGTTCGAGCAGTGTTAAAGCCTCGGGATAAATTTGAAAAGATTGACGCTCTTTATAGAAACAGTTAAAAGTTTTTTCCGCAACTTCGGATGGAACCGACAATTTTTCACATAGTTCTTTTAATGCGGTTTGCCTTAACAGCGTCATATCTTGAAATTTCTGTTCGTCTTGAGTAATTAGTCGAGATACCTGCTCATGATATAAATGTTCAATTTGTTCCCGCGAGTATTCAGCGATGACCTGCTCCAAGTAGTTAAATTGGGCTTCATTTGCGGCTTTAATTACCGGACGGTTATCCCAAAGCGTATCATCCAGATCAAACCCAATTACTTTGATCTCTTTTAGTTTATTCTTAAGTGTTTCCAATGAACTAGATTTCATGTTTTTTTGCGCGCTCTAGGATGCGCAGCATCGTACACTTTAGCTAAATGTTGGAAGTCAAGATGAGTGTAAACTTGAGTTGTAGATAAATTCGCATGTCCCAACAACTCTTGAACGGCTCGTAAATCTGAAGACGATTCTAAAAAATGAGAAGCGCAACTATGGCGTAACTTATGAGGATACAGCCGACTAGACAGCCCCAGCTTTTTACCCCAGAACTCTAGTCTAGCCTGAATACTTCGTGTTTTTAATGACTTACCTTTTTGTGTAACAAATAGCGCCAATTCTTCTACTTCGGTGACTGGATTGCGTTGTTTTAGCCAATCATTTATTGCATTAATTGCAGCTCGACCGATAGGTGCTAAGCGAGTTTTATTCCCTTTACCGGTAACCCGGACCGTCGCATCTTTAAAGTCAATATCCGTAATCAGAAGATTCTGCAATTCACTTAATCGGATACCGGAAGAATAAAACAATTCCATAATGGCGCGATCACGCGCGCCGATAAAATCATCAGCATTTAGATTATTTAAAAATCCACTGATCTCATCTACATCCATGACTTTGGGCAAACGCTTCTCCACTTTCGGACCTCGAATGCCTTTTAGTGGATTAATTTTTATCAATTGAATTCGACAAAGATAATTAAAAAAGCTACGTAGTGCGGATAGTTTTTGCGCTATTGATTTGGCACTCAAGCCTTTACGGTGCATGGTAGCGACAAAATGCCGCATCAAATGATGTGACACCTTTTGCCACGACTCTACGGACTGGCTTTTCCGATATAGATAAAATTCACTTAGCGTTACGTGATAACTTTCGACGGTTTTCGGCGACAGCTGTTTTTCAGACTCGATATACTGTAAAAACTCATCAATGTGATGGTCGCCAGACACCGTTAAAAATCCTTAAATTTCATCAGCATTTGCGTAGTAACTGCAGCAATTAACTCTAAAAATAGGCTACCCATTTCCGGAGAAAAATGCGCAGGGTCTTCACTCAATAGAGCCAGTAAACCAAACTGCCCGTGTTGTCCTAATGGGATCAAGGCTACCGAACCTTGAGGTCCGTTAAATGAGGAAAACAACAGCTCCTGAGTTTTCTTATCTAACCGTCCGCAGATGGGTTCATTATCGGGAAACTCACATTCCAAAGGCTTAAACAGTCGATCGGGTTCCTGATAAATACGCGCATCATTCACACGTGGCCATCGCCCTACTAATGAAATAGAAATGGCTTTTAATCCAAACTCTCGACGTAGCACATCATGCAATGTGTTTACCATTTGCTCTAACGACTTACAATCGATTAAACACAGCGTTAAGCGAATGCATTTTCCAAGCAACTGCTCATTGGTTTGTGCTGCGCTCAACATTTCAATTAATCGTCCTTGAAGTTCACGATTTTTTTCGCGCAATACCTTTACCTGACGCTCCACCAGCGAAACACCACCTTCAACATCATGACTCAGGTTGATGTGCGATAACAGGCGCGGATGACGCTCCAGAAAATCCGGATGTGTGGCGAGGTAATCGAAGACTTCTTGTTCGGTTAGTTGGGGAGTTTGTGGTTGATTCATACTTCCAGTTGTCCTTCGTATACGAACTCTGCAGGTCCGGTCATGTACAATGGCTGCCCTTCACCTTCCCACTCGATGGTCAGCTGACCCCCGGGAAGATTCACTTTCACTTTTTTGTGCAGTTTTTCCTGAATAATACCGACAACGGCAGCGGCACAGGCGCCTGTACCACAGGCCATGGTTTCACCGACACCACGCTCAAACACTCTGAGCGCAATTTCGTTTGGTGAAATCACCTGCATAAAACCGACATTAACCTGTTCGGGGAAAATATGGTGATGACATATAGCCTCTCCCAATTCCGCCACCGGCGTTGTCTGAGTATCCTCGACAGTGAGAACACAATGCGGATTACCTAACGAAGCAGCTCCGAATTTATGGCGAATGCCCTGAACTTCAAGACTGTACTCTGTATCTTGCTGCGCGTAGCGCATTGGAATTCGCTCTGGCGACAGTTGCGGGATCCCCATATCAACGGTGACATTACCATCTTTATGCATGCGCATGCCAATGACTCCCTTTAGGGTGCTAACACGCAGCTTGTATTTCCAGGTGAGCCCCATCATTTTGACAAATCGAGCCAAACAGCGAGCGCCATTACCACATTGCTCTACTTCTTTACCGTCGGCATTAAAAATACGGTAATGAAAGTCCACATCCGGCTGCTGTGGTGGTTCAACTAACAGTAACTGATCAAAGCCCACGCCAAAGTGGCGGTCGGCTAGCCGCCGAATTTGCGCTTCGTTGAAATAAACCGGCTGCGAAATGGTATCGACCACCATAAAGTCGTTTCCCAGCCCGTGCATTTTGGCAAAACTGATCAACATGGAATGTTCCAGATTATCAAGGGTTGAGGTGTACAGCCGGCTCCGGCTTCGGATCGGCTGGGGTTAAGGGCCCCTTCTGGCCACATCCGGTCAGTACAAAAAGCAGGCAACACATCAACACAAAGGATTTTATTTTCATGCAGCAAGTATACCCACATACCTTGGGCAACTTAAAGCACTTCAAGAAATGAAACGATGGGAGACTTAACTCAATAATGGAGGAGCGTAAAAACAACGAGTACAGAGCAACTCCGTAGATTATTTTTATGAAACATTCGGGGATGTAAGACGCATATACAATTCATGCCGCTCCAACAAGAGTTCGGCTTCGGTCAGGGAGTCATCGGAACGATCCAAAAATAATTCGGCAAGATAGAATTCATGTTCATTGATCGCAAACGCACGATCCAGCCAGGCTGCAAACTTTCTGTCGAGATCGGCATCGTCCCGATCGAAGGTAAACTTTTTATCACCATGCCAAATACGTAACAGGTTTTGTCCATTCTCACTGCTATATCGAACCGACAATCCTATTTCGGATTCCGGCAAAGATGTATCCAGGGTAAAACGCGCCAGGCTTTGATCGCTTTCATACACAAAACAGTTAAGTGACGCTTGCGCTGTTTTTGGCATACTCGCTTTTAAACAATGATAAAGCGTTGCCAGGTCCTGCTGTGCGTGAGCATTGCGAAATGGTTGATAAACCAAACCGCCATACTGATCCACAAAACAGTAGGACATAAATTGTCCCTGAGCATTGTTGATCAAAAGCAGACGTTCTCCGGCACTCGACTTTTGAATCGCGGCACGGATGATGGGATCGGAAAAACATCGTCCGTCAAATTCAATCGACTGATATTGGTGTTGTTGATTGATCAGTAGCTGACCCAGTTGAGACTCATTTTCAGCTTTATGAATGACGTATCGGCTAGCCTGTTTTTGCACCATATGATAACACTGGCCCAAACGAAAAAAGTACTTAGTAATATTGGCGTTGGCCGACTGATAACATTGCACGACTTGTCGCATAAACCCTTTAACTCGACTTACAATACTGTCAGCGCGCATCGATGAAAAACTAAAATATTGTATGTCTGGCTCCGTTGATTGGCGCTCTATCAATTCAAGCAAAGCAATGGTCGCTTCAGATAAGCAGTCTTCACCTTGAAAATGTATAACAAATTGCTCACCCCAGGTATTCACATAGTAAAGGTCAACCGTTTCAATCAAGTTGATGCATTCATCACCGTAACAAAAGGGGTCGTTTTTACGAGTAATAATGTGAACACCCTGCTTGGCTATATCTGTCAGGCGATCTTGCGCAATATTGATAAAGCAACTGATATCTTTGACTTTTGCCGGCGATTGAAAGGCTTCATCCGGAACTTCCATCGCATCGTATTTATTCAATAGTAATGTATGAATTAGCTGCTCTAACTCATCGTATTGTAACTGTTGTTTAGCATCCCTGAATTGAACCGATGTACCTTCACTTAAGAGGCCGTTGACCTTGGCCCAGACTAACAACTCCAATAACGAATTACACTGATATACAGGCTCAGTAGATTGAGCTTCCTGTTGACTGATAGCGCGATCGTAAAAGCTCCAAAGCTCAAGATCACGCCCTTTATATTGCCGGATTAATGACAGGTGTTTATCAACCATCTGCTGAACAAAATTGATATTGACACGTTCAATCTTGCCTTGAGTTTGCTCGAGCCTGGCGCTGATTTTATGACTCAAACACAGAAGTTGTGATTTATACTTTTCAAAATATTCCTGATGCCGCTTGATAAATTGACCAATAGTTCTAAATGAAGTGATCAACTGTTTGATATAGAGTCGTTTTTCATTGCCAATTTGATTAATGTCCCAGTTGGCTTTTTGATCAAATAGCTCTCTTTTTGCGTCATTCCACTGCCATTCTTTTACCAGCTGATCAACAATGTCTCGAATCAGCGAGTTACGATATTTGCTTATACGACTCCGCCCTTGAATTTTGTGGTACAAGCAACGCCGCACAAATTCAAGACGATCCATTTGATCGTTTAAAATTAAATACTCTTCTACTTTTCGATGCATTAATAAATAGGCATCAATAACCGTAGTGTTATCCATTAAGTTATGCACAAAACTTTTGTAATCATCACTTAATGGCTTTACATCGGGATACTGACTTAAATAGGATTCCATCAGTACCAGTTTTAATGCAGTTTTATATGGCGAAGTTAATGCCTTATTGATATACCACAGTGAATTACTGATGTATTCCTCTAAAGAAATTTCTGCTACGGGACCAAAATCAATCCAATCTTCTGACTGAACGAATCGTTGTTCAATTAATTTATTGGCATAAACTTTATAGGGAGTAGCAAGTTGAGCCGGAATCAACCACCATAATAAGTAACGGCCCGCTAGATAAATTTGAGTGCGATAAAATTCATCAAGTAAGAGTTCGCTTTGAATGGTTTCTTTTTCACTTTCCGCACTGGAGTCGACAATGGATTCTGTGGTGACCAAAAAGATACTACACTCAATGGCCATATCACGAGCCCAACGTTGTAACTTATCACGCTTTTGTCTTAGCAATTGCCATTCGGGTTCGGTTAAATTTTTCTTCACGCACACCCATACATCGAGATCACTGTGTCCACTGTGTGCGACCGATCCGGCGCTTCCCATCAAATAAATCGCTTCAATGCAAACTTTGAAAGCCGCTCGCGATTTATAATCCAAACTTTTGGCATACTTTTTTGCTAGCTGTATGGTTTCTTTATCCGGTTGATAATTGGCAAGCCCACAAGGTGCATCGGAACCAACATAACCAGGAAGGGTTGGGTGATTAATATGAAACAGAAAAGGCAATAACTGGATCAGGTGCTCTTCACGCTCGCTCAAATTTTGCGATAACAGCGCCTTTCGTTTTTCATTTATCTCCAAAAACCGACGGCGCAAATCATTAAGCTGCTTGCGATCGATTTCTAAAGGTAAGGATGGTTCGGTTGAAATATCGGACCCCATGAATACGTCTGTCATCTCCTACAGTGGTTGTCGCTTCCATGATTTGCGTATACAACCACCAAAAATACTCTGGCGGATACGACCTACAACCTACTGATGATATTGGCAATTATTCTAGAATGCATTATGGTTAAAGATTCTAGGGAAGGCCCGCTCTGAAAGCGATACCCCCAAACCGATTCTTTAATCCTTCAGTCCAGAATATGCAAAATACAACACAATTTGATTATCATAAATCTATATTTGAGATACTTAGCGTCTCAGAACTTGGTCTATTAATTTTAGACGAAAATAACCGTGTCGTATGGGTTAACGGTCAGTTTGCCCGCTGGACTGGTAACGACGAAGCCCACTGGATAGGCGAGATCTGGGCCCGTTTACCGTTGGAAGCGGTTAGTGAATCAGACGATGTCTATTGCATGATAACCCGCGAAAGATCGCAAACCTTGCACCTGGAACACTGGCAAGCAGGGCTACCCAGTCAGCCCAAGCTCACCGTGCACTTCTTTAAAGCAATCACTCTGGATACCAAACGAGAAGCTGAAACCCAGCAGTCAATTGGTTTGCCGCAGCGCCCCAATTGGGCACAGTTTCTTGAGTATGAAGTCAGTCGCAGTCGTCGCTATGACAACCCGCTAACCATGTTGAAGGTTAAATTAATTATTTTTGGTGAATCGCTCCCACAGGCCATCAGTCGGGAGATCAATCACATGGTGTCGGAAGTGCTAAAAGACGAATTGCGCTGGGCCGACATGATTGGCCATTCCGAAACTGGCGAATTCTTACTGGTACTACCCGAAACGGCCAAAGATGCCACCGACGCACTCAAGCAAAAAATCTCCAGCGCTATTGAGGCACGAATGAAACACCATTTCCCCCACTATGAATCGGAGCTAGTGTTTGGTGAAGCTCATTGGCAAAAAGGCGACTCCAGCGGCATTCTGCTCGATCGAGCCAGAGAAAACCTGGTCAAGCAACTGCAAGAACTAATGCAGCGACACAAGTAACTTGTACGCATGAGCAGCCCTTCAGTCCTGGCCAATGGAAAATCCAGCTTTCAGGGGATAATTCCTGACTTTTGCCAACTGCAACGCGCCTTTATGCTGGTGCTGTTATCTATTTTGCTGGCGCTACTCTTCTCGTTGATGACATTTCAGCCCGGACAATCCTTCTGGTTTAACTTAGGGCTAAACGCGATATTTACGGTATGGGTCAGTTTACTGGTCGGTGCCATCATGTGTTTATTGCGCCAGCGACTCAATCGACTGACCATTCCTCAGGTTACGCTGGTCGTTACCTTGATGACTACGCTACTTACCGCCCTCTCCAGCATGATAGCCATTCAGCTGTTTTATTATATTTCCTTCGATACCAACTATCTGTTGTTTGACTGGAGCAATCGCGAGCTCCTTTGGATTATTTCACGTAACAGTCTGGTTGCTGCCTTGATCACTCTGGTATGGATGCGGTATCTGTTTCTACGTCAACAAGTGATAAAAGGCTTGGTCGCCGAAGGTGAGGCACGTTTTCGGTCGTTGCAGGCACGCATTCAGCCTCATTTTTTATTCAATACTTTAAATACCATAGCCAGCTTAATCGACATTAACCCCAAGGCGGCGGAGTCTACGCTGGAACATCTGGCGACCCTACTTCGGTCCAGTCTCAAAGCGACTACGGACAATATTTCGCTGCAGCAAGAAATTGAACTATGCCGACACTATCTGGCCATCGAGCAGCAACGACTCGGCGCAAAACTCAAAATAGACTGGCAAATTGAAGTGGATCCCGCAGCCTTCTCTTTGCCCGCACTCACCTTACAGCCCTTGGTCGAGAACGCCGTGTATCATGGCATTCAACGCTTACCCAAAGGAGGAGTCGTAACCATCATCATCCGGCACTTGGAGGGCGGGCTTTCGTGTCAGGTAATGAACCCTATCCCAAAAACAGCGGCTCGACCCGGTAATCAAACTGCACAGTCCAACATTCAGCAGCGACTTTCGATTCGATATGGCGAACGCGCTACAATGAAAGTACAACAAACAGCCGAACTGTATCAGGTGAACCTGTTTCTACCCGACGAGGTAAGCACGTGAATATTTTGATCACCGATGATGAACCCCTTGCCCGTCAACGTCTCATACGACTGCTGAGTGACCATGGCGAGTATCAACTGTTTGAGGCGGAGACGGGCGTCGAAACCGTAAAGCTATGCAACAAGCACACGATTGATCTGGTTTTTCTGGATATTCGCATGCCAGAAATGGATGGATTGGAAGCTGCCTGGCATCTGGCGCAAATGGAAACCCCTCCTGCAGTTGTGTTTGTCACTGCTTACGATGATTATGCACTACAGGCCTTCTCGGTAAACGCTATCGACTATTTGCTAAAGCCGATTAAACAGGAACAATTGCAACAGGCGCTGAGCAAAGCGAGTCGCCTTAACCGGGTACAACTTAACAAAGTGGTCGAAGACGTGCCCGAGTCGCCTCGACGACAGCATATTTCGGCACGCGTTCGCGGTGAAATTCAATTAATTCCCATTAACGACATTCTGTTTTTTCAGGCGGATCAAAAGTACGTCAACGTAAAACACAAAGGTGGCGAAGTGCTGATAGAAGAGCCGTTAAAGCAACTCGAACAGGAACTTGGCGAAGGATTTGTACGTATTCATCGCAATGCTCTGGTCAATAAAAGTTACATCACCGGACTGGTTAAAGATAACGATGGTCATTTGTTAATGACGGTACGCCATACCGAGCATTCACTGGAAGTGAGTCGCCGACACGCTTCCGAAGTGCGTAAATTGATCAAGTCGCTGTAACAATAAGCATAATTATTTAAAATTAGATTCTGTGCCGAAAAAGTTATCGTCATATCATTAAATGACATCACAAAAAGCCTCATCCCTGTGCATGGATATGTTACGATTAGATTAGGTTTCCTACTGCAAGAATTGAGCAACAATGTCCTTAATACGAATCGCCACCCGTCGTAGTCCTTTGGCACTGTGGCAGGCGGAGTTTGTGAAAGCCGAACTGCAAAAACACCATCCTGATCTGGAGGTTGAGCTGATCCCTATGGTGACCAAAGGCGATAAAATTCTCGATACGCCGCTGGCCAAAATTGGCGGCAAAGGGCTGTTTGTGAAAGAGCTCGAGCTGGCCATGCTTGAGGATCGAGCCGATATTGCGGTTCATTCCATGAAAGATGTGCCCGCCGAGTTTCCCGATGGACTCGGACTGGCTGTAATTTGCGAACGCGAAAACCCCAGCGATGCACTGGTGTCTAATATTTACGCCAGCGTGAACGAAATTCCTTCCGGCGCCATTGTCGGTACTTCCAGTTTGCGTCGCCAATGTCAGCTCAAGGCATTGCGTCCGGATCTCGAAATTAAACCCTTGCGCGGCAATGTGGGTACACGGCTGCAAAAGCTCGATAATGAAGAATACGACGCCATTATTCTGGCCACCGCTGGATTACTGCGACTGGATCTTAAATATCGTATTCGCGCTGAAATCGATTTTAATACCCTGCTACCAGCTGCAGGACAAGGTGCCGTGGGTATCGAGTGCCGCCTCGATGATGAACGCACCCGCGAATTACTGGCGCCACTTAATCACAGTTTAACCGCGGCGCGTGTTACCGCAGAGCGAGCGGTGAATCACCACCTCGATGGCGGCTGTCAGGTTCCCATTGGAGCCTACGCCGAGCGCCACCCAGAAAAAGACAACTGGCTCACTTTACGCGGACTGGTGGGTGAAATTGATGGCAGTCGATTGCTTCGCTTTACTCACGAAGCGCCGATTTCGGAAGCCCGAAGCCTGGGCATTCAGGTAGCTGAAGCTCTGAAAGAGCAAGGTGCCGACGCCATTATTCGGGCGCTTTTGGATAAGCAGTAGGCGATCTTGCCGGTGGAAGTGATCATTACTCGCCCGGCACACCAGGCCAATTCGTTGTTAACGGCCTTGCAGGCGCAAGGTATAGCTGCCCGCTCCATACCCCTGCTCACTATTGAACCACTGACATTCAAGCTACCCGAAACACCGACCGATAGCTGGATTTTTATCAGCCCCAATGCAGTGGATTATCTGGCCAGTCACCTGTCAACGTCACTCAGAAAGCTGATTGGCGATAAGGCTATTTTCGCCATTGGTGAGTCTACAGCTCGTTGTCTACACAAGCATCAGGTGTCTAAAGTGGTTTATCCTCAAACGGCCAACAGTGAATCGCTACTCGCCATGCCACAGCTACAGTCGGTTAAAAATCAGCGTATAATGCTGGTCTGCGGAGTCGGCGGACGCGATACT
>JBFHVL010000073.1:0-14892 GCA_041589565.1 Kangiellaceae bacterium | reverse complement strand
GAACCTGTCTTATTTGCCTGATGACATTGCAATGGGCGTCAGGCTGCACCGCCATATTGACAGCTACTTCGATAACCATCCCAAAATCATAGCGTTACGGGCACTTATGCCTCAAGGTTTGCGACGATACTCGGGAATCGTCATTGACTTCTGGTTTGATCATTTATTGGCAAAACGATGGCAAAACACCTACTCAATTGAACTTCCAGAGTTCCAACATCAGGTTAACAGGCTGATTAAAACTCATTGGCAATGGGTACCAACATCCCAGCACCGCTTTTTAAATTATCTGATTAGCGAGCAATTATTCGTTAAGTACCAACATTCTGAACATATTGAACAAAACCTAAAGATGCTCTCTAATCGATTAAAGCGAGGGGAAATGTTGCTTGAGTGTATGCAGGCATTGTCGCAATTCGAGCCGCAAATTGAACTCAGTTTCGAATCGGTCTACCCTCAAGTGGAAGATTACAGTCAAAATTGGATTCATAGAAATGCCTGACTCAAACGACTCCTTTGTCTTACTACACGATCAAACCGAGCTGAGCATTGTAAAAATCAGCAAACCTATTGATCTTCCTGCGTCAACCACTCATTTATTTAATCAAACAGTCACTCACGACGAAATCTCTTTAGTAGCTCCTACCAACTTTTGTCGCTCACTGTCGTCCTTAATCGTCGAACAACATGGTGGCTGGCAGGCGATAAAAATCAATGCCCTTCTCGACTTTTCAATGGTGGGAGTCATCGCATCACTCTGCCAACCATTAGCAGATAAGCAAGTAAGTGTGTTTGTAATATCAACTTTTAATACTGACTACCTGCTAATACAACAAAAACACATTGGAAAAGCGCTCAGTATTTTACGCCAACTCGGTCACGATGTTCGCACCGTGCATGCTTTTAATTAATTTGACTTTGGAGTAGTCCGTTTTTTATAAACACCAAAAAACGCGTTAGTCCAATGAACTCCGTTGTCTTCGGAAATATCCCAAACTTGATGAACATCACCATTTTTTTGTGGTTTCCAGACAATGCGATGTCTGATGGATTGGCCCTTGGTATTTTTTCCTTCGCCCATTAATGTCATGTTATGACCATTCCAGTGGCCATCGAGTTGTAAAAGCAGCCCCGAGTTATCGACCCAGGTTTGATGCCATTGACTTTGCACCTGATCGAAAGTATTCAAACTTTCGCCTTCATAGCCCGATGTCGCTACATAGTGCTCTTTCAATACACACCCATTCATCGCTTCAGAAATTTTATTTTCTCCGACTTTTTTACCATCACGGGAATAAACATCCCAGTGCCCCACCCAGAAATCAAATTGCCGGTACTGCTCCTGCTGACATGCCGGTTTCGCAGCGGATGAATTCGCATCAACAGAACTGAACATTAACGCCAACATTCCCAATAAAAGTAATTTCATTTTTAAATCCTGTTAACGAGTCTAAACCTAAAACTAGCCTTCGCGTACATAAAGGACAAGTTATATTCTGCTTAACTTTTATTGACCAAGGCTCACACCTGCTCTGACTAAAATGAAGTACCAAAGTGAACATAAACCTGATCTTCACCGAGCTCTTTATCATGACCATTGGCGTAACCCAAACGCACATCAAGAGGCAGGTAATAAAATAAACGCAGCTGCATCATCAGCTCTGCACCTGAGCTGCGGTAAATTCGATCCGCCAATTGGTGGCTGCGACTTAGCACTGCCGGAGCTGTGTGACCGAATACTCGGGCTTGATCATAAAAAATCCGGCCCGATAATTTTTCAATACCCAACGGGGGCGACATCCAGGTTCGCTCAACATAAGCTATGGGAAACCGCCACTCAGTGCTTAAATACCTTAAATGACGACCTGTTAACTCGTCACTATAATCGGGATACCCTCGAAGTGCGTAACGTCGTTCCAATAATGTCGGTGCACGAAACAAAAACAGATCACTAAAGTCGCCGCCCACGCGAAATGGCTGAGCCTCGTTGTCGCCACTTCCCGCAATCATACGCAGTGCCAAAGCATGTTCACGATGGATTTGAATGTACTCTCTCCAGTCGATCAGTCCGGTATTGCCCGAAAAATCACTTTCTAAAATATCACTGGTAGCCAATACAGCTCGAATACTGCGTCCATCATTGGCGCTAATAGAGCGCGCGAAGTGTTTGGCCGAATCGTAAGTTAATGCGATTCCCGTATAGGCATCGCGAAACTCTCGCACAAAATTAAGCTCCTCTTGAAACCAGATATAATAACGCTCAGTTTCGAAAGAAAGTGCAAACTCTAAATCCCATGCATCTAATACCGAACTTTTAGGGATATGGTAACCAATTTCCAGATCGGTGTTTTGTATAACCAGATCGGACGTCGAATTGTCATTGTCATCGGCAATGTCATGATAAAACTGTAATTGAAAGTCGATACTGTGATGGTATTGGTACTGCAAAAATAAGTTAGGCAGCAACCGCTCAACTTCAAGACTCACAGCCGCTAGGTAAAAGTGATTTTCGAGTGCGTCGAGCCCACTGGTTTGCGCACCTATTTCCAAGGTATTTTCATTACCTACGGCAAATGGGAACCACCATTTGGGTAAAAGAGTTGACCAGGGTGAGTAGTCAGAAACTGAAAATTCTGATTTGGTTACACTCGGCTCTTTACTCTCTGGTTGTGAAGATTTGGATAAGTACTCATCTGAAGCCATGGGTTGGGCAGGCTGCGGCTTAAGTAACTCAAACTCGGCAACTTCATACCCGCGATGTGTATAAACAAGCCCATGTGCCTTTGACTCTGATTCATTTAAAATATGCTGAAAAACACCTGATTTAACTGCAGTCAGTTGAGTCAGTTCTTTGGTTTCAATATGCAACTGAAATAAATTAAACCGATTATTGTTCTCGCCACTGAAGGATATCTTTAAACCATCGTTGGAAAATTTAGGATGCCACTGGTGTTTTGTGCTGGGGAATAACTTTTGCCACCGATGTTCAGAAAACTGAAACTCCTCGATATTTGCTCTTGAGTTACCTTTACGTTGAATTGAAGCTACTAAGGACTGGCCATGGGGCGCGAGATCAATCTGCGACACCACCGTTTTATCATCTCCTTGCCAGAGTGTTTCGATCAATTGTCCACTGATTGAAACGCGATCCAGTTGAAAGCGACCTCCGTCTGCTTTCAATGCGATGATCGATTGTTTGTTGTCATCCCAGAGCGCTTCTATGTATCGGCTACAATGAGTCAGTTGACGCAATTGTTTAGAGCTTGTCTCGTATAGATACACTTCGTAATAGGTATAAAACTCATCACAAATTTCGGGCTGGGAGATCAACAGGTTTCCATTTGGCATAAGATCAATTGTCGCCAACTGATTAATATCCAGTAGTCTTTCCTGCTCGCCTTGTGGAGATATCTTAATTAAGGCTGCTTGATGCACACCATCATTTTGAGTCACATACAAGTTACCTTCCGTATCTTGCTCAATATCGTATTTATTGAAGCCGGAGTTAGTGATCAGTTTAATACTGCTACTCATCGGCTCATTAACTTCATCATCCAGTAGCTTTAAACGAAGGTACTGCTCATAATCATTCCAAAGCTGGTTAAGATCTTTACCGAAAACAGAGTTTGCATTGCTATTTAATAAATAGGGAAACCAGTTATCGCTGTAATTTTCGATATAGTTATCAATTGCCTTTTCACCGTAAGTTTCCTGTAAAAACTCATAGAAAAAGTAGCCGTATAAATAACGGGCATTAAACGGCCAACTCGCACTGGCCATATTGACTTCCGCAATTGACTTAAATCCCTGGCGAAGCTCCTCGCGCATCATGACTTTGAACAAAGTGCTTTGTCCTCGCCCCACAGATTGCTCTATTCCCGTCTCCATATAGGTCGCATAACCTTCAATTAACCACGCTGGCTGAAAACTATTGGGGAATAACATAGGAAAGCGTCCTACAACATTGCGCATCCCCTTGGGAATTCTGGTCGCCTTATCGAGATGTAGCACATGAGTGTATTCATGAACGATCAATGACTCGAGCCAAGAATCAAAATCCAGCCGACCTGCGGCAGGAGGATGGATAAAAAGTACAGAGCGGTTAAACGGAATCGGTGACGCATAACCGTTGGCCAGATCTGTATGATCTGTTAATACCAGATGTGTTCTTTGCGCCGGCGTCCAGTCTAATTGCGAGCTCAGAGTCTGGTGAATAGACTCTGCTAGCTTGCCCGTTTTCTCGGCAAGAGCCTGATGCCGCTCATCGTAATGAATATAAAAGTTGGGTGAGGTCAGCGTTTTCCAATTCAACGATGGATCATATGCAACAGCGTGATTGAAGAGCGAAATTAAAGCGAGCAGCAGAACAAGAAAAAGAGAATGACGCATTTCCTTTACCTAAGACTGATTTCAACTTGGAAGTATATCCCTATCAATATCCTAATATCCAGAAGTGAGGTGTGACCGAATGGTAAGGCAACAAAAAAAGGCGCCAGTCGGCGCCTTTTCGGTTAACCACAAAATTGAGTGATTAATTGTTTTCCGTTGAGGCTTCTTCTTTTTGAGGTTGTTCAATCAGTTCTTTCATGCTCAATCGAACACGACCTTGACGATCAATCTCCAGGACCTTAACTTTTACTACATCACCCACTTGAAGATGATCAGTCACTTTATTCACACGCTCATGGGCAATCTGTGAAATATGCACCAGACCATCTTTACCAGGCTTCAGATTAACAAAAGCACCAAAGTCGGCTATTCGAGCTACCTTTCCTTCATAAACGGTACCGACTTCAATATCTTCTACGATATCTTTAATACGCTGTTCCGCTGCATCGCCCGCAGACTTATCAACTGCAGCGATACGCACAGTACCATCGTCGTTAATCTCGATAGTCGCACCGGTCTCTTCAGTAATCGAACGAATCGTAGATCCGCCTTTACCGATAACTTCCGATATTTTCTCTGGGTCGATTTTAATGCTAGTAATGCGCGGCGCAAACGATGAAATTTCATCACGAGGCGCGTTAATCGCCTGATTCATGGTACTTAGAATATGCAGGCGGCCGGCCTTTGCTTGGTGCAAGGCAACTTCCATAATTTCTTTAGTAATGCCTTGAATCTTGATATCCATCTGCAATGCAGTAATACCTTGCTCGGAACCAGCGACTTTAAAGTCCATATCACCAAGATGATCTTCATCACCCAGGATGTCAGACAGAACTACGAACTTTTCGTCTTCTTTGACCAGTCCCATCGCGATCCCAGCCACCGGAGCTTTCAAGGGTACACCAGCATCCATTAGCGCCAGACTCGTGCCACACACCGATGCCATAGAACTGGATCCATTTGACTCGGTAATCTCTGAAACCACTCGAAGCGTATAAGGGAAATCGCCCGGTGCAGGTAGTACCGCTTTAATACCACGCTTGGCGAGATTACCATGTCCAATCTCACGACGCTTGGGGCTACCGATCATACCGGTCTCTCCTACACAGTAAGGAGGGAAATTGTAGTGCAGCATAAAAGGTTCTTTTGACTCACCCATTAAACTGTCGATGATTTGAGCATCTCGCTCGGTACCAAGGGTTGCTGTAACCAGCGCCTGAGTTTCACCACGTGTAAACAATGCAGAACCATGAACTCGAGGTAAAATACCTGTTTTTACATAAAGAGCACGGATCATGTCGTTTTCACGGCCATCGATACGGGGTTGCCCTTCGATAATGCGCGAGCGAACTACCGATTTTTCAAGGCTATGGAAAACATCTCTGACTTCATCTGCGTCTTGTTCACTGCCTTCAGGGGCTAACTCTGCAACAATACGATCACAAATTTCAGATAGCTTGTCTTTACGCGCCATTTTGTCGGCAATTTGATAGGCTTCCGTCACTTCAACTTTAGCCAGTCCAGCAATTTTTTGCTTCAATTCGCTATTTTCAGCAGGAGGCTGCCAATCCCATGCGGGAGTACCAACGGTATCAGCAAACTCTTTAATTGCCTTGATAGCAACCTGAGCCTCGGTATGACCGAACATAACGGCTCCCAACATCACCGATTCAGGCAACTCTTTCGCTTCTGACTCGACCATCAGAACCGCATTTTCTGTACCGGCAACTACCAGGTCCAGCTCACTGGTTTGCAGCTCGGTTTGCGATGGGTTCAAAATGTAGCTGCCATCTTTATACCCAACACGGGCAGCACCCAAAGGACCGTTAAAAGGAATGCCTGAAGTAGCTAGTGCCGCAGAGGTACCTAGCATAGCTACAATATCGGGCTCTACTTCAGGGTTAATTGAGATAACCGTGACTACAACCTGAACTTCGTTCATAAAACCGTCGGCAAACATAGGACGGATGGGTCGATCAATCAAACGAGCAATCAGTGTTTCACGCTCAGATGGACGACCTTCACGCTTGAAAAATCCTCCAGGGATCTTACCGGCAGCGTAAGCCTTCTCTTGATAGTTTACGGTTAACGGGAAAAAATCCTGCCCTTCGCGAACTTCTTTTTTTCCAACAACCGTAGTTAAAACGGTAGTACCATCAATATCCACAACAACAGCACTAGTTGCCTGACGAGCGACTTCACCCGTTTCCATAGTTACCGTACGACCACCGTACTGAAAACTTCTTTTTATCGGATTCACTTACTTTCCTTAATTGCTAATGCAATGATTTATAAGGTTAAATTTCCCTAATTCAGAGCAAAGTGCGATGTTTTTAGACTAACCAGAAAGTGAGTATATTCTACTCGAGGCAGCCAAAATGAGTAAAAAACACTCACTTTCTGGCTAAAAACGGATGGGCACTTGTCACCGAAACTAGGGGCTGTTTCTTTACCAAAAAACCGAGTCACTCGGGTTGGTTTAAAATTCCAAATAGATAATAGCAAAAAGGGGCTTAAAAAGCCCCTTTTAATCAAACTGTTAGCGGCGTAAGCCCAGTTTAGAGATCAGGTCAGAATAACGCGCCTGATCTTTACGCTTCAAGTAGTCAAGCAACTTACGTCGCTGGCTAACCATGCGCAACAATCCGCGACGCGAATGGTGGTCGTGGATATTGGCTTTAAAATGGTCTTGAAGGTGATTGATTTGAGCCGTCAACAAAGCAACTTGAACTTCTGGTGAACCAGTGTCGTTATCGCCACGCGAGTGCTCTGCTACGATTTTAGCTTTTGCTTCTGCACTTAAAGACATGTATTTCTCCATTTAGTGACTTAGGATAAAGCTCTGAACCAATCACTAATTCAGCCCAGAGCCACAACTTCGGGCGCGATTCTACCGAAGGTTTAGTGGTTTAGCAAGAATAGCCGCCATAAATACCGTTCCAAAGACTAGAACTTCTTAAAAATAAAGTAATCTCCAGCAGGATGCTTTTTGTCATATACAATGTGACCATCTCCCTGTAACTCCAAACCAGCTCCACTAAACGCTTGATACCATTCAGGATTTTGGTCAATTCGATGGTGTAGTTCGAGCAAGTTGTCAAGACGCGCTTTAGCTACAGTAATGTTCGATAAAAACGCTAACAAAGGGCTTTTATTCTGCCGAAACTGCTCAGGGCTCGCATTAAAAACGAACTGAGCGGCTTCCATCATTGGCTTTAACACAGGAGAAACTCTGGTCAGCAAACTCTTCGACAGCTCCTCCCCCACAGGTTTTAGAAGCCCCTGCAACTCCTTTTGTCCCGGATTATGCCTCAAAATTTTTTTAGCTCGCTTAAAGAACTCTGCGGACTCTAGTATTTGGTACTCTTTATACTCATGCTTCATTTTGGCAATAATATCGGTATCTCGACTATGGGCAACTATTGCTAAGCCACCTTCAGGCTTCAACCAAGTCGCAAATTTTTTAGCCACTAAATCCCAGTCGCTATACTCAACGCCATACTGACTGGTAATTAAATCAATAGTTCCCGGCTCAAGTTGCAACTCCTCTAGCGGCTCCTGATCAATAAACTGGATCAGGTTAACCACAGCTTTCAGCTCAGGATATTTGGCACTAACCGCATCTCGGTCTATTTTAGCACCGTCAGTTGCAATAACTTTTAACTTCTTTCCTGTCGAAATCGCATATTCAACAGCCAGTATTGCAACCGCACCATTACCAGAGCAAACGTCCAGAACTACAGCATTATCCTTAAGCTTTTCAAACTGATTGAGCCAAAAAGCTTTAATTTCCCCATCGTAATTTGCACGGAAGTCTGTTGGTAGAGAAGTAATATTCCCACCTGACCAGTAATTACTCCAGTGCGCACCAGTGACCCTAACCATTTATACACTCTCAACAAATATTTTTATATGCAGGTATTGTATTCAGTTTGCTACAAAATGCTAGCCCAGTTTATCTTGAAGGGCTCTAGAATCAGATAAAAAAAGGCTTCAATTTAGGAACGTTCAGGAAATAACTTTCTTATCAGGCAAGAAACTTATCAGCTACTCCTTCTCTGACCTATGTAACACTGGCTGTTCTTATAGCTACTCGTTAATTTACACGGCACGCGTAGTTAATATCCCAGGGCAAAATAGAAAAGGAAATATATTGGTAAATATATCATAAGGACGATGGAACAACTGTTCATAATCAATCGTTAATATAGAGCTTTCAAAAGGCGTATCCCAAAGCTCACTGTAATATTTATAATAATACGAAGTGCGCTCAACACTGCCAATATTCATATCCTTCGATAAAAAACTGCTTGAACAACGAGAACCTAGCAGCCGGTGGGTATTTCTTATAACGAATATTTTTCGCATTGAAACAAAACTCAATATCAAACCGATATTCCAAAAGTTTGACGCCAATTTATCAATAAAGAATGGTTTTCCTCCACTATCGAAATGCGACAGATAAGCATCTGCTATTTTATTCAGCATCTCCATGTCTGAAACAAGCAAGCTTTTAAGATAATAAACTTCGTCTACGTTAATCTGATTTACAATTCTGGGAAGCAGCTCTTGTTCGCCAAGCGCAGCGACCCTGTCGAATGACGATAAAACAGATTCTACAAGTATTGCTCCACTCCTTGGTAAACCCACGATAAAGATTGGAACCGACTCATTTTTTCAGGTTTTCGTATTATGGGTAATGGAAAAGTGAATTTTAACTCATTTAAATGCATTTCGTCTTATTGCTTAGAGTATATAGTATTCGACTCCATAATAGAGTTGCCTTGCAGATATGCTTTGAAAGTCTTATTAAAGTCATTTTTTATCTAAGTGACTACCTAGCGCAATGTGAGGTTGAGCGGATACAATTGTCGAGAATTCGCCAAAGTTATACTTTTTAATTCGCCTTATAGCTTTATCATGTTCAACAGAAGAGAAGTTAGACAATGAAAGCTCCAAAGAGACAAGGCACAAGCAGTCTTTGCCACTTTTATATTTTAGATCCTGATAAATTTTTATAACTTTCAAAAATCGTTCTTTAACCTCATGCAACTTACCAATACTCATTAAGAGCTGCGCGTAGAAAAATTTGACTTCGATAGAGTTGGGAGAATGGGTCACACAAGCTTTGTAATGTTGCTCCGCAAGTTATGGAGCATTGAGCTGTTCATGGCACTGCGCCAGAGATAGAAGGTGCTTTGTGCTCAATGCAGTCTTCGAGTATTTTATGGCGAAGTATTAAAGCATCTTTGCGCCTTTATAGTTTTTTAGTTTAAAAACTATCGACTTTTTCAATCAACGTATTTATAGGTTTTTCGTCTTCAAGTAGGATTGAATCCAACAGTTTTTTTGACTGGTAGAAATCTCCCTGATTGGCAAACTCCAGTGCAGCATTATATTCTCTTGACTCTATTCATGACTAAAATCACTATCTCATTAAAAAAGCCGGGCATTGCCCGGCTTTAATCTAACGCTTAGTTATTAAAATGATAAGTTATATTGAACATAACCACTCATATCACGAGCATCATAATAACCTCCGGCATTAAGGAACCAAGGCCAGTTGTTTTGCGTAGGATCTTCAGGAGGCTCTTCGTTAAACAAATTGTTTACGCCGAAGCTAATTCTTCCCATATCTCCCATGTCGTAACCAACATTAACGTTCACTGTAGTGTACGAATCGATAAACTCGCTGTCGGCACAAGAAGAACCGGCGCAAAATGCTCCAGCTACTTCATCAATGTAGGTAATTCGGACAGTAGTATTCCAATCCCCACTATTTAGTTGCTGAATTAAGTTCATACGATATTCGGGCAGCGCTCCCAAACTCATATTCTCGACTTTTGCGCTAGTTTCATCAAATTGAGTTACCATTTTATCAACATAAGTAACGTTTAACTTAGTCCCCATCTCTCCAATTCCAGTCGAATATTTATAATCCAACGAAAGATCGAGTCCTTTAGTCTCTCTAAGCGATAAGTTAGACGCTACCGCGGATATAGACGCTGCATTTCCTTGGAGAGAGTTATTAGAATCAAAGGTAATATTACTACACAACGGATGCGTCCCGTTAGGTCTCGAATTACCCTGCGAGTCTGTGGTGTAGAAGGTGGATGGATCATTTGGATCAGGAACCGTTAGATAGCATTGATTCAAGATAAATTGAGAAGTAGGTGTTGAAATAATATTTTCTAATGAAATATTAAACCAATCGGCTGTAACCGTGAGTCCCTCTGTAGCCTCCCACACTATGCCTATTCCCCAGTTCTCACCCTCTTCTTCTTCCAAATTAATGTTAGAGCCAGTCAATGTATTTACCGACTGAACCGTTAAAGGCGTACAATAATTTGGATCATTAGGATCCGTGGGATTACTTGGATCAAATGGATTACATGAATTACCGCTTCCATTAGTTGCACGGAAAGGATCAGTTAACGTTATAAATCCTCGAGTCGTCGCACCAAACAAACGTTGCATATCAGGCGCTCTAAAACTCTCACCCCAGCCTGCTCGTACTAATAAAAAATCAGTTGGCCGATACTCTAAGGACAACCGTGGACTTACAGCACTGCCTGTTGAAGAATCATCATCATAGTTGTCCCACCTCGCCGCTAAAGTCGCAATAAATTGATCTGTAAAGGGCAGACGCATTTCCAACCCTAAACCAGAGTGCTCTCGCTCTCCACCTCCAGCGGACGCACCATCAAATCCTTGTCCTGCAATGGTCAATGGATCGGGCTGATCTTCATACTGCTCACTGATATGCTCAGCATGCATCGCAAAACCAACTGCGCCACCGCCCAGTTCAAACGGTATTTCGCCAGAAAGGGAAAAGTCTACACCGCTATTGCTGCTGGTTGAATAACGAATAGAGTCGAACGAAGTAGCATCAATAACCGATTGTGGAATCCGTTGAAAAAGGTCGAGACCGTTTTCTACTTCCGCATTTAATGCTGACAAAATGATATTTGGACGTTTATTGGTTATTTCACTTTTTGCATAATAGTAAGCAAATTCCCAATCAATATTGCCATTAAACGCAATACCTTCAAACTCAATTAAACCATTAACGGAATTATCATCAATATCACTGGTTCGCGGACCATACTCAACAAGGCGTCTAACAAACCAGCCTGAAAGTGTACCGTTGGACGGGTTATTCGGCGCATTTACATCCAGGAAGGCGCCGTTATTCGGAACCAAAGTTCCCGTTCCAGTAAATGCCCCACCGCCATAAAAGTTTGGTTCGAGTTGAGTATTTACAGAGTTTGTCGCTTTACCAAAACGAGCATTAAGTGTGACGTCATTATCAAAGTCATGGCGTAATCTCGCGGTGACCGATTTGTTTTGCTGAGGCGCAATCAACTGACGATAGGCAGTTCGATTAAAGGCACACCAAGTATCATTGGCTGATACAATAGGAATATTCTGATCGGGTACACCTTGTCCTCCTAAAGAGTCATTCGCTGTACCACAGTTAGGGTCTTGTATTGTTTGCCATGCTCCATTGGCATCTAAGCCAAGAAAAGTTGAACCACCGATAGAGAAGTTGCCCCTTGGATTAGCATTATCGGCACCAGCATACTCACGATCTCGAGCCCAAAGAGCGCCTTGCTTAAAGTAATCAACAATAAAGTCTACTTGAGTAGTGCTATTACTAATTCCGGCCAAAATGTTCACTCGTTGCGATGAAGCTCCACCGTCTTTGGTACCTCCAAAACGCATTTCGGTAGACACACCCTCTATATCTTTGCGAGTGATAACGTTTATAACGCCAGCAACCGCATCTGACCCGTAAATTGCTGAGGCTCCATCAGTCAAGATTTCAATCCGTTCAATCATGGCCGTTGGAATTGAGCTTAGGTTTACGAAGTTAGTGGTACCACTTATTCCAGTTGGGTAGATTGGTAAACGACGACCGTCAATTAAAGTTAATGTACGACCGAAGCCCATTCCTCTTAGGTTTACCGAAGATGCCGCTGGAGTAAATCCAAAGGTAAACGACTGGTCAACCGAACCACCCGTATTCTGCGAAAGACCATCAATTACGTCTTGAACGGTTGCATAACCTTGTCGGTCCATATCTTCCTTGGTGATGGTTACAATTGGTGAAGGACCTTCCACATCCACACGCTTAATTCGACTGCCCGTAATTACTATGCGCTCTGAACTGTCTTGTTCATCTTCTGCCGCAGTAACCGTAGCTGGCAATGCTACTGAAATACCAAGCCCCAACATGAGCGCGTTTTTTACTGCCGCAGGTAATTTTTTATAGCTTATTTTATTCATGCCATTTCCTCTTAGCGTTACAACATAGGTTGTTTAGTGAGAAAAAAGCGGCTCAAAAACAATCAATTAATGAGCCGTAACAACCAGGGAATCTCTCTTGTGAGAGACAAATTCATAACACCGGAATTGCGCTTTAATCACAATAAAGAAGAGAATGAATTATTATTTAATGAGTATTGAAAGAATTTAAAAAATATTGAATTGTGTAATACTCACACTATTAAAAAGTGGTTATTGCAGCTTTGTAATTAGTTACACATTTCTTTATAGATAGCGAATCAATTTTGAGTACTACACTTGGTTAACTTAAGGTTGTCGAACACTAGGACATGACAAATGATGTCAAACGAATGTTTCTAAGTCATATACCCACTCATCTTTGCTAAGGACCTTTGACTTCTATTAGCTTATTATCTAAAAGTCTAATGACAGACACACTTAATCTATTCTTTCGATATATATTATTTGTATGGTATTACCACTAAGGGAAACCGTCTTACCTTTTGCTCCAACTAATATATTTTGTATTTGTCTGTAATTTGTTAGTGTTTTTACCGTTCTTAGACTCTCTTGCCCAGCATATTCCACAGGTTGCATTTCAGCGTACCAGCTGAGCATTCGTATTTATCTAGATATTTTGCGCTCTCGGACTATGCTTTAAATACCAGAACAAATATGAAGAGTTATTAAATAACAATTACTCGGCTTTTGAACGAAGAAACATCGTCTGGTTGAACAACTTACTAATTGGCTTTGTTACTCTATTTTTCCTTGATATGTCGGTTTACTACCTGCAGGCAATTATCGGGATTGAAGATCCCTAGTATTTTCATAGATTTGTAATTGTGGAAAGTGTCTATATCTTTTTAATTGGGTATTTAACACTCAGACACACAATAGTCCAGCCAGATTCGCTGGTAATGCCCAACTCTTCTAAATATAAAAACTTCTTTTTAACACCGTTTCTTGCCGAACGACTGTCCAATCGACTGAAGAATATGAAGTAGACTTTAGAGCTTTATCTCGAGAATGAGATCAAGTAAATCAATCTGGCGCTAAGACAGAAGGTGAACAGTCATCATTTACCACAAGTGGTCAATTAACTGCTAGGGATGTACTTCTATGAACTCATTAGTAATAGTCGAATTAAAAAGTCCAAATTTCTTTTGCAAGATCCGAATTGTGAAATAACAGTCCTCCAAATTGTATTTAATGTAGGCTTTAAAAATAAAATATCCTTTAACAACGCCCTTAAAAAGTATATTTGTATGACACTAACACAATTTCGCAATTAAATCGCAGCGTGATTTTACATTTTGAAACAACTCAACAAAAACAGTATTTTTTATATAATACTCAATAAGTTAGATAAATCCTTAATATTTTACTGATAAATATTTACGTATATTTTCATCAATATCGTCTACACAAAGTAACCTTTCTTTTAATTTAAACGTCATGGTTATCAATGGCAATTAAAAATAAGGTTGTGGATATGACTCGTTATCAATGCGAAGGTAATTTTAAGTTAGGAAACATTACACTATGCTTTGATGATCATAGTGTCATTGTTGCCGGCGAACAGAAAAGATTAAGAAACAAGCTGTTCAGGCTGTTATCACATTTAGCAAACCACCCTAACCGATTAGTTACTCGAAAAGAGCTGATTGAAAATGTGTGGGACGGTAACTACTATATTGGCGAAAAGGGATTAACCCATGCAGTCTGCATGTTACGGAATCTACTAAAAAAAGATCCACAGTCTGACGTCACTATAGATACCATTCCAAAATCAGGTTACAGGCTAAGAGTTAAGAATAAACAAGCGGAACCTGAAGACAGCAAGCAAGAGTATCTTTTAAAAATGGATACTTCGGTACCTAGCTGGTGGCCTTCACAATACGGATACTATGCTGGCTAGAAATGACTTTTTCTTGAATTAGAGTGGTAAGTCGCGCTACGCCAATTACCACTTTGACTTATTTGAATTAATTGTTTGCCATTAATCGCTTAGGAGCCAGTTGTAAATCGTCATTAAATTCTCCAACCCCCAAAAACTCGCCGAACTTTGAGTATACTCTAAATATTCCGCAAGTTTCCAAAAAAGGCCCTACGGTTACAGCCTGGCCCTGCGAGAAACTATGAGTACTTTCGATATCAAGCTCTACCTTTGGATAGCCGTTAAGAGACTCATCCACGGGAAGCAAAAAAGCG
>JBFHVL010000072.1:0-15043 GCA_041589565.1 Kangiellaceae bacterium | reverse complement strand
GCCGTACTGGTTAGCCCCAGATGAATTACGCATAAATTGGTCGACTTCAACCATATGAGCAAGCTTAGCTTTAATCCATTCAATACTCTGCCAGTCTTCGCTGCCAGCAAACGATGATATTCTATCTTCGAGTTTAGCACTAAACTTATTTATCACTTGAGTCACGACAGGGTCCATTGTACTCGACTCGCTCTCTGGCATAACTATGTCAGACTCATTTATCTCTGCTTTGTCCTGAGCTAACAAACTTGTACTTTTGAGTAAAAATAGCAGTACAAGTAGCAAGGTAGCTTTAAACTTGGTGCATTGCATACTTATTCCTTTTGTAACTAAATCAACATCTGATTATTAATCAATGGGATACAGATCAAAGTCTACATACTGCTCCCACTTTGCGAACCACTCATAAAATAAGGCTTCTTCATTAGACTCCATGAGCTGAAAACATATATTGCTGTCCGAGTTTACCCAGGAATTTAAATAATACAGTCCTTCGGGAATTTGCCTGCCCTTTTCATTGTAAACTCGGTAGTTTTCTTCCATTAATCCCGGTTTAAACCGCTCAACGACCATGTACTTTTTCAATCTTTACCTTCCTTATTAATTATTCGTACAATCACTCTAGCGAGAAACCACCGTAGAAGTAGCGAGTGCAGCAGTTTTGAGATGGCTCCTAGTCTCCTAGCCCACAACCAATACGCTTCATGTAACTTAGCAAACTCTGCGAATCACTATGTTCTGACCGCTTCAGTCCTTCAACCACACCAGCTTGATCGTCCTTGCTTCGATGTTGTCCAAACTTAAGTTTCCCCTCAAGCTTTTCCACCTTTATTCGGAAACCAACAATGGCATTAGCAAGACGTTTGGCGTATGCCTCCGGAATAATATCTTTATTCTCTACCAACGATGGTTCAAAAAATCGAGTGAGTTTTTCGACCACTAGTAACGTTTGTTCCGAATTCATCAATTCAACCGAACCAGTCGCATGTACCGCGGCATAATTCCAGGTCGGTACTGCAGGTTTGTTGGTATACCATGTTGGCGATATGTAGGCGTGGGGTCCAGAAAAAATCGCCAACGCATTAGCAAGTCGCTCAAGTTGCGAATTACTCTTTGCCAAATGCCCTAGCAAATACATTTGACCATTGGAGCCTGTTTCGACAATCAATGGAATGTGCGTTGCTTCAAATGAAGAGGAACCATTAGAAACCACAACGGCAAACGGAAATTCGGCAATAAACTCAATCAGTTGCGCAGAGCTTTCCATCGCCATATTTTTAGGAATATACATTAAAATTATTTCACTTATTTAATAGACAACGATTCGACAAAGAACAACTCGCAAGCCCCTTGTCCGGTATCATGTCTAGTCAATGATGAGTTCCATCGCCAACCATCGTCGGCTGCCACATTCACTAATTTGCCTGACAAAGTCACCACATCACCTTCTCGAACGCTGTTCAACTGGCTTTCAATTTCGTCCGTTGCTGGGATCATATGCATATTGGCACTGTGGGTTTCTATTTCGCGACGCGGTATGACAAAATTATCGGTTTTCCAATAATACCAACGATTACGTTGCGAAATAGAAAAGTGCTGCAATACAGTTTCGTCGGACATTTTGCCCCAACCGAGCGCAAAATCAATAGGAGACAAGTCCGACTCTCGTCCAAACTGATAGTTTTCAACTCCAAGCACTCGTGCTTGCACTAAAAAACTAGCAACTGGTTGAATGCGATAATTCTTAAATTCAATTGTAGGAATATTGGAAAGTGGCGTTTGTACAGGAATCATCGGTGCGATGACACCAGGTCCATGAGACCTAGGCGGTAATGGCCAAAACATAACTGCAATGACTGCAAATAAAATTAGCCAGAGCAGTTTATTAATCATACAAACCTCTTACTTCGATCCACTTATCAAACCCTTGTCAGAAAAATACTGGTAGAGCTTTTCAACTTTTTGACCGACCACAACCTGGCAATAAGGTTGGCTGGAATTATTGTTATAATAGTTGTGATGGTGTTCTTCTGCTGGCCAAAATACCTGTTGCGGCTCAACTTGAGTAACAATAGGATCGCGATAATCCTCCTGTGCCGCTTGAACCGTCTGTTCAATTACCGCTTTTTCTGGTTCGCTTTGATAAAACACAATGGAGCGGTACTGCGTTCCGATATCATTACCTTGTCGGTTTAGCGTTGTAGGATCATGAATGGTAAAAAAGATATCAAGCAACTGCGCTAGAGTTATTTTTGACTCATCATAAGTTATTTGAACGACTTCAGCATGACCGGACGTACCATTGCAAACGGATTTATAATCCGGGTTTTCCATCGCACCACCACAGTAACCCGAAACCACTTTGCTGACGCCTTTTACTCGTTGATAAACCGCTTCAAGACACCAAAAACAACCGCCACCCAAAATTATTGTCGCCACTTAAACTCTCCTTACTCCTGATCTTTCGAAGCCGCATTGTTGTGACTTACCGACTCGGAATGTTTTTCTCCATGAGAATGTTTATCACCATGCTGATGCTTATCGCGATCAGAATGTTGTTCTTGTTCAATTTGACGAGCATGTTCCAGCTTTTTCAACTCTTCTTCCTGCTCGCTTTCGTCTTCCTCTTCTACATCTTCGCAAATATCGTGCAAGTTTTTAAGACGATCGGTAATCAACTTATGAAGTTCGTCGAGAGACTCACCTTTTGGCACACACAATAGTTCCAATGCCTGATTCACATGATCAACGGCGTAAATGTGGAACAGCCCCTCTTCCACAGCATCAATCACTTCCTGCTTTAACATTAAATGCAACTGGTTGGTCTTAGGGATAATAACTCCCTGCATCCCTGTTAAACCTCGTTCTTTACAGACACCAAAAAAACCTTCGATTTTTTCATTCACGCCGCCAATCGCCTGTACTTCGCCAAACTGATTGATCGATCCAGTCACCGCTAATGACTGGCGAATGGGCTTTTCGGTGATTGCTGATATCAAAGCACACAACTCTGCCAATGAAGCACTGTCACCGTCGATTAATCCATAAGATTGTTCCATTACAATATTAGCCGACAGCGTTAAGGTAAACTCTCGCGCATAGCGATTAGCTAAAAAGCCCGAAAGAATGAGAACCCCTTTAGAGTGAATGGCGAGCCCTAATTCACTCTCACGTTCTATATCCACAATCCCCTTATTTCCGGGGAATACCGTTGCCGTTATTCTCGCGGGCGTACCAAAATCGGTGCTGCCGATTTCCCAAACTGTTAATCCATTAATACTGCCAACGACTTCGTCATCAGTATTAATGATAATTTGCCCTTCCAAAACTTCCTGCTGCATTTCACAGCGAATGCGTGAATGACGAAACTCTCGGTTATTAAGCGCAGTTAAAATATGTTGACGCTCTATCTTTGCGTCTCCCTGTTGCGCACGGATCACATCGGCCTCGCCAAGTAACTCAAACACTTCACCAAAACGTGTTGACAATTTTTTTTGATGCCCCGCCAGTCGACCACTGAATCGGACCAACTCAATAAATCCTGCTGTCGTCGTCTCACCAAAATCTTCTGTGTCGCTATGAGTTTTGATTAAGCGCGCTAATTGCATGCGATTCTCGGGTGTATGTTCCAGGTGCTCATCAAAATCCACCAGTACCCGGAACAGTTCAATAAACTCAGGATCGTGATCCTGTAATAGATAATAGTAATCGCGACTTCCTACCAGTACGATTTTCAAATCGAGAGGAACGCCGTGCGGACTAAGTCCAATGGTTACCGCTGACTGACCTTCCATCATCGGCGGCTCGAGTTTTAACTCTTGTGTTTGCAACGCCTGCTTTAACTGCCCCCAAATGTAGGGATCTTCAAAAATTTTATCGGCTTCCAAAACCAGATATCCACCGTTAGCACGATGTAAGGCTCCGCTTCGAATATGTTGAAAACTGGTTGTTATTGCACCACCTTCGTTCCAGTACTCAACGCGACCAAATAAATTGGCAAACGTAGGGTGAGCTTCGTAAACCACCGGAGCACCCAACGCCGGGTTATTCGAAACGATTAAATTAGGAACAAACGTTTGCTGCAACATTTCACGTAAGTAATTGTCGTTTTTGAGTTCTGGTGATTCGATTAAGTTAAAGTTCTCCAGAATAATTTTGATCAGATGTTTTCGTAGTTCTTTGAAGAATATTTGCAACCCGGTAAGGCCGCGGTACTTTTCTTCTAACTCAGCAATAATAGGTGCCGATGCCGACTCAATGGTTTGCGAATTAAGTACTTGCTGCGCTTCGTAAGACTCCCGTTTCCACTGAGGCATCTCAACCAGTGCTTCATTAAGTTTATCTTCCAGTTCATCAATTAGCTGATTAATTTGATCGCGTTTTTCCTGAGGCAACTGGGCAAAAGAGATGTCATCAACCGGCTTACCTTCAATAAGAGGAGAGAACGAAATATTTGAGGCGTCTTGATATAAAGCAAAGCCCTGTTCATTGGCTTCTTTCTCCAAAGCCTCCAGTGCCTGCTCCAATTTTTGATTAAAACTTTTGTCAATTGCAGTTTTTTTACGTTGATAACTGGGGTTTTCAAAAGCGGCAGGAATAGTGACTAACAGACGACCGACCATTTTTTGGCAATCATCCACCAACTTTTTGCCGTATCCGGTCGGTAACTGAACCGCCCAAGGCTCTCGCGGCTCATCAAAATTATTGACATAAATCCAGTCGGGTTGAGCTTTTTGAACCTGGGCGCGAGCTTCGAGATGCCGCATCACCATGGAAATACGTCCGGTTCCACTGTTCCCCATAACAAACAAGTTATAACCGCGACGTCGGGTTTCCAGACCAAAGGCCAATGATTTTTTAGCACGCTCCTGCCCTAAAAACTCAACGCTGGATTCCAGCTCAGACAACGCCTTGAAGGGTAAGTCCTTTTCGGATAACTGAATCGATAACTGCTCAATGGTTAATTCGTACACAGATTGAATGCTCTCGTTATATTTTAAATTGGTGGAAAGAACACGCTTACTTTCATTGAATGGCTTTCGGGTTCTGCTCAGAAACCACTTTGACCTACTAGCACAGGTTGATCAAAGGCGCTCTCTAAAAGCCTCTAACAGTGTATCACTTTGATTAAAAAAATCTTCTTTCCAGGAACCAAAGTACTCAGCGATTTCTTTAAACTGTTCGATAAGTTGTTCGCGATCTTTGTTTTCCAACCACTTACAGGCCTGGTGATACAACTCCTGATACTGCTTCAGTATATCCAGACCATGACTGGCTTTGAGCAAAATATCCACATACAGCTCGGGTTCCTGCGCAAATAATCGTCCAATTAACGCCAGTTCCATACGATAAATCGGCGAGCTCATGGCAGTCAGCTGATTAAGGTCGGTATTACTTGCCTTTAACTGCCAACCTGCAATAAAGGTATTAAAATGACGCAGCGCCTGCACAATACTCATAACTTCATCGTGCTCTTTGGCGTTAACCACTCGAACATAACACCCCCACAGCTCAAACTGTTTTAATAGCCATTGGTAGGATTCGGCATCACGGCCATCACAATACAACATAAGCTGTCGCGCCAAGTGTGACAATCCCGGCCCAAACATAGGATGGAGTCCGACCACCGGCCCTGAATGGATTTGCAACATACGCTGCAATGGCTGGTGTTTGATTGAGGTGATGTCGGCAAGAATACAATGCGCAGGCAGATTACCCAGTCGCTGGATAACTTCATCAGTAGCTTTGATTGGAACAGCCACTAAAGCCAGATCCGCAGTAGCGAAAACTTTGTCCGCCATCGGCCAATCTTCGGTTTCAATAATCGATACTTGGTGACCACTGCGCTTAAAATGAGTGGCGAAAAATCGCCCAAGTTGTCCGGCACCACCGACAATACAAATCGACTTGGCCTGCTCCGATGCACAAGGGTACTGCATTTGCGCCTGTCGCTGGTAAGAGTCGCGCATTACCCGCTGCAAAACATCCTGAATTAAATCGGGGCACACGCCATGAGTGTTTGCTAGCACACGAACTTTTGCAAAGATCGACTCCTCTCGCTCGGGTACAAACAAAGGATCGCCCGATGAGTGCTTTAAGTCGACCAGTTGATCAACGCAGGTCTGACGTTTCTTAAGCAGCTCAACCAGCTGGGTATCGCACTCATCGATGTTGCGTCTTAATTGCTCAATGGTCGACTTATCACTCATTAGTCACAAACTTCTCTTAGTCATTTGCGACGCTTATCAATCAATAACGAGCCCAACTTAGTGTAGTGTTACTAGTCCGCTAACGTTCATATAAAGCATCGCTCAGGGCATGGTAGCTTTCTTCGAGCAATTCTTCCGTAGTTTGCCAATTAATACAAGCATCGGTTACCGACACTCCGTATTCCATTTGATCACGATCAGGCAATAACTTCTGATTCCCCTCATTTAAATGGCTTTCAAGCATGAGTCCCAAGATGGAGCGATTACCCTGGCGGATCTGCTGAACCACATTACGAAACACCAAAGGTTGCAAGCGATAGTCTTTCTGCGAATTTCCATGACTGCAATCCACCACAAAGCGCGCATCGAGGTTGGACTTCTGCAGCAGCTGCTCCAACATCGCAATATGCACCGAGTCGTAATTTGGGTGCTTACCACCCCGCAAAATAATATGACTGTGCGGATTACCTCGCGTAGCAATGAGCGACACAGACCCTTGTTGATTAATACCCAGAAAATGATGTGGGCTGGATGCAGAGCGCATGGCATTGATGGCCACTTCAATATCGCCGTTGGTGCCATTTTTAAAGCCAACCGGCATCGACAGACCGGATGCCATTTCCCGATGAGTTTGCGACTCGGTAGTACGAGCGCCTATAGCCGCCCAGCTAAATAACTCCGCCATGTATTGCGGAGTTATGGGGTCCAGTACTTCGGTACCAGCAGGTAACCCCAAGTCAGCTATCCAGGTCAGCAGTTTGCGCGCTTCGCGCAATCCAGTTTCGACATCAAACGAGTCATTTAAATGTGGGTCATTGATTAGCCCCTTCCAACCAACGGTCGTGCGCGGCTTTTCAAAATAAACACGCATAATAATGAAGAGGCGGTCGGAGTATTTATCGTGTAACACCTTTAATCGTTCGGCATATTCGCGCGCAGCTTGTATATCATGAATCGAACAAGGGCCTGCAATGACTATCAGTCGTTTGTCGCGACCTTCAAGAATATTGCCGATTTGCTCACGGTAGCTCAAAACATTTTCTCGCCCCTCAACCGATAAAGGGGTTTCTTCCTTTAATTGGTGCGGTGGAGTTAAGACCGATTCATTTAAGATGTTGATATTATTTAATTGGCGTTTCATAGTTCACTCCAACAACTGGCTGACTTGAACGATTTTGAGGAAATGCAAACAAACAGCCAGTTAGAATTAGGCTGTAAAATAATAAAAATAAGAAACCACCTGCACCGAAGTCACAGATTGTCGTGAATTGAAATGTGAGTTATTAGAGTTTTGCAACATCATGGTTTGTTAGCAATCTCGTTAGCAGTAAAGAGCGTTAAGCACCCTTGTCGTATTCGGAATCTTAATTAATACCAGAGTTGTCAGTAAATCCAAATTACTTTTGGTTATCACGCTAAGATGGAATTGACAGCCAATAGATTTTTATTCTGCCTCATCGCTTTGAAAGGAATCGGTAAGTAGTTGATCGTAAAGCTCAATACATTTTTCAAAGCTGTCATTTTCTTCCAGTAAATACTGTTTAAATTCGAGATCCAGCGGCAGAATTTGTGCTAACTGGTGAACAATAAACTCTGCGCTTTCGAGGCTACCTTCCTGAATATCGACGTCCACTTCAGGTAATTTCGCCAGCTTTAACAGCAAATCCTTGAGCGGACTCACTTCTGGAGGTAACAGGATATCTTCGACTTCAGGCAGCACTCGATAATCACTGCTGAGATTAAGCTGTTGTTGATTGGCATGATGATTCAACACACACACGCGATTACCACCGCGAATTTTAATCATCAACATACCGTCGTCACGTTGATCAAAATCGATGATATGGGCAAAACACCCAACGGGTTCAAAGCTTGCCCCTTCACCGACCTCGAGTCCTTCAACTATCCTACAGACAATAAACGGGATCTCGTGACGTAAACAATAACTCACCATGTCCAGGTAACGCGGTTCAAACACCACAAGTTGCATATTCGCGCCCGGATAAAGCACTGTTTTGAGAGGAAAGATCGCTCGTTGATCGCGCGCCATGATCGAGTTCCTGTCAGATTGATTCTAAAGCTAACTCTTAAGTCCTTTTCCGGTATTAAGCAGGTACATTGCCAATGAAAACATCAAAACAATGAACAAGCCAATAATCGAAAAAGCTACCGATAAAGATATATCGGAATAGCCTAAAAAGCCATATCGGAAAGCGTTCACCATATAGAGTATAGGGTTTGCCATAGAGACGTTTTGCCACAACTCAGGAAGCAATGTAATGGTATAAAAAACGCCCCCCAAATAAGTTAGCGGTGTAAGGATAAACGTCGGAACGATGGATATATCATCAAACTTTTTTGCGAATACGGCATTTATCAGCCCACCCAGTGCAAACAAGGTAGACGTTAACACGATCACAATAAAAACAACCCAGAGGTTATGGATGGTCAAATCAACAAAAAACAAGCTGATTCCCGTTACAATAATGCCCGTTAAAATACCGCGCGAAACACCACCACCCACATAGCCTAGCAAAATATAAATATTGGGAACAGGTGCAACCAACAACTCTTCAATGTGGCGTTGAAACTTAGCACTAAAAAATGAAGAAACCACATTAGAATAGGAATTAGTGATAACCGACATCATAATAATCCCCGGTGTGATGTATTCCATATAACTAACGCCACCCATTTCACCAATGCGGGAACCTATTAAATTTCCAAAGATTACAAAATACAGTGACATGGTAATGGCTGGCGGCAACAAGGTTTGAACCCAAATGCGAAAATATCGAGTGATTTCTTTCGCCAGAATACTTTGCAGTGCAATTAAATGTTCGCGCATTACTCGCCCTTATTCTCTACGATTCGTACGAACAACTCTTCTAGTCGATTCGCTTTATTTCTCATACTTAATACTTTGATACCAATGGTATTTAACTTTAAAAAGAGATCATTAATACTGTCAGACCGCATCACATCCACTTCGAGAGAGTGATCGTCGATCTGTCGTAGCGACATACCAGATATATCGGGAAGTTCACCTTGCCAAGCTTCAATATCGAGTACGAAGGTTTCCATATCCAACTTTGCCAATAACGCTTTTTTGCTGGTATTTTCGATGATCTGGCCACGATCAATAATGGCAATATTGCGACAAAGGCTTTCGGCCTCTTCAAGGTAGTGAGTGGTTAACACGATGGTAGTACCGCTAGCGTTGAGCTCCGTAAGAAACTCCCACATGGATCGACGTAATTCTATATCGACCCCTGCCGTTGGCTCATCAAGTATTAGAAGTTTAGGCTCATGCATAAGCGCACGCGCAATCATTAGCCGTCGCTTCATTCCACCTGATAAATTTCGAGAGGGCTGGTCGCGCTTATCCCACAAACCCAATTGCTTTAAAACCTGTTCAGCACGTTGAACGGCGAGCTTTCGAGGAATACCATAATAACCGGCCTGATTCACCACAATTTGTTGCGGTGTTTCGAATTGAGAGAAATTGAACTCCTGAGGCACCAGACCAAGACACTTTTTGGCATCATTAAGCTGCGTGTCCAGATCGTGTCCAAACACACTCACATGGCCGGAGCTTTTAGTAACCAAAGAACTAATTATTCCAATAGTCGTAGACTTCCCTGCCCCATTTGGCCCTAACAGAGCAAAAAAATCCCCCTGTTGCACAGACAAATTAATACCTTTGAGCGCCTCAAACCCATTGGCATAAACCTTTTTTAACTCAGATAGTTGTAAAGCAACTTGCGACATATTTAGGATGCTTCTTGTTAATTTGATGTATTTTTAACCACTTTTAAAAAATGAATGTCAGTATTGTTAAACAAGTCTATTAAAATACCAGACAACTTCCGTTATAGTGGGGGCTATGTTGATATCTGCAATGGCAGTGACTCACCGCGAAAAAAAATTATAACAGAGAAGAATAATGAACACTGCATTTTGGCAGGCGCATCAAGGAAGCGATAAAACAAAATCGACTCGTCATTGGATTGTTGCTGCAGCCCTGTTCCTGTTTACAACTCAGAGCTACGCTATTGATGTTTCTGGTCTTACCAGACAGACAGAGCCTTTGACCTCGCTTACCAGCTTTTTCTCGCTTTTATTGTCTCTTCTACTCGCTTATGTACTGTATCGCCACCGATTACACCAAAAGTCGCTAAAGCAGCTTCAAAAATCTGAAGAACAGTTGCATTGGGCACTTTGGGGCAGCGGAGACGGACTCTGGGACTGGAACATTTGTGAGGGTCGAGTCAACCGTAAAGGCATTCCCGAGATGCTCGGGTATCAAGAAGAAGAGTTCGACAATACTACGGCTCAATTACTGCAACTAATGCATCCCGAGGACTCGGCCAGAGTTCACCGTGAAATAGAGCGACACCTTTCTGGAGCCACAACGCACTTTGAGGCAGAGTATCGAGTGTTAGCTAAAGATGGTCATTGGCGCTGGATTCTCGATAAAGGCAAAGTAGTTGCTCGCGACACTCAAGGCAATCCCATTCGAGCAGCTGGAACCCATACCGACATTACCGAGCGTAAACGCGCTGAAGAAGAACTGCGTCTCGCCGCCGAAGTAATCCAAAGCATGAACGAAGTTGTTGTGCTCACCGATAATAATTTACAGATTCGACTGGTTAACCATGCGTTTATTCGTCTTATGGGTAAAAGCGAACACGAAGTACTGGAGCAACCTTTACAACGCTTTTTTTCAGATCGTCATGGCCGACCTTTTTACAAAGAATTATTAAAACGACTAAATGATCATCATTACTGGCAAGGTGATTTATGGCAAAAGGCCAAGGGTCAAGAAATTTTGACCCGCATGGAAGTTAAGCGAATAGAGCAGTTTAAAAAAGACCACGAGTATTATGTTGTCATTTTTTCGGATATCACCGAGCAAAAACGTGCTGAAGACAAGCTGATTTACTTAGCTAACTACGACACGCTTACCGGCCTACCCAATAGAGCTTTATTTCATCAACGTTTAGCAGAAGCGATTGCCGAAGATCATCCCGCAGGGTTTGGCCTTATGTGTGTGGATGTGGATCATTTTAAGAATATCAATGATTCGCTAGGTCACAGCATCGGTGATCAACTGTTACAACGAGTTGCCTTAATCCTGAAACAGCAAATACCCACAGGAAATGGTACCGTAGCTCGGTTGGCAGGAGATGAGTTTACTTTGTTGCTGCCAAGACTTTCGACAAAGCGACAATTAGAGCAATTGGCAAAAAACATTCTCATTGCTTTTACACAGCCGATTTTGGTTGAGCAACACGAAATTACGATCAGTCCCAGCATTGGGATCAGCCGATATCCAGAAGATGGTAAAGACTCCATTACTTTACTGAGAAATGCCGAAAGCGCATTACATTTTGCCAAGTCGCGTGGCCGTCACAACCATCAGTTTTATGACCAAGACATTCAAACCAAAACGCTGCGAAAACTGACCGTTGGTAATCAACTGCGTCGAGCGCTGGAGCGCAACGAGCTTGAGTTGGTATATCAACCTAAGCTGGATTTAAAAACCAAAAACATTACCGGTATGGAAGCCTTATTGCGTTGGCATAACACTAACATTGGAGCTATTGAACCCGATGAGTTTATTGCCATTGCCGAAGAAACTGGTCAGGTCAATGAAATTGGTTCATGGGTATTAAAAGAAGCCTGTGAGCAAGCGCGGCGTTGGCAAATACGAAACTTCAACATACCTGTTTCGGTTAATATTTCAGCTCGTCAATTCCAGCAACAAGGGCTTTATAAATCGATTGCCAATGTGCTGGCTGAAACACAACTTCCACCTGAGCTTTTGGAACTTGAAATTACCGAAACCATGCTTTTAGATGATCCTGACTCAGCGATTACCACTTTGGCGCAATTGAAAGAAATGGGCGTACGTATTTCGGTTGATGATTTTGGCACTGGCTACTCATCGTTAAGTTATTTGAAAAAATTACCTATTGATTCGCTTAAAATCGACCGTGCCTTTATTAAAGACCTGGCGCAAGATAAAGACGATGAAGCCATCACTCATGCAATCATTTCATTGGCGAAAAACTTAAATTTAAGTGTAATCGCTGAAGGTGTTGAAACCTATGAGCAGTTTAACTTTTTAATGAACGCAGGATGCGAGCAAGTACAAGGTTTTTTAATTGCCCAACCAATGACCGCACAGGAAAGCACGCTGTTTTGTGATGAACATTTATGCTCACAGAATAATTAAATGTATATTTTTACAATAAGTGAGATTGCGTCGCTGTGCTCGCAATGACACAGCATTATGCCTTTAGCTTAAAAATTAATTTACAACCCCACCTATCCTCCCCTTTTTTAAGGGGAGGAATTTCTAGCATAACTTACTAAGTCACCGCGAGGCGCAAAGCGTCGCGACAACCTAGTCTATGTAAAGTTGAAGATTGCTTCGTATTCACTCGCAATGACATGATTCACTCCCCCTTTTCAAGGGGGAGTCGGAGGGGGTTGATGCACGTTTATTAGAAAAAAGGTCGCGAATATTAATGACTGACCGTTGGTTAAACTGGAGCTCTTAAGCAAACCCTATCTATACATCGAATTCCATTCTCATAAATCGGCTCTGGGTAAGATGCAAAATAGTTTTTTTCAATATGCGTCATTCGAAAGTCGCATTTCTGATATAGCGCTAATTGATTCAAGCTAGAGTTTCCCGTTCCAACTACGACATATTCAGCACCTAATGATCGGGCTAGCCTTTTTATTTCTGCAATGAGTGCTTTCGCTAATCCTTTACCTTGAAACGATCTTGCAACGGCTATATTTTTCAACTCAAACTGGTCACTTGAATGACTGAGAACAGCAACTCCAATATATTCACCTTGCATTTTATATACGAGAATCTGAGAGCTTTTTATATACTTTTCAATTGAACTTTCGTCAGGGTCAGCCGTAAGCAAAAGCTGCTTAAGCTCGGGTGTAATATTTCCCTTATATTTTTCAATTTTCATTCAAGTTTAAATCCGATGTTCCTATCTGTCCGTTGGAATTTACACTTCAAATTAGAAAGTTACTTTATGAGATTGCTTCACTGCGCTCGCAACGACAATGACCTACTCCCCCTTTTCAAGGGGGAGCTGGAGGGGGTTATACCACTATTATTCGAAAAGGTAGGTCAGCGAGTATTTCTCCAAATATTAACTACTGACAATTAATCACCACACGTCCATAGCGCTTACGATCCAGAATATCAGTAAACACTTGCGATACATCTTTTAACGCCACTTCATCTGTAATTATTTTTTCCAGCGCATTCGGCTTTAAATCCGCACCCAGTCGCTGCCAAATATCTTTTCTTAAGCTCATTGGGCAATTGGTTGAACTCACTCCCAACACACTGACGCCACGTAAAATATATGGAAATACTGTGGTCGATAATAGATGACTATCCGCTAAACCAATACTGGCAACGTTACCCCACAAATTCACATGTGCGATCAATTTGGCCAGTAAGTCGCCGCCAACATTATCAATCACGCCACCAAAGCGGCCTTTTTCAAGTGGCTTTCCGCCTAAGTTTAGATCATCAATGCTGACCACCTCGTTAGCCCCTAAACTGCGTAAAAAGTCGTAGTAACTTTCTCGACCAGAAACTGCGATAACGTCGTAACCTTGCGACGACAAAATATTCACAGCAATCGAACCTACGCCACCTGAAGCTCCAGTCACAACAATTGGACCTTTATCGGGCGCTTGATGGTTTTCCTGCATGCGATGTAAGGCCAGGGCGGCGGTAAAACCAGCGGTGCCCAGAGCCATGGCAAGTTTCGCATCGAGTCCCTCAGGCATAGGGATCACAAACTCAGCTTTAACACGTGCATATTGAGCAAGCCCACCATCAAATTGCTCACCGATACCACAGCCATTAACCAGTACCTTGTCACCCGCCTTAAAATCAGGTGATTCAGAGCTCACCACTTCTCCTGCCAGATCAATTCCCGCATTTAGCGGAAACTTTTTTAAAATTTTTCCTCGCCCTGTCGCTCCCAACGCGTCTTTGTAGTTAACACTTGAATAATGGACTCGAATAACCACCTCTCCGGCCGTTAATTCATCTAACGACATCTCGGTGATTTGATGTTCCACATTGCCATCTTTCTCAAATACTCGACAGGCTAAAAAATTCATTGTTAGTTTCCCACTGTTTACGTTAAATCACTTTGCGTTAATTGGTTACCGATTTAATGCTTTATCTCGAGCGACAAATATAACGAAACGTTAAATTAATGCGTGGCTGCTCAATTTTCGATTGCTTAGGTACACGATGTTGCCAATAGCGCTGGAAGTCACCCTGCATAACCAGCAAATCTCCACTATGCAATTCTACGCGGGAGGGCTTGCTCGCGCTACCCTTGAGTCGGTAATCGAAATAACGAGAAGCGCCGAAAGACAAAGATGCGATAACCGGCTTTTTCCCTAACTCGGGCTCATTATCACTGTGCCAACCCATGGCATCATGACCATTACGATATAAATTACAAAGTACACTGTTAAACGAACTACCTACTTCTTTTTCAATCGACTCCCTGAGCATTTGCAGGCTATTACTCCAGGGCATTGGAAGATGATCGACGCCAGAGTAGCTGTAGGTGGCTTCCGGCTCGCCATACCAGGCAACTTTTCGCGGTACTTTAACTTGTCGTCCGAACATGTGAATCCATTCGTCCTGCCAACTGACTTCATGACTTAATTGTTCAAACAAATCCATTGCCTTGGCAGATTCGATCCATCCGGGAAAAATGTTCATCTCGCATGGCGAATCGACCAGGGTTATCCGATGGTTC
>JBFHVL010000071.1:0-15162 GCA_041589565.1 Kangiellaceae bacterium | reverse complement strand
GAATAACGAATAATTTTGATGTCATTACCATTTCCTCATTCGAAATATTGGATTAAATAAGGGAAGAATGCTGCCAATAGAATTAAGAGCGTTGCCAGGTAAAAGCTAAACTTAACGAGTGCTCTTGACTTTGGCTTGGCACAAGTCGATCCATCATCACAAGCATTGCGTGAAGAGTAAAAAATGAAATAAAAACTGAGGGCAAGCATAACGCCAGACACCAGCAGTATCCAGCCCTGATAGACTGCAAGAGCCGTCAGGTTTGAAATCCATGCGCCAGATATACCAACGGAAATTAAGATTAGAGGCAAGATACAGCAGGCCGAAGCGGTGAGTCCTCCTGCTATAGCTGCACTAATGCTTATCCACTGCTTTTCCTTTAAATTCATATGGTTAAGGCCTGTTTGTCAGCAGTATTTTTGTGGACCTTGTAGTCCGCTGCGATAAATTAAGTTAAGTATGGGGTTATGTTAATATCTGTAGTAACTACAGATGCAAGTCGGGTTTTGAGATATGAGTCAACCTTTAATGACTATCGGCAAGGTGGCTACACAGACGGGTATGAATATTGAGACCATTCGATATTATGAAAAGCTAGGACTAGTTTGCGCCCCTATGCGAACGGAAGGTGGTACTCGTCTTTTCGATCGTGACTCTATTCAGAGGTTGTTTTTTATAAAGCGGGCTCGGGAGCTAGGATTCAGTCTTGATGAGGTTAGAGCTTTGCTGCAATTATCTTCGGATAGCAAAGTTGACTGTCATTCGGCACAAAGTATTGCTGAAAAGCACTTGCAGGATATTTTAAAAAAAATAGAAGACTTAAATCAACTTGCGAATGTTTTGCTCGAACTTTCTGGAAAATGTAGCGTAGCTAATTCTAGTAGCTGCCCAATTCTAGAATCATTAAATAAAAATAGTTTAGGGAGGGCTTGATTGACGTTTAGTTGCTGTACTACAGCATTTATGCTGTACTACAGCATCTAGAAGAGTCTATAAGGTTTTCTGTTGTTATCACATTTTGACTCTACCTTGCACATTCTTGGTGCGTATTCTACAGTGATTGTACTAAATCGGAATAATTAAACAGGTAAGTTATGCTCGATTGTGCACCCTCTCAAGCCTTTGAACTAGAAAGACTGGCTGCACTTAGGAAGTTAAATATTCTGGACACTCAACCAGAATACGGTGTTGATGTTTTGGTTCAATTGGCCTGTGATATTTTCGAAACTCCAATTGGTTTAGTTTCACTGGTTGACAAAGATCGCCAGTGGTTTAAATCAAAGGTCGGACTGACCGTTTGTGAAACGCCTCGTGAATATTCTTTTTGCGCTCACGCGATTCAGTCCGAAGGTATTTTTATTGTTGAAGATGCGTCAAATGATCCGCGTTTTCATGATAATCCATTAGTTACCAACGATCCCTACATTCGCTTTTACATGGGAGCGCCGCTGCTAACGGATGATGGTTATCCCATTGGTACGCTTTGTGTTATCGACAGCCAACCAAGACACGCGCCTGATGAGCGAGCGCAAAATCAGTTGCGTCGACTAGCCGATTTATTAATGAATCAGGTGAATGTGTCGCGTTCGGTAGGTTTTGTTAATCCTATTACCGGGCTGCCTAATCGCTTCAAGCTTATCGACGACTTAAAAACATTACCGGAACTGAGTCGAGATAAAGAGCAGGTACATACGATTATTGCAGTCGATACTTGTGAACCCAGGCAGTTTTCTAATTTAATTCAAACGCTCGGACACGCCTATTCCGATAGTTACATTGTGGCTTCCGCTAATTTGTTGCGAACCATTACGCCTTCTAGCTTAACGTTGTACCATCTTGATGTATTTCGATTTGCCTGGTTGGTGCCCGATGGCAGTCAGTGTGACATTTCAAGGATTACCAGCTTAATTTTAAGCAGTTTGGATGTTCCACTCATTTGTGGCAAATTGCCATTACGTATGGACTCGGCCATTGGTATCGCCAAATACCCGGTAGATGCCGATAACGGCATTGATTTGGTACGTTCCGCGGTATCGGCAGTACATGAAGCGCGACAAAAAGGCGTTAAAATTTCGCTCTACAATGCGCAGCGTGATGCTCGACAAAAGCGCTCATTTGGTCTGCTTTCAGACCTTGGGCAATTGTTAAATTCTGATAGTCAGGAGTTAGCACTTTGGTATCAACCTAAAGTCGATATGGACAGTGGTAAATGCTTAGGCGCTGAAGCGCTATTGCGCTGGATCCACCCCAAGTTTGGTTTTATCCCACCCGATGAATTTATTGGTATCGTTGAGCGCACTGCCTTAATGGGGCGATTAACGGGTTGGGTACTAGAGCAAGCACTCCTGCAGCTTCGACAGTGGCTTGCTGCGGGTATCGATTTGCGACTTTCGATTAATGTTTCAATAAATGATGTTGCTGATCCTAATTTTGCTCATCGTATAACGAAGGCATTAAATACTACCTGCGTGCCGGCAAAATATCTGGAGCTTGAAATTACCGAAACGGCTTTTATGGCTAATTTGGATAACGCGATCGAACAAATTAATAAAATCAAAGCGACTGGTGTGTGTATCGCAATTGATGATTTTGGAACCGGTCATAGCAGTATCTCTTATCTCAAATATATTACTGCCGATGTGGTTAAGGTAGACAAGTTATTTATTCGATCCATAGAGTCAGATGAAAAAGATCAAATTTTGGTGCAATCGATTATCGACTTGTCGAATAAATTAGGATTTGATTTGGTGGCTGAAGGTGTTGAAACCGAAAGCGGCAAAAACTGGCTACTGGAGCATGGATGTAAAACTGGGCAGGGGTATTTAATGGCACGACCTATGCCCATTAGTGATTTTGAAGACTGGTTAAAGCAACAGGTCGTACCTTAGTTAAAAAAATATTAAACTACCTCAACCGTTTGCGGTTCCTTTAAAAAGTAAATGGACAACATGACTAAAGCCAATGGGAACAGGAAGAGTGCCAAAAAGGCAAACAATACTGTCATTTGAAGTAATGCTGCAACCAGTAGCAATCCTGCAAAACCTTTAAGAGTGAGCGATGCCGAACTGTTGATAAATACAAATATACTGAACAGTGCCGCAGTCATTGCATACAGTACCATGATAATAATACTCGCTACGGTCACAACACTAACAACGGCTTCCACTGCACTCGCTGACGTTTGTGTTAGTGATAAATAAACATCGAACAAAACCGTTAGATGCATTAAAGCGACCAGAGTCGACATGATTAAAAGGCTAACACTCAGTGCGCTGGAATTGAGTTGATCTTTAAATACTCGTCGCAGGCTCAGATAAAGGTAAATCTCCAAAATTCCGATAACAACAAATAACAAATCAGATAGCGACAATGAGGTCATATCGGTGGCAAGTGCGGCTTCAAAATCGTGAGCTCCTGCGCCAAAGAAATACAGCCAATAGGTAGGGAACAGTATGGCCAGCGCAATTGCGGCAATCCCCGGTTTTATAAAGCTCGAATGATTCATTTTGCCTCCTGTGCATGATCAGAATGGGGTGGGATAAAGCGCAAGATATCGCCAGGCTGACAGTTCAGTACCTGACAAATAGCCTCCAGCGTGCTGAAGCGAATGGCTTTAACCTTTCCGGTTTTCAGTAATGATAAGTTAGTGACCGACACGCCAACGAGCTGCGACAGTTCTTTCAGCGACATTTTGCGTTTGGCCAGCTCTACATCAAGATTAATTTCTATGCTCATGGGACAAAGCATAAATCGAAGGATTATGAAAATCAATTAAAAATTTATGATAAACGTAAATATATATTTGTCTTTCATAAAATTGAAGCGTTGGGCTTCTGGTTTTATCTCATTTAAATCAAAAGGTTAAGTGCTTTAGCTTTTAGAGCTGCCATTCAATACTCAACAGGCCATTACGTGGTTCGCCAACAAAGTAGCGGTGATTACCAAAGGCGTAGTCAGCGCGTTCAGCGTAACGTCGATCAAACAGGTTCTGAATGTTCAGAGCGATAGTCAGGTCGTCTTGCAATTGCCAACGGGCGCGAAAATGAAACACAGTATGCCCTGAGTAATCTTGCGTATTCGCAGCGTCAATATAGTAGCGGTCGAGGTGCTGTGCTTCTAATGCCAACGCTAGCGCGTCATCAGGTGTCCAACGCAACAGGCCTGTAAACATCCATCGTGGTGCGGTATCTATGTCATTTCCTTTGAGTTCGACGCCGTTGGTGGGATTATTTTCGTAACGATGAATGGCATAGCTGACATTAGTCGACACCTGCCACGAAGAGTCAATCCGAAAGTGGCTATCAAGCTCTATTCCACGGTGCGAAGTGTTTAAACCGTTAAGGTATTGGCGATCAGAATCCTGATAAATGCCATCGTTTTTGCGTAAGTGGTAAAACGTGAGCTCGGCAAACCCGGAGTCAAAAAGCTGCCTTAGTCCTAGCTCCCACTGGCGGGCATTAACATTGTCGATAGCTGCCACTTGTTGTCCGTTTTGCAGTCGATACAGCTCGGCGGTATGTGGTGCTCGGAAACTGTCATCGTATTTGATGAACAGCCGTTGATCATCATTGAATAAATAAGACCAACCCACCGCAAACGATGAATTGTTGAAGTTGTCATTACGATCGGCTGGACGCGTATAGCGACAGCCGCCAAACCCACAAACACTACCATCATCGCGTGTGTTGCCATCGAGCATGCGATTGTTATAGTCGTAGTCAACGCGATCGAACCGTGCAGCGATAAAGGCATCCTGTAAGCTCGTGAGGCTCCAGTTAATTTCGGTGTATGCAGCTAAGTTTCGAGCCGTTACCTGATAATCGTAATGTTTACCTTGCGGTAACACTTCGCGCAAAAAGGCGGAGTTGGATTCGGTAGCTGCCGATTGAGTTTGCGTTAAAAATCCCTCGGTAACTTCACCGTCGAAGCCAAAATTAAGCTCTACTGATTCGGAGAGTGTTTGTGTACGGCTCCATTGAACTCCGATACTGTAATGTCCATTAGTTTCTACCGGAGTTCCGGGTAGAAAGTGCATTAAAAAATCCATTCGGTTCCATCGCAGGTAAGGTACGAAACGCGTCGTCGAATGATCGTTTTCCGATTCCATTGACAAAGAATAGCGAAACGATTTGTTGTTGCGATAGGCATCTTCAAAGTCATTAATTTTGAGCAGTGATTTATCTTTATAGGCATTTTCGCCTCGTTGCAAATACCCCGCCGTTTCCTGATTTAAATGGGTGAATGTAATGCGATGTTCGGCTTGCCAGTTGCCGATTTGTTGTGCTGTCACAAAGCTGAGCTTTTGTTGCTTGTATCCAGAACTGTTGTGAAACCCTCCATCGGAAGTGATGGTGGCGGCGATTAAACCCTTGGAGTTTTGAATTATCGGAGTAATGAATGACAACCGATAAAACTCATCGCTTCCCACATCAAATAACAAACGCTGAGAACTGATGAGTGGTGGTCCGCCGACATCAATGGCGCCGTGAATGGCATTACTCCCATAGCGAGCTGAGTTACTGCCTTTAACCACTTCAATACGCTCAGCTAGCTCAAAATGAGTATCGAACAATTGATTCACATTACAAAAGCCATTGGCGCGTAATGGAATGCCATTTTCCAGGGTTAGGAATTCAGCGCAGGAGCCCGCGCCAGTTAATACCGGTGACCGAATGGCCAGCAGCGACTCCTGCCCATTTCCGCGGCTAAGCCAAACACCGGAAGCATGAGTCAGCGACTGAGTGAGATGCTCTGCGTTGATTAAATCCAGCAATTCATTGTCGAGCAACCGCGTATTTCCGATTAAGTTGTGATACGAAGTCTCGTGGCGACGGGCAGTAGTTACCACCACAGTGGGAGTTGTGCTCGCGTTGGTGCTTTTATTGCTGTTATCTTTTTGAATATCCGTTTGGGGAGCCTGATGAGCTGTGAGACTCGTTGCAAAAACGGTCGACAGTGGTAAGAGTGATCCGAGCACTAGAGTTTTTAGCATAATTTTGAATCTTTTGGTTGGAACCAGCGTATTTTGAAATACTAACGAATAATCCCTATTATACGGGAACGCCCATCAATCGGACCTAAGTTTCAGAAAATTATGAAAAATTTCTATTTGTCTCTTGTATCGTCGGCCCTTTTAGTGGTCAGTTACTCATCATCGGTCTTCAGCGCTGAAAAAGTCGAAGATGTATTCAAGGCCAATTGCGCTTCTTGTCATGGTGCTGATCTGTCCGGAGGAATGGCCGGCTCGTTGCTTGATGACACCTGGCAAACCGATGGCAGTGATAAGGCAATGGCACAAGCAATTTCTCGGGGCATTGAAGGCACCAGCATGCCCGCGTTTGGCAAAACTCTTTCGTCAGATGCAGTGCGAACGCTGGTCGTTTATATTCGAGAGGCGCGCTTTAAAGCCAGAAGCGATCAAAAGCAGTTACCCAAAATGGGTCAGCCAGTAGCCACTCAATATCACACGCTTAGTACGCGAGAAGTAACCACGGCCAATGGCATTATCTGGGCGATGGACTTTTTATCGGATGGCACCTTGATTTACACCTTGCGACAGGGCGAGCTTTGGATACTTGACCCGAAGGGCGAGCAAACCCGAGTCAAAAACATTCCCGAGGTATGGCATAACCGCCAAGGGGGCTTGTTGGATGTTTATCCGGATCCTGAGCACGACAAAAATGGCTGGATTTATTTGTCCTACAGCAAACCCGCTGGCCAAAATAAAAACGGTGATGACGTAGCTTTTACTGCTGTCGTTCGCGGGAAAATAAAAAACGGCGAGTGGGTTGAGCAGCAGACTTTATTTGAAGCCAAACCAGAGCTGCGTCAAAACCGAGGCTGGCATTTTGGTTCGCGTTTTGTGATTGACGGCGAGTATTTATTTTTTACCAATGGTGATGAAGGCCGACAACAGGAAGCGCAAGACATCACCACACAAAATGGAAAAATCCATCGCATTTTTAAAGACGGTGGTATCCCCAAAGACAATCCTTTTTATGAACAAAATCATGCGCAACAAACTATTTGGACCTACGGTAATCGCAATCCGCAAGGGTTGGCGATGCACCCGAACACGGGTGAACTATGGTCAACAGAACATGGCCCGCGTGGTGGAGATGAACTGAACTTGATCAGGAAAGGTGCGAACTATGGTTGGCCCAAAGTGACTTTTGGTATGAACTACAATGGCACGCCCATCACTCCTCATACCGAGCTTCTGGGAATGGAGTCTCCGGTTCATCATTGGACGCCTTCTATTGCGGTTTCAGGAATTAATTTTTACACCGGCGATATGTTCGACAAATGGAAGAATGATTTGCTGGTGGGCAGCTTGGCGAAACAGCAGCTGCACCGCATTCGGTTGAAAGACGGAAAGGTGATTGAAGAAGAAATTATCTTAAAGGGTCTTGGCCGTATTCGCGACGTAGTGACCGCGCCCAATGGTGAAATTTACGTCACCTTGAATGATCGGGAGAGTGATCAAAGTAAGATAGTCGCTTTGGGTGTGCATCGTTGATTGTCGCAGGAGATTACTGCCGCCGGTGGGATTATTCCAACGAAGGCTCGCCATATAACCGTTGATAACGGCGGAGTGCCCAAGCTCGATAAACTTTCTCGGCGAGAAAGTTGACTCCGGGCATAGAGAAAATACGAGCGAGCCAAAGCCGTCCGCTGTGTCGCCACATAAAAATATTGGCTTGTAAACCTCGGAGCAAAGTGCCCTCGTTAGTGACGACATGAAGTGTTTGCAATAGTTGGTATTTCGGTAGTGGAAGGTTGTCGCTGTGATGTATGTCGACAAACGTCAGCGAAGAGGTGTGAGCTTTATGACACGCTACCTCTTTGCTGCATAGGGAGCAGAGGCCATCGAAGTAAACTAAAGCCGATTTATGCGTCATTGTTACTGGTACCAGTAAAGTGGTTGGCGATGTTCTTTTTCATTGCTCACCAGGCCAATCATTTCATCGTAGGCACAGCTATGAATTAACCAGATGTCTCGCGGAGCAAGAGGTGAGAAGTAATCTCTAATGGTTCCTAAGCTGCGAAACTTCATATTGTCTTGATAGTTTATTCCATGCTGTTGGCACAGCGTTTCAGGATGGGTATCTGAATCAGTAATCGATGCCAGATAAAAGCCTCCTTCAAACGAACGGATGATAAGTTGCATGTGTAAACTCCGACCGATTTCGACTTTGAGGTGTTACGCCATACAAAGCCTATCGGATCCGATTTAAAAGTATTTTCTAGTTCAAAAGTGCCATTTTTGACTTTTTGACTATAATCAAGGAGTTATTTAAAAATGTGATTTGGAGTTTGTATGATAAAGCCGAAGATTCCCGATAATGAAGCTGAGCGGTTACATGCATTAAGAACACTGGAAATACTCGATACCTCACACGAGGAACGCTTTGATCGAGTAACGCGCATGGCGAAACGCATGTTTGGCGTTGAAATTTCCTTGGTTAGCCTGGTGGATAAAGATCGGCAATGGTTTAAATCTGCTCAGGGGCTCGATGCCACTGAAACGCCTAGGGAGATCTCCTTTTGTGGGCATGCGATTAATCATGAAGAGTTATTTATTATTCCTAACGCAACGGAAGATGAGCGCTTTCAAGATAACCCATTAGTTATTAGTGACCCTAACATTCGCTTTTATGCCGGCTATCCTCTCAAAGTAAGACAAGGTGTGAATATTGGAACACTGTGTTTAATAGATCCTAAACCACGCGAAATGGACGAGGAAGATCGGCAGCTGCTGCAAGATCTGGGGGCCATGATTGAGCAGGAAATTAAGTCTATTCAAATGGCGACATTAGATGAATTAACTTTAATTTCAAATCGTCGTGGATTTTTATCTTTAGCAGACCACACGTTAAAGGTGTGCCGCCGAAAAGAGATGCCCATTACCATTGTTCTGTTTGACTTAAATAAGTTTAAACCCATCAATGATGACTATGGTCACCATGAAGGCGATTTTGCATTGAAAACATTCGCACAAGTGTTGCTTGATACGATACGCGAGTGTGATGTTATCGGTCGATGGGGTGGCGATGAATTTGTAGCGCTGTTAACGGATACTGATGAAGAAAAAGTCGATAATGTTTTGTCACGTTTCCGCCAAAACATCGATGAAGCCAATCGCAATATGAATAAACCTTACAACATCGAGTACAGTGCTGGTGTGGTTCAGTTTCCTTTTGACACTGAATTGACGCTCGAAGCGATGATTGAAAAAGCTGACTCAGAAATGTACCGCGATAAAAAAGGCAGAGAACGGTAACTAATTGATTTGTGAAATCTGTTACAACAGTGGCCATTGACGCTTAAGCCGACATGGCCTGAAATAACAACACCGCAGTATATCCCAAGTAGCAGCAAAGCAAGAGCCCTCCTTCAAAGCGATTGATCGAGCCCCTTCCCTTAATACCGTAACCAAGTACAAACAATGACAGGGTGAGTGCTGTCATAACCATGATGTCTCGATAAAAAGCCGAAGCTGAGATCTCCATTGGATGGATCGCACCTGCAATACCAATAACTGCCAGGGTATTAAACAGATTTGATCCGAGCACATTACCCAGCGCTATATCGTGTTCCTGTTTTTGTGTGGCGACAATGGATGAAGCGAGTTCGGGCAAGGAGGTGCCAACGGCGATGATGGTTAATCCAATAAACAAGTCGCTCACACCCAGCTGAGTTGCTATTTTTATCGCTCCCCAAACCAAGGCGCGAGAACTCACAACGAGCAATAACATTCCACCAATTGACCACATGGTAGCTTGCCTGATGGACATGACGTTTTGTTCCAGCTCTTGCTGTACCTCAACGGCTAAATTATCTTGTTGATGTTTTGTGCTGACCCAGAAAGTCCAGCCAATTAAAGCAAAAAACACTACCAGTAGAATGATCGCATCAAGACGAGACAAGCCCTGATCCCAAAGTAAAAACAGCGATAGAAAAGTGACAGCGGTTAGTATTGGTAATTCTTTCTTAAGTATGGATGACTTAACGGCAATGGGGCAGATTATGGCGGTTAGACCTAAAATAAGAGCAATATTGGTGATGTTAGAGCCTATCGCATTACCGAGTGCAATGCCCGGATTTCCTTGTGATGCAGCGAGTGCCGATACGATCATTTCTGGCATGGAAGTGCCAAAACCAACAATCAGCATACCAATAACCAGTGGAGAGATTCTAAAGTGGTTAGCGATAACGGCTGAAGCATCTACAAAGCGGCCAGCGCTCCAAAGCAGTAATGGCAATCCCGTTAATATTGCTAATACACTTAATGGCATTCCGTATCTTAAATTGACGTTAATAAATTAGGATTTGGGTTAGTAGGGTATGTATAAGTAGCTTGTTTTGCAAACTAAGATTAAGCGGCTAGTTGGCATTGATTACGCCCCATTTCTTTTGCTTTATACAGAGCTTTATCGGTTCGCTCAAGCATATCTTCGGTAGATTCCTCAGGAGGCACCACCGATACTCCAATACTGGTTGTGCAATAAACTGTATTACCCTTTTGTTCAAACGCTTGTTGAGAAAACTGTTCTCTTATTCTTTCTGCAATTGCTTTGGTCACAAAAATATCGGCATTTTCTATGACCACGGCAAACTCTTCGCCACCCATTCGGCAGGCAATATCATTTTCACGCAGCTGACCTTTCAGTATGCCGCCAAGGGTCTGAAGCACTTTGTCTCCTGCGGGGTGCCCGTAAGTGTCATTGAAAGTTTTAAAGTGATCAATGTCGAGCAAAATCAAGCCAAAACTTGTACCTTTGCTTTGTATGGTTTTTATGTGCTGTTCGAAAGCCCGACGATTGGCGAGTTGAGTTAAAGAGTCCAGGTTACTAATGGTTTTGTAATACTCTTCACTTTGTTTAAGCTGATAACCTTCGAGCTTTAACAGTTGAATCCGATAGCCGAGTGCCAAGGACAGCAAAATACTCTCAAGCGCCGCTCCTGCAACCAAAGGAAGCTCAACAACATTAGACAAAGTAAATAATCCTAGCCAGTACATTGCCCATAAGGATCCGCCTAATATGTAAAATGACCAAGCAATAACAAAAACACCTGCGGCTTTACTGCCTTTATACCAACACCACAGTGCTGCGCTTAGGGCAAATAATGGTGTTGGTCCAGCTAATAGTAATGTAACGTTTAGTGCCGCATTGGTTGGCAAAAACAGTGTGACGAATGCTGCCATGCCGAAAACATAGAGTGACGATTTGAAGACCTTTGAAAGCTTGGGAGTAAAGCGCTTAAAGTTAGCGAAAAAATATAAGAAGATAAGTGCTGTCCAGGCGCTGGACATTGCTAAAAAGTTTAGCGCATGGTTTACCTTATCCCAGTCAAAATAACCGAATAACCGACCGTGCCCATGAGCAAAGAATTGATACAAGAGGGTTGTTATAATTGCGGCGGCATAAAAATAATAAATTTTATCTCTGATATAGCGGCCAATAATCAGGTTATAAATGGCCATAACAAACAAAATGCCGTAGCAAAAATAGAAAAACGCGTCCACAGTCAGGTTGTTATTAACCAGCTGGTCGTATTGTTGAACATTGACTTGCAGGTGTAGTTTTGTCGGTGCCTCAGCACGAATATATATCGTATTTTCTCGCCATTCGTCTTCAATTAAAAACGTAATAAAACGACTGCGAACCAGAGCGCGAGCAGGCTTCTCGTTAACGGCGGCACGAAGAAGAACATCACTGTGCAGTGTGTGCCAAGTACCTTTTTTTAGGTAGTGCAAACTACTCCTGCTGAGGCCGCTGGATGCCAATTCAATCGTATAAGCGCCATAAGTGGGCGCAGGCAGTTGAGATAAATCCAGTTTAAGCCAGGTAACTTTCGGTGTTTCGCCAAACCAGAAGTCAAGCGAAGAGTAATGTTCAGCAATCCATCCGTCTTTCGACTCTTGCCATGCTGAAGTTGACTGAATCTCGGCAAACGGCACTTCGGGATCAGCAGGAAGTACAAAATGAATAGTCGCAGAGGGACTATCATCGATACAGTGGATCGCTGGGCTGTATAACCCTACAGCGCTCAAAATGAGAAGAAGCACAATAGGAGTATTAAAGCATCTGGGCATAAGAGGGTTCTTTTAAGCTACTGAAAAAAGTATAGCAGCTACCCGATGTAACACTTATCGCGATTTTAAAAAATATATTTTGTGTAGTAAAAACAATAGGTTATGCTATTTAAGTTGCGGACTCTAAAATCAGTGTTTTTGTTTAACAAGTGAATAATGTAATTGTGGTTGAGTAAGTCAAAGGATTAGATGACCGCAAATAAAATTGCCAAATTTTTAAGAGGTACCAAAGATTGAGTACTAGAAGATTCTTTTTAACAGGAGTCGCCGCTGGTGGGCTTCTTGCCGGATTAAGCCCGTCTTCTCTATGGGGGAAACGGAGTCTGTCAAAACTTCTTGAGTTATCGGGAAATGACTTCGAACTTACACTCGATTACTTTCCGGTAAATTTTACCGGAAAACAACGTTTTGCAACGACAGTAAGTAACTCATTGCCTGCGCCAATACTTCGCTGGAAGGAAGGTGAAACCGTCACGTTACGAGTTAAAAATAACTTAAAAGTCGATAGCTCTATTCATTGGCATGGGATTATATTGCCGACAAACATGGATGGCGTTCCCGGCTTAAGTTTTGATGGTATTAAGCCAGGAGAAGTCTTTGAGTATCAATTTCAAGTAAACCAAAGTGGAACCTATTGGTATCACAGTCATTCCGGCTTTCAGGAGCAAACGGGGTTATACGGTGCCATTATTATCGATCCCAAAGAAAAAGAACCGGTGGAATATGATCGCGAACATGTCGTTTTGCTCTCTGATTGGTCTGATGAAATGCCAGAAGACATTTATGCGAAACTTAAAAAGCTCAGTCACTATTATAATTTTCGTGAGCGCACGGTGAGGGACTTGTGGCGAGATATAAAAGAAAAAGGTGTAAAGGGTACCTGGCAAGAAAGGGCTATGTGGAATCAAATGCGAATGAGTGACACGGATATCTCTGATGTTACAGGCTATACCTACACTTTCTTAATGAATGGGAGTACTCCCGAGCAAGACTGGACTGGAATATTTAAACCGGGAGAAAGAGTACGTCTTAGAATTATTAATGCCGCTGCAATGACCCTTTTCGATTTCCGAATTCCCGGCTTAAAAATGGAGGTCATTAGTACAGATGGCCAGTTGATTGATCCGGTTTCTGTCGATGAATTTAGAATAGGTGTGGCTGAAACTTACGACATAATCGTAGAGCCAGAAGCATCTAAGGCCTATACCATCTTTGCACAAGCTATAGATCGAAGTGGTTTTGCACGTGGTACTTTGACGCCAAATCTCGGGTTAACAGCTAAAGTACCTGAAATGGATCCTCCTCCAGTACTTGGACACCGAGATATGGGGATGGGACATTCTCTTCACGATTCTCACGATTCTCACGATGCTCACGATGCTCACGATGCTCACGAATTACACAGCGAAAACCATCAAGCTAAAGTTAAAACGAAAAGCTCAGAAGTCGGTATGCTGACATTGGAGCACGATCATGTAATGGACCATGAGAGCCTCGGAAAGGCAGGGTTCGGTAGCACTCGAAAAATAACTCACCAATCAACTGAATTTGGCCCTCAAGTTGATATGCGTGTTGAAGAGGCTCACGATGGAATTACTGACCCCGGTATTGGATTACGTGAACATCAAAAGCGTTTTGGTCGCCGTGTTCTGACGTACAGGGATATTTGCAATTATTATCCTACTCAAGATAAACGAGAGCCAAGCAGAGAAATTGAAGTGCATTTAACTGGCAATATGAGTCGTTACATGTGGTCTATGAATGGAGTCAAGTTTGCTGATGCCGAACCTATAATTTTAAAGTACGGAGAGAGAGTTCGATTTGTGTTAGTCAACGATACCATGATGACACATCCTGTCCATTTGCATGGAATGTGGAGTGAGTTAGAAACGGGCGATCCTGATTATATACCCCGCAAGCACACCATCATTGTACAGCCAGCATCGAAAGTCAGCTTTCTTGTGACTGCGGATGCTATTGGTCGCTGGGCTTTTCATTGCCACTTGCTGTACCACATGCCAGGAATGTTTAGAGAAGTTAGGGTGGTGAAGTGAATGAAAGTATTTCAATATTTTTCCACTTTATTAGCATTGGCTTTTTTGATGTTTAATCAAACAGTGTTAGCTCATGGTGAAGATGATCCGCTGATAAACAAAGTAATGATAGATCAACTGGAACGCCGATCTGGTGATGACTTGGAGTCTCAAATTTTAGAAGGAAGTTTGTGGATAGGAAAGGACTTAAATAAGTTTTGGCTAAAAATCGATGCTGAAAGAATGCATGGTGATGTGGAAGAGCTAGAAACCCAGTTACTCTATAGTCGGGCTTTTTCACCTTATTGGGACATTCAGTTGGGTTTTATGAAAGACTTAAAGAATGAAAATGGCGATACTTGGGGAGTCATTGGCTTTTTAGGTTTAGCACCCTACTCGTTTGAGGTAGATGCAGCCTTATTTTTTAATGAACGTGGGCAAGTTCGTTATAACATCAAAACAGAATACGAGATTCTTTTTACGCAAAAGTTAATTTTAGCTCCTGAGATTAATCTGAATGTTTACCATAAAACGGACACTTTACAGCGCCATGGTTCGGGCTTGTCGGATGCACAACTTAGCCTGCGATTACGTTACGAAGTTACTCGAGAGTTTGCGCCATATGCCGGGATAAACAAAAATAGAGTGTTTGGTAATACGGCGACTTTCGCTCGACAAGATAATGAAGTCGTGAGCAACTTAGAGTGGGTAGTTGGGTTCCGCGCTTGGTTTTGATGACGCGAACGATTAACGAAAAATGGCCTGGTTTACCTCTATTTCTTTTTGATATTAAATCTCTTTTTTTAGACTGAATTGTTACGGAGGAAAGAATACTTCGCGAGCTTCAAATGTCGCGCGTATACTTAGTTAAACACCGTCGCCGTGTTGACTGACCATCTCGCTGTAATCGGCGCTTTTGATAATGCAGTATTTGTATCGATCACAAAGCAGGAGGCCGATATGCGATTGATAACATTAATAATTCTAGTCAGTTCTTGGGGTATCATTGGATGTGAGAAAAAAGAGACG
>JBFHVL010000070.1:0-15261 GCA_041589565.1 Kangiellaceae bacterium | reverse complement strand
ATAGGTAAGATCACTGATAGTTCTATGGCAAATAGCACCTGGATAAACAGTTGTACAAGAACAGCTAGCGGTGAACGCTTTGCATTGAATCGAGGTGAAGTTCTGAGAGTGGGAGACTGGGTCCGATCAAGAAACAATCGTTATGCTTTAATCATGGGACGAAATGCAACATTGAAATTGATTGATCCACTTTGGAGTATATTGTGGTCTACTTGTCACGTACCCTCGCAAGGAGGGATTTGTGAATTTCAAGGCAATGGCAATCTTGTCGTTAAACTAAAAAACGGCACCATAATTTGGCAAAGTCGAACAATAGGATATGAGCCCGAAAAACTTCATGTTACGGAAAATGGTGAGGTTGAGTTGGTTGCGCAGTCAGGAAAAGTTATATGGACAAGCGGTACAAAAAATATTTCTAGAATTTACGCGGGCGACAAGCTGAGTCCCAAGCAGTATCTTACGTCGGAAAATGGATTTTATAAACTGGCGATGGGGCTAAACGGAAACTTAACTGTCTCTGATGCCGTTGGGAATACTCGCTGGGAGTCTAATACCCTTGGTCAACAGGCAGTGTTTAAACTTACCTTGGAAGGAAAAGCATTAATCGTTCAAAATAATAAAGATGTATTGTTGGATTTTAATATTTATCAAAGTCCAAACACTTGTGCCGAAATATTAAATAACGGGCAATTTATCATAAGGTGTGGAGCTGGCCAGTTACTTTGGTCCTCATTGAAATTACAGCATCCATAAAGGTAATCGTTAACTACAAAAGAATGACGGAGCGGTCTTCGCCCATGATCAATAGTAAAAGTGAATCTAAACTCAGTAGTAAAGAGTCTTCTTTACTTTGTGAGGTCAGTTAGCCAGCTATAGGCTCTCTCTTGTCTGAAAGAACTATCTTAGTTACCAGATACTCTATATAGCCATTCTTTTATGATGGTATGCTTGAATATTTAATTGAAGCTATATCTAGTATATTCCTTAAAGCAGTATTAATAGCGCTGTTAATATTATTTACTTTCTTTCACTGCAGCTTTTCGAGTCGTACCATATCCATTTCAATTGAGTCTAGTAAGAAGTAATCAAAAAATGAATTTTGAGTACCAGGGACATTGGGTGATCAAACATGTTAAAACATCGTCATTTAGAGTTACCACTTGCTCAGAGCTGCTTTACCTCCAGGCTTTCTGAGTCGCTTAAGGAAAGGTTGCTCCCTTTTTTGACCAGTGTAACTCTCCCATTGGGCAAAGAACTTTATGAGGCAGGCGAACTTCACCGCCATATTTACTTTCCTGTCGATGCTATTGTTTCTTTAATGATTGAGCTTGAAAGCGGGGACTCGACCGAGATTGCAATTGTTGGAAATGATGGTTTGGTTGGCATTGCTTTATTTTTAGGCGGTGACTGTACCAGCCATAAAGCCGTGGTACAAAGCGCGGGAAAAGCCTATCGTATTGACAAAGCTCAAATACAGCCAGAATTTGAGATTCACGGTGAGTTTATGCGATGTGTCTTGCTTTACACTCAATCGCTAATGACTCAAATGGCTCAAACTGCTTTTTGTAATCGTCACCATAGTATTCATCAGCAGTTATGTCGGTGGTTGTTACTGTCACACGATCGAATACCCGGCGATGAGTTAATCATGACTCAAGAGTTAATCGCGAACATGCTTGGGGTAAGACGAGAAGGGGTTACTCAGGCCGCTGGGCATTTGCAGGATTTGAGCGTCATCGATTATCGCCGTGGGCATATTACTATTTTGGATCGCGCACAATTGGAGCGATTAAGTTGTGAGTGTTACGCAATAGTGAAGAGTGAAATAAAGCGCTTGGAAGGTTTTTGTTAATTATCTTTGATTATCAGTCAGTTGAATCAGTTGGAGCTTTTCAATTCGTCTCGAAACAGTAAGTTATGCACCCTATGTGTGATAACGAACAGAACTTTAACTAGTATGCCCGTAAAATTGATGCTGTTGAGTGATGTCATTCAACGAAGGTTTAGCATACTAGGAGAAAGTTATGAAAACTCAACAACCTGACAAAGGAACTTCAAAAAGTAGTGATGTTATTGCAAACTGGGATAAGCAAGTTAAAGCTGCCCATAAAAATTGGGACCGAATTTCCGAAACTGAATTGAATAAACTTGATGGTTCCCAACGACAATTAACAAGCTTAGTCGAAGATCGGTACAAGCTATCTCACAGCGAAGCTGAAATGCAAGTGAAATCATTTGCCCAACGACGTTAATAGATTCCGGTTATACGCATGGGCATTTTTTAATGCATAGTAAGTTGTAAGCTCGTAGGCATTATCGGGCTTATACTAATAGAATGATTGTTGACTATTTATCAACCATTGCAGTTTAGTTCACTGCAATGGTTTACCTTTTATTAATGATAAAGAAAATATGAAAATCGAGCTTTCTGTTACGTTGTTCATCGTTTTATCCTAAAGCCAAGCTCATAACTGAATATCACTCAATCTGAGTGACCGCATTTCCTGCAATAGAGAGGGGAGGTTTCGAGTCGTTCGGCTCGGTGGTTGGCTCATTTCGCGATAAGTTTATGACCGCCTATATTGGCTTTCTGACCGCGTACGATTCATGTATTAGAAAAGAAGCTAATTGCTGGATCCATGTTATATTTAACGTGTTGAATTACTGGATGAAGTTAATAGTATAGACTAGGCTATAGCTATGTCTAAATAATAACTATAATTTCATGAAAAATGCTGTAATCGATGTTTTGATTGCTGCGGTTCTTTATTACCTAGCCGCTCGAATAGGTCTGCTATTTGCCATACCTCCGGGGTTTGCCAGTGCCATCTGGCCGGCAGCAGGCATTGGTCTTGCTATTGTATTAACACGAAGCAACATTTCTTTGCTCGGTATTTTTTTAGGTTCTTTTCTTGCCAACCTGCCTTTAACGAATGAGCTATCCCTTGACGGGGCAATTAGTATTTTCCCTGCGGCAATCATTGCTGCTGGCTCAACATTGCAAATGGGAGTCACCAAAACCTTAGTCAATGCTTTTAACCTATGGCCAATTGAGCGACTGCAAAACCTTCGAATTTTCCTTTTTCTTGTTATAACCGGACCGCTTTGTTGTTTAATCGCTGCCTCGGTGGGTACTGCGGTTCAGGCAACGGTCACTGAGCTCAGTTGGGAAGTACTGGGGTTTATTTGGTTTACCTGGTGGATTGGTGACTCTGTGGGGGTCATGTTTTTTTGTCCGCTGGTTTTAATTTTGCTACGACTCGGACTAGATCGAAAGCTTTCTCTCGACCTTGGGTTGGTAATAACTTCAATAATTATGTTTTGCCTTGTGAGTTTGGTTTTTGATATGTCGAAAAGAACTCATGGAGAAAAAGTTCAAACCGCTTTGGCCGATAAAACTTACCAAATAACTAGCTATATTACTCGTCAATTTGAGCTTTCTGAATCTCAAGTGGCAACGTTACGGTCTTTTTATTTATCCAGTGAAAAAGTAACTCGTAAAGAGTTTAAGCAATTTACGGATGACTTTTTCAGCCGTAACTATTTATTGCGGGCTATCGAGTGGGTACCCGTTGTAAACTCAGACAACGTTAATGAACTTTTAGGCGAAGCATTTAATAGTGGACTAGAAGATTTTTTCTTTAAAAACATCGATGGAAGCAAGGTTAACGTCGATAACCTAACACAAGCCATTTATCCTGTCTTTTACGTTAATCCATTAGAACCCAATAAACCCGCATTGGGTCTTAATCTGGCATCAGAATCGATGCGAAGTGAGACCATCAGTCGAGCTATACAAAGTGACTCAGTGATAGCATCAGAGCCAATTGACTTAGTTCAGGATGACGAGGCATTTCCTGGAGTCTTATTATTGTTAAAAGTCAATAAAGGAAGCTCTCAGCATCAAAAGGCCGAAGGAGTTGTAATATCAGTTATTCAGATAAACAAAATGTTTGACAAGATAAAGTCTGAGCTCGATACATCAAATTTAGAAATTAAAGTCGCGCAAAACGATCAGGTTATTTATACGACTGGAGAACACGAAAGTGTTGGAGCACTATCCGTAACTCATACCTTTATGTTTTTCGATAAACAATGGCGCATCGAAGTGACTCCTAAGTTATCTTTTTCTATGGAGGTTAAAGATTGGCAGAGCTGGTTGGTTATCGTTACCGGATTTTTAATCGCTATTCTGGCTCAGGGATTTTTGCTGGTTATCAACGGTTATCAGAAAGAGTTAAAGCTGCAGGTGTCACAAAAAACGGCTGACTTGGAAAAGGCCAAAACGGAAGCCGAGCGAGCGAATAATGCGAAGAGTCAGTTTTTAGCCAATATGAGCCATGAAATTCGCACACCGCTGAACGCGGTGATGGGGTATGCTCAACTTGGACTGGAGAAGCAAGATGCGGATCATCGCAAGTCGTTTCAGGCCATATTGCAATCGTCCAACATACTGCTTCGGCTTTTGGGGGAGGTTTTAGACCTTGCCAAGATTGAAGCCGGACGTCAGGTAATTGACAACTCAAATTTTAACTTACATCAGTTAGTTGAAAGAGTGGAAACTAGCTTTAGAAACAGTGCGCAGGCAAAAGGACTGACACTCTCTTGCACTATTGATGAGTCGGTACCTGTTTGGGTCAACAGTGATGAAGTTCGCATTGAACAAATCATCAATAATTTAATGTCTAATGCCATTAAATTTACCGAACAAGGCTATGTAAAACTGACCGTAATCAATAAGAAACAGCAAGGCGAACAAGTTCAGCTGGAAATAAGAGTCGAAGATTCTGGAATTGGTATGTCAGATGACGTGAAGAAAAAGATATTTAGTGCTTTTATTCAGGCAGATAACTCTCACTCGCGAAAGTATGGAGGGACAGGACTTGGATTAGCCATTACCCGTAAGCTTTGCGAGCTGATGGATGGCTCGATTGATGTGTCAAGTCAGCCCGGCCGTGGCTCCGTCTTTACTGTAATGTTAACCGTTTACCAAGGTATCGAAGAAGCGGGTTTTTCCATTGATTCATCTGAACAATTTTTTGAAGGAAAGCGTATTCTTATTGTCGAAGATGTTAAGCTTAATCAGATGTTATTAAAAGAGCTATTAAAGTTGTTCAAGTGTGAAGTATTTGCTGTGGATGATGGATTGCAGGCAATTCAATACTTGCAAAATGATGCTTCAATCGACCTGGTGTTTATGGATGTGCAAATGCCAATTATGGATGGATTTGAAGCGACTGCAAAAATCCGTCAAGAGCTAGATTTAAGGATGCCGATTATTGCACTTTCTGCCGATGTTATAGAAAAAGACAAATCCTATGCACTTGATTGTGGAATGAACTTTTTTCTCACAAAACCAGTTAAAATAGACGATTTAAAAAAGGTGTTGACTCGATATTTGAGTTAGGCAAACCCGGTAAGTATTACAGTGGTATGACAATATGATTATTGCCAACAAAAACTAAATGCTACTCTGCTGCTTTTCAATCAGGCTGGCAATATCGTTACCAGCATCTAATATATGGTTCTTTAATAGTTTGCTGGCAGCACGTTTGTCTTTTTGTTTGCAAAGCTCCAGTAATTGTCGATGCTCGGTTTCAGCTTGTGGAATGCCATTGTTTAGAAATAACTGTAGACGAATATAGCGATCCGAATTGGTATTAAGCAGGCGAATCATATCGAGCATTAATTCTTTGCCCGAGGCCAGGTAAAGCGAGTTGTGAAACTCAAAATTAAGGACGCTCCAACGATCCACGGAAGTTCCGCTGTCGAGCATGCTATCAAGTTGGTCTAGTTTACTTTCGGCAAGCTTCCAATCTTGCTCGGTGTGTTTGTCGATGGCGAATTTAATCACTTCGGACTCTAACAGCGAGCGTAATTCAAACAGTTCACGGCACTCATGCGATGATAATTGAGTCGCAATCGCCCCCTTGTGCGCTTCGAACTTGACCAACCCCTCTGCTTCCAGCTGAAGCAGTGCCTCCCGAACGGGAATACGACTCACTTGCAGCTCCTCAGCAAGCGCGGTCTGCCGTAATGGTTGGCCGCCCTTGATCTTGCCACTTAGAATCATTTCTCGTAGCGCTTCTGCAACGGCCTGTGTTCGGGTTTTGTATTGAATATTCATTGAGCAGTTACTCGTCCAATCAAGCGCTGCATTATAGCCTGAGTTGGTGGATATTACAGCAGGCAGCTCATCCGGCTCCAGTAGTGTTTTGGTTGGTTTTCTTTACAGCATTTGTAGAGATTGGGTAGCATGTCGGTCATAGCGTTGTAGTGAAGAAGAAAAAATGAACAAATTTGTTGTCATTGCGGTATCGGTAATTATTGTTGGACTATTAAGCAGTTGTAGTACTTATCGTCCGAGCAATACCGAGAATATTTGCGAAATATTTCGCGGCGAACCTGATTGGTACGAATACGCCGTTGATGCCAATGATGAGTGGGGAACTCCCATTTGGGTGATGATGGCGATAATGCATCAAGAGTCACGGTTCCAACACAATGTTCGTGCTCCGAGAGATTATCTACTGGGGTTTATTCCCTGGGGCTACAAGTCTTCCGCCTATGGGTTTGCTCAGGCAAAAGATGAGGTATGGGGCGAGTTTCAGGCTGATTACGATAGTGGTGCCGATCGTGATGACTTTGAAGATGCGATTCACTTCATCGGTTGGTATACCGACAAAACTCAAAAGCGACTCAATGTTTCTAAATGGGATGCGTACAATCAATACTTGGCCTATCACGAGGGTCAAGGAGGATTCAGTCGTGGTAGTTATAAAAAGAAATCTTGGTTGATTAAAGTCGCGAATAAAGTAAAAAATAAAGCGGCGATGTTTAATCAACAACTCAAAAGTTGTAAAGAAGAATTAGACGACGCCATTGATGGCTGGTTTTAGCTTTTTAGAATTTCAAATCAACCTGATCTTTATTTAGGTTCAAATACACTTCAAACAGTCCCTGTATTTCAAACAGGGACTCATCAATCATATCGGGGATCACTTTCGTATACATGTCGAGGTTTGCGATGGCATTGAGTGAACTGTCGGTTTTTGTTGCGGCTTTTAGTCGCGAGCCTATTCCTTGATTAACAACTGAAATATTTTCATAAATTTTTCTTAAGCCACGAACGCTCCAGTCAGCCGGTTGGTCATTTTTGTCGCGAAAGTATTGCGCAAGTAAGTACATGGACACGGCTCGATAAATGGTTTCCTGCTCATCTGCAAGTGGTAAGTGAAATCTTGCCATAGGGCGAAAGTAAGCGGTATGTGGACAGCCACTGGATGCCATTATGAGGCCAATAAATCCACTAATGGCTTTTTGCGCAGATGTGTTTTGAGTGGTCATGCGTTGCTTGGTTTTGACGACCAGTTTAATTTTGTCAAAAGATTGCACTTTGTCGAACATTGGTGTGTAACGGGCCAAATGTTTAGCCACCGGACAATTGGGAGACTCACTTGGCTTTAATGGACAATTAGGGCACTGGTTATAACGGAGCTTGGCCCACTCGGGGGTATTGGCAACATAGTCATCCTTCAACTCCAACGAGTTTTCGTCGAGTTGTAACCCAACGGTTTCAACGTCGTTATCAGCAAGCTGAAAGCGGTAAATGATGTTGTAGGTTCCCATTAAACCTGCTCTATTCAGAATTATTGGTATCAGCATAGTCCATTCTGAGGGAGATTAAGAGTGTATTTTTCGCGAATAGCGTCTCAATTCATTAAAAATATTCTGCACCGAGCTTTTGGGAGTAGCGCTGTAATAAGTGCCTTAATCGATTCTAATTTATTCGAATAAGCAGGGGACATCATCGGTCAGTTTGGGTAAAATACGCGCAATTTTTAACGCAGACTACGAAATTAAGAGAGCCGTTGTATGAGCATGTTACATAACCTGTCCTCCATTGCTGATTATGATCCCGAAATCTGGAAGGCGATTGAAGATGAAAAGGCGCGTCAAGAAGCGCATATCGAACTCATCGCCTCTGAAAACTACACCAGCAGCCGAGTGATGGCGGCTCAAGGATCATGCCTGACCAATAAATACGCCGAAGGTTATCCACATAAGCGCTACTACGGTGGCTGTGAGTTTGTTGATGTGGCAGAAGATATTGCTATTGCGCGCTTAAAAGAGCTGTTCGGAGCCGATTACGCCAACGTTCAACCTCACTCAGGCTCTCAGGCAAACTCGGCCGTTTACATGGCCTTGTTACAACCTGGTGATACTGTGCTGGGTATGAGTCTGTCAGACGGAGGTCATTTGACTCACGGCTCTCCAGTCAACTTTTCTGGAAAAATCTATAAGTCGGTTCAATATCCAGTAAATGCCGAAGGATATATTGATTACGATCAGGTGGAAGCTCTTGCGATTGAACACAAGCCAAAGATGATTGTCGCTGGCTTCTCTGCTTACTCTCGTGTCGTCGATTGGGCTCGTTTTCGTGAAATTGCTGATAAAGTTGGCGCTTATTTGATGGTCGATATGGCGCATGTAGCAGGCCTGGTGGCTGCTGGTCTGTATCCTAACCCCGTACCTCATGCGGATGTCGTTACTTCGACTACTCACAAAACACTGGCAGGCCCTCGCGGTGGTATTATTTTGGCGCGCGCCAATCCTGAGCTGGAGAAGAAGTTCAATTCTGCAGTTTTTCCCGGAGGTCAGGGTGGTCCATTAATGCATGTAATCGCTGCGAAAGCGGTAGCTTTTAAAGAAGCCCTAAGCGATGAATTTAAGGACACTCAAAAGCAGGTAGTTAAAAACGCTCAGGCGATGGTGAAGGTAATCATGGAGCGTGGATATAAGATTGTTTCGGGCGGTACCGACAATCATCTATTTCTGGTGGATCTAATTGATAAAGATATCACTGGGAAAGATGCCGAAGCGGCACTTGGTCGAGCGCACATTACGGTGAACAAAAATACCGTTCCTAATGAGCCTCGATCCCCATTTGTTACCAGTGGATTACGTATGGGAACTCCCGCTATTACCACCCGTGGTTTCAAGGAAGATGAAGCAATCATGCTTGCCGGTTGGATCTGTGATATTCTCGACGACATCAATAACGATGCGGTGATCGACCAGGTTAAAGCCAAGGTGGCTGAATTAACTGCACGGTTCCCGGTTTATAAAAACTAGTTCGACCCTTGCATCGGAAGTGAGTGCTTCCGATGCTTTATCTGTTCGAGGTGGCTTATGCACTGTCCTTTTTGCTCGCACTCCGATACCAAGGTGATTGACTCGCGTCTGGTCAGTGAAGGTGGACAAGTCCGGCGACGGCGTGAATGTTCCGCCTGTGGCGAACGCTTTACAACCTTTGAAGTGGCTGAGCTGGTTATGCCGCGGCTGGTAAAAAGTGATGGTTCTCGTCAACCTTTTGACGAAGCCAAACTGCGTGCCGGAATTATGCGCGCGGTTGAAAAACGTCCGGTCAGTGTTGAGTCGGTAGAGGGGGCGATCAACGTGATCAAATCCAAATTACGCGGTACCGGCGAACGAGAAGTCGAAGCCAAGTTTTTGGGAGAGCTGGTGATGGAAGCACTAAAGGAACTGGATCAGGTAGCTTATGTTCGTTTTGCCTCGGTCTATCGCCGTTTTCAGGACGTAAAAGAGTTTTCCGAGACTGTCAGCAAGCTGGAGTCATCCAAATCCTGAGCGGTGCAAATAGCGTCCTGATTGGTATTTAGATTGATTTATAATGCAGGACGCTACTGAATACACAGGTTTTCATGTTACAACCTTCTGAGTTTTCTTCCATAGATGCACAAATGATGGCTCGCGCATTACGACTGGCCGAGCAGGGTGGTGTATTGGCTCGACCTAATCCCAGAGTCGGATGTGTGCTTTGGCGAGATGGTCAAATCGTGGGTGAAGGGTTTCATCAATGTTTTGGCGAGGCACATGCCGAGGTTAATGCGTTAGCTCAGGCCGGTGAGCAGGCCAAAGGTGCGACCGCCTATGTCACCTTGGAACCCTGTGCACATACCGGCAAAACCGGCCCTTGTGCTAAAGCTTTGATCGAAGCTGGTGTGGCGAAAGTGGTGTGCGCCATGCGTGATCCCAATCCCAAAGTCGATGGTGGCGGTTTCAATTTGCTGGAGCAAGCCGGAATCGAGGTTAGCTATGGTTTGATGGAAAGCGAGGCGGTGTCGCTCAATCGTGGCTTTATTATGCGCATGACACAAGGGCGCCCCTTGGTGCGACTTAAAATGGCGATCAGTGTGGATGGCCGAACAGCCATGGCCAGCGGTGAAAGTCAGTGGATCACTGGATCGGCCGCTCGAGCTGATGTGCAACTTTGGCGGGCTCGTTCCGATGCAATCATTACCGGTACTGGCACTTTGGCGCTGGACAATCCTTCACTGAACGTTCGCCTTGATGAGCTGGCGAAGCCTTTGTCCGATACCGATCTAAATCGTTTTCGGCAGCCGTTACGAATTTTAATTGATCGACGCGCACGCGCTAATCTTAAGCAAGGTTTTTTTCAGATTACCTCGCCTATTTGGTGGGTTGGGGAAACTGAAGTCCAGCAACGACTTGCTGAGCATATCGAGCGTAAACTGATCCCCGGTGCTGGCGAAGCCTTTTTAAATCAGCTGCTCAAGCTCTGTGCTGCCCATGAATGTAACGAAGTACTGGTAGAAGCGGGCAGTGTGTTAGCAGGAGAGTTACTGCGTGCGGGATTAGTGGATGAGTTGGTGGTGTATATGGCTTCTAAACTGATGGGCAGCGATGGGCGTCCCTTGGCGATACTGCCACTGTCCTCGATGGAACAGGCCGTTAATCTGACTTTGAGCGATTGTCGTATGGTCGGTAATGACCTACGTTTGATATACCATCCAATTGTTTAACATCAAAGACTTTCCAAATAGAGATATCACATTATGTTTACCGGCATTATTGAAGCGATAGGCGAAATACAGTCTATTGAAGATCGCAACGGCGATAAACGAATTACCATTACCACTGGCAAGCTGGATTTGTCGGATGTTGCACTGGGGGACTCCATTGCCTGTAATGGAGTGTGTTTGACAGCAGTGGAGCTGGGTAGTCAGTTTTTTGTTGCGGATGTGTCCGGCGAAACCATTGCGTTGACTCAGTTTAAACATTACAGCAGTGGACAACGTCTTAATCTGGAAAAAGCGCTAACACCGACTTCTCGACTGGGAGGTCACCTGGTTAGCGGTCACGTAGATGGTATTGGTGTGGTTAAGCAGCGCTGGCAAGATGCGCGTTCGGTACGCTTTTTGATTACCGCTCCTAAGGAACTCTCTCGCTATATTGCACACAAAGGTTCCATTACCGTGGATGGGATCAGTCTGACGGTTAATCGAGTTGAGGGGGATGATTTTGAGCTGAACATTGTGCCCCACACGCTGCAGGAAACCATTATGGATAGCTACCAGCCCGGCATACAGGTGAATCTGGAAGTGGATCAGGTTGCGCGATATCTGGAGCGATTATTGCTTCATTCAGATTCAGCATCTCATTCATCGGTAACTCATCAGTTGCTGGCAAAAGCCGGATTTATTAAGTAGTTCGGTACTCGAAATAGGTTGATCGAGTAAATCGCTGGTATAATTACCGTTTTTGTACCTCCGCTTAGACTTACAGGCGTAACAGGGTTAACGAGTAAATTCATGGCATTAAGTAGTATTCCCGAATTGGTGGAAGATATCCGCCAGGGCAAAATGGTTATTCTGATGGACGATGAAGATCGCGAAAATGAAGGCGATCTTATTATGGCAGCTTCCATGATTCGTCCGGAAGACATCAACTTTATGGCTAAATACGGACGAGGCCTAATCTGCCTGACGCTGACCAAAGAGCGTTGTGAGCAACTCAATCTCTCCCTGATGGTGCATAAAAATGGTGGGCAGTTCTCCACTGCGTTCACCACATCCATTGAAGCGGCAGAAGGTGTGACAACGGGTATTTCGGCTGCGGATCGTGCACGCACGGTGCAAGCGGCGGTTGCAGCAGACGCCAAACCCTCTGATTTAGTGCAACCGGGGCATATTTTCCCCTTAATGGCACAACCGGGCGGAGTATTGAATCGAGCGGGTCATACCGAAGCGGGCTGTGACTTGGCCAGGCTGGCGGGGCTGGAGCCTGCCGCCGTGATTGTTGAAATTCTTAATGAAGACGGTACCATGGCGCGCCGGCCGGATTTGGAAAAATTTGCCGAAGAACATGGCCTGAAAATGGGCACGATTGCCGATCTCATTGAATATCGGACCTTAAACGAGAAAACCGTGGATAAGCTCAGCGAGTGTCACTGGCCAACGCCTTTTGGTGACTTCCGGCTGCACACTTACGAAGATTCGATTGATCATGGCGTGCATTTTGCCTTGGTAAAGGGCGAGATCGATCCCGATGAGCCCACCATGGTACGAGTACATGTAGCCAATGCATTGACCGACCTATTGCACAAACAGCGTGGCAAGTTGTCCAGCTGGACTTTAAGCCGTGCGATAGAGCGAATTGCTGAAGAAGGTAAAGGGGTTGTGGTAGTGATCGACAATCAGGAGTCGAAACAATCACTGCTCAATCGACTTAATCGGTATCAGGAAGAAGACAAAGGTATTGAGTCACCACGAAGCGACAGTAGTGCAGCACTGAGAAACGTTGGTGTAGGCTCACAAATTTTAGCGGATCTTGGCGTGCATAAAATGCGCTTACTGAGTCCGGAGAAAAAGTACCACGCACTGTCGGGTTTTAAGCTCGAAGTCGTGGAATACATTGAAGACGACTTATCTTAATAGCATCGAATACAGGAACCATGCATGAAAACATTTGAAGGCCAATTGATTGCAGGTAAAGCGAAGTACGCCATTTTAGTCGCTCGCTTTAACAGTTTTATCGTAGAAAGTTTACTGGAAGGCGCACTCGATACCTTAAAGCGTCATGGCGTTAAAGAAGATGACATCGAAATTTTTCGGGTTCCCGGTGCCTTTGAAATGCCCATCGCCGCACAACGCATTGCGGCGAAAAAACAGCACCAGGCAATCATCGCCTTAGGTGCAGTCATTCGTGGTGGAACGCCTCACTTTGATTATGTTGCTGGCGAATGCACCAAAGGATTAGCGCAAGTATCCTTGAACTTTGACGTTCCCGTTTCTTTTGGTGTGCTAACGGTCGACAGTATCGAACAGGCCATTGAACGTGCCGGTACAAAAGCTGGAAATAAAGGTGGCGAAGCTGCACTAACGGCGTTGGAAATGGTCAATCTGTTTGAGAGCATCGGTTAATGTCGTTAAAACCATCACATCGTCGTAAAGCCAGACATTATGCGGTACAAGCCGTGTACCAGTGGCAAATGTCGGGAAATGCGCTGGCAGATATCGAAAATCAGTTTATTGAAACCATTAATCCGAAAAAGGTCGAAGTGCCGTATTTTCTCGAATTATTACGAGGCACGTTAACCAGCTTGAGTGAAATTGATGAGCACTTGTCTCCATATCTGGATCGCGAAATTGATGAAGTCGATCCGGTCGAGCGGGCCATTTTAAGGTTATCTGCCTGGGAGCTTTCGGAACGTCAGGAAATACCCTATCGGGTTGTTATTAATGAAGCATTGGAATTAGCCAAGGTATTTGGCGCAGAAGATGGTCACAAGTACGTCAACGGCGTGTTAGACAAGGTTGCCAAGCAGCTGCGTCCATTGGAAGTAAAAGCCTAAGGTAAGGTATGGCAGTATCAGAATTTAATTTAATCGAGCGGTTTTTCGTGCGCGATAATCCAGCTCGTAAAGATGTTGTATTGGGTATTGGTGATGACTGTGCTCTGTTAAATGTACCAGAGGGACAAAGTTTAGCTGTGTCTATGGATACCCTGATTGAAGGGGTTCATTTTCTGCACGATACCGCTGCCGCCGATGTCGCTGCAAAAGCGATGGCCGTCAACCTAAGCGATTTGGCAGCCATGGGCGCGGAACCCGCCTGGGTAACCTTGTCGTTGTCGATCCCTAAGGTGGATCTTGGTTGGTTGCAGTCTTTTAGTGATACATTGCACGAATTGTTGGTTCATTACGGGCTTCAGGTGGTTGGTGGTGATACGACCAAAGGTCCCTTATCGCTGACATTGCAAGTTCATGGCTTTGTTCCGGCGCAGTTTGCGCTACGCCGTAAAGGTGCGCAGCCGGGCGATTTGGTATGTGTCACTGGCCCACTGGGCGATGCGGCTCTGGGTCTGCAAGTGGCACAACATCGTTTGTCGGCGCAAGGTGATACACGCGAGCACTTGTTATCACGTTATTATCGACCTAAAGCGCGAGTGGCCGCCGGAATAGCGTTACGTGGCCGCGCATCAGCAGCGATTGATGTATCCGACGGTCTGGTGCAGGACTTGGGACATATTTGTAAAGCCAGTTCAGTCGGTGCAGTGATTAACGCCGAAGATGTGCCCGTATCTGAAGCGGCGCGACGGGTTACCAACGAAGATAGAGCTCTCGAAAGTGCTCTGGCTGGCGGTGATGATTATGAGTTGTGTTTTACTGTGTCTGAAGACAACTTCAAAAAGGCGCAAAACGCACTGGAGTCGGTGGGCGTTGCCTGTTACTCGGTCGGTCGAATCACCGGAAAAAGCGGTGTTCGAGTGATTCGCAATGGCGAACCTATGACATTGTCACGGGGCGGTTTCGATCATTTTGTCGCAGCTTAAGTTAGCGCAATCCTGATCTGTCATTACTTAGAGAAGAGCCAATGACTGCAACACCATTGTCGGCAAAACAAATTCTTACTCATCCGGTGTATTGTCTGGCGTTTGGCCTTGGCTCGGGATTGGCTCCCAAGGCTCCCGGTACTTTCGGCACCTTGGTTGCTCTGCCACTGTATTGGTTAATCGCTGACTGGCACTGGGGTTTTCTTATCGCAATCATCCTGTTTATGTCGGTTGTCGGCATCTATTTATGTGGTGAGACTGCGCGTGCCATGCATCTTCACGATCACCCCGGCATCGTTTGGGACGAAATCGTCGGATATCTAATTGCCATGATCCCTTTGACCAAAGACTGGCGAGCATTGCTGTTAGGATTTGTACTGTTTCGCTTTTTTGATATTGTAAAACCATGGCCCATAGGACTTGCAGATAAGGGCGTTAAAGGCGGTCTGGGCATTATGCTGGACGATATCATTGCAGGCATAATGGCGGCGCTGGTGGGTGGAGTTATATGGTTTTACGCAATTCAATATCAGTTGGTGTAATCGCTTGCCTGTGGCTTTCTTCTGTTTTTGCAGAAGAGCTTTCCATCCATGTGATGGGGTT
>JBFHVL010000069.1:0-15291 GCA_041589565.1 Kangiellaceae bacterium | reverse complement strand
CTGATACTGATATTGCACTGGTGACTACTCCGGGAGTTGACGATGTAGTGATCGATATCCGTCATCCGGAAGAGCAGGAAAATCAGCCTCTTTTGCTGATCAATAATGAAATTCTTAAAATCCCGTTCTACTCAATCAATCATCGATTTCCTGAGCTGAATATGCAACGGAACTATCTGCTTTATTGTGATAAAGGAGTCATGAGTAAAGTTCAGGCGCATCATCTGAAACTGCAAGGTTTCGAAAATGTTAAAGTTTTACGTTATGAGTAAAAGCTAAAACACCGGAGCCTTGCTCTAGTGTTTTCAATTAACATTCTATGCGTTGCTGATTACGTAGCTCATCAAACCCATCGAAATTGTCATCTCTCGACATTTCGGCTCTGCCGCTTTTGGCGAGAAAGATTGCTTTCGCTAGCTCGGTATATAGATTATGACAAATAACAAAAGTACCGTTGTTGTGCCAGGTTATACCTGCAGGAATAAAGCGAACAGGTCGGTTTCCTCGAAACGAGCGCCAACGAATAGAAAGTTGCTGTGATTCTATTTTGTGGTATTTGAATAATTGATCGATGTCTTCGCTATATTGATCATCGTTATTATTATCGAGGAAAAGCATGAAACCAGAAGACCAGTCAGCATCGCACTCTAATCCGTCTCTCGTTCCACAAAGTACGAAGTTTTTTGAGCGACTGATAGACTCTTTGCGACCCAATTGTATAAATGAAAATAAGGCCGATGCCTGAGCTTCAATTATTGAGCGGTGATGCAATTTTTTGAATCCAGGAATCGCGAATCCAGCCATAAGGATCGTTAAACTGGCTACCAACAGAAGTTCAAACAGGGTAAATCCTTTTACTTTCATCAAACTCTCCTTAGTCAGACGTTGTTAACGGAGAAGTATGATGCCACCAGCTAAGATTAAGAAAAATGGAATAATCAGTGTCACTTTGTGAGAAATTTGCCTAATGGAATAGCCGTCGATTTCTTATTAGATCCTCGTAAACCCAAATTGTTTTAATTTGCTTATTAATCAATACCCAGTTTTTTGCATTTATAACGCATGGCTCTGAAACTGATGCCTAGCACTTCCGCTGCTGCGGTTTTATTGCCTCCAGTATCGGCTAGGGCTTTTAATATTTCCTGCTTTTCTATCGATTCGAGGAAATCTTCCAGCGGAATATTTCGGCGGGACGTCAATGTTTCAGAAGGCGAAGTCTCAATACTATTGGTTTCATTCAGTTGAATATCATCAGCTTCAATTTTATCTTCCAGCGATAAGGTAATTGCGCGTTCAAGGATATTTTCGAGTTCGCGAATATTTCCGGGGAAGTCGTAGGATTGAAGTTTGATGAGAGCTTCTTGAGAAAGTTTGGGCTCATCCATCTGGTTTCTTTGTGCCAGTCGGCCAATAAAGTAGTTAACAAGATCGGGAATATCCTGTTTACGCTTTCTTAAAGGTGGCACATCAACTTCAATAACGTTAATCCGGTAAAATAGATCCTGGCGAAATTCACCTTCCTGTACTAAAGCCGCTAAATCTTTATGGGACGCAGAAAGGATTCTGACATTAACTGACTCTTCTTTTTCGGCACCAACAGGTCGAATGCAACGTTCCTGAATTGCGCGCAAAAGTTTAACTTGCATATTCAAGGGTAGGTCGGCAATTTCGTCTAAAAACAAGGTGCCGCCATCGGCAGCTTTAAATAGTCCATCCTTGTCGCTTTGAGCGCCAGTGAAGCTGCCTTTTTTGTGTCCAAAAAATTCACTTTCCATTAGCTCAGCAGGAATGGCTCCGCAGTTAATTGCAATAAATGGAGCTTCTTTGCGTGGTCCATTTTTATGGATTAAACGAGCGACCATCTCTTTACCGGTGCCCGATTCACCTCGGATATAAATTGGCGCCTGGCTTTTGGCAACTTTAAGAATTAATTGTTTTAATCGCTCAATAACGGGTGTGTTGCCAATAAATTCTCGCGTACCCTGATGTGTTTTGCTCGACTTATCAGAAGCATTGACTTTTAAAGCGTTGTTTACGATGTTGCGTAGATTGGTGAGATCCACCGGTTTGGAGACAAAATCAAAAGCGCCAAGTTTCATGGCTTCAATTGCCGTCTGCATATTACCGTGTGCTGTGATCACTGCTACCGGCGTGTTCGGCTGGCGCTCCTGAATGTAGTCTACCAGTTCAAGTCCATCACCATCAGGTAAGCGCATGTCGGTCAAACATAGCTGATAAACTTGTTCATCAATTCGGACTTTAGCCTGTTCCACATTAGCTGCCGTGTGGCAGTCAATTCCCATTCTCAGCAGAGTAATACTGAGGAGTTCCAAAATATCCGGTTCATCGTCGATCAGTAATGCGAGCGGTTGAGTCATAAACTATGATTCTCTGGCAAATGTAATTCTAAAACAACTTCCACCTGAGGGTACTGGAATATAGTCGAGCTGAGCTCGGTTAGCCTCACATAGCTCTTTTGACACATAAAGTCCCAATCCCGTACCCGTTGCACTGGTGGTAAAAAAAGGCTCAAAAATATTTTGCGCAACCTCGGGCAAAATGCCTTCGCCCTTGTCAATAATATCAAGAAACGGCTGTTGTGTTCTCAAGTTTATTCCTGCAACCAAACTCAAATAAGGTCGGCTGGTGTGCTCTAAGCTATAACGAATGCCGTTTTCAGCCAAATTAGTTACCACCTGCATTAACTGACTAATATCAAAGTTAACGCTTAATTCTTCGGGATTGACATCAATAAAGAGTTCCAGACGTTGCTTATGGTTTTTCTGCAGTTCATCGGTCAGATTTTCGAGAAATGATTTTAAAGTGACATGTTGTGGTTCAGAAACTCGGCGTTGTGAAAGTTGCATAATATTTTCTATGATTGCATTCATGCGTAACGAATTTTTCTGGATCATATCGACCAGCTTTCTGTCGGCATCGACTAGGTCGGGGGACTCTTCGAGCAGCTGTGCGGCATGACTGAGCGCACCCAGTGGATTTCGTATCTCATGAGCGATACTTGCCGTGAGTCGACCAAGTGATGCTAGCTTTAGGTTTTGAGCCTGTTGTGTCATGTGCGAGGCATCTTCAAGAAAGATCAGGCTTTGTTGCTTTCCTTCGTCAATATGAGAAAGCTTGATTTGTATTTTGGGGCCGGTGGGCGATTGTCGAAACGTAGAAAAATTATGTCCACTTTTCTGCCATTGTTGAACGATTCGATCCAGATTACTGCTGATCAGTCCCAGGTGTTGACCATGCACATGCTCTGGCATTTCCAGTAGTTGCCATGCGGCGGTGTTGATAAATTGTACTCTGCGATTTCGATCGATGACGATTACGCCTGTTTTCATAAACTGAATAATTTGCTGATTCAGTTTTTCCATACTGGCAAGGTCGGCGCTGGTTAACTCGGCTTCCAGTTCACTTTGTCTTAGTCGTCTAGCAGTCAACAATGCAAACAATGAGGTTGCGAAAAATGTCGCGCCTAGTAGCCCCGCCTGTGTGATGTAATCTGCTTTATCTCCACCGGATAACTTGAGGTATATGGCTTCGCCAAGTACCGCAATGGTTGCAATAGCAGCAAAGACAATGGATGAGTTACGTTCTACCAATAAGCTTGCTGTAGTAACCGATACCGCCATTAATATTCCGAGTCCTGCAGCGATGCCTCCGCTGGCATGCATTAGAAGTGTTAACAGAACAATATCGAAAAAGACCTGCAGTTCGACGAGTGGCTTAAAGTTTAAGATGCGGTTTCGGTTGGCGAAGAAAAAGCCAACCGCACTGACTAGATAAGCTAAAGCCGACCACTGAAACAGTTCCGGAGAATGTTTGCCTAAAAATACATCGCCAAACTGCATATGGAATAAAGTTAGCAGGAACAGCGCAATAATAATCCTGTACAGGGTATATATCTGTAATGCCCGTAATGACGTATTTTGGTGCGCTTCTTTTAGATTGGTCATAGATATTGGCGTTTAACTCATAGTTTGGCCTGACGGGGTTAAAGATAACCGCTAAAACATGCCATTAAAAGGTGCAAGTGCAGAATTTAATTGAAGTTTTGGTTGAATCTTCACTTACATGGAGGACCAAATGAAATTGCTTTGTGTTAAAATTCTGCCATTAACTCAACCTCGGACAGGATGAAGCATGAATCAGACGTCCATTGTTCAAGAAATGAAGGTTCTACCTCAAATCAACCCGGCAGAAGAAGCGCAGCGTCGTATTGATTTTATGAAGCGCCGATTGCTGGCATCAGGTGCTAAGACTCTGGTACTGGGGATCAGCGGAGGCATAGACTCGGCGACTCTAGGGCGTTTAGCACAACTGGCCATTGAGCAACTGAATGAAGACCAGGGTACTCAGACTTACCGATTCGTAGCCGTTCGATTACCTTATGGTGAGCAGGCTGACGAAGGGGAAGCACAGTTAGCGCTGGATTTTATTCGACCGAGTGAAAGTCTTACGGTGAATATTAAAACCAGCGTTGATGCACTTCATCAGCAAGTGGTCGGTACACTTGATAACAATGACTTGCATCCCAAGTGTGAGTACACTCTGGATTATGCTAAGGGTAATGTAAAAGCTCGTGCTCGGATGGTCGCGCAATATGAGCTCGCAGGAGTGTTAGGCGGTCTGGTTTTAGGTACTGATCATTCGGCAGAAAATATCACCGGCTTTTATACCAAGTGGGGCGATGGTGCCTGTGATTTAGCGCCCCTGTTTGGCTTGAGTAAACGTCAAGTAAGACAATTGGCTGCCTACCTTGGTGCTCCTGAACGACTTATTAATAAGGCACCGACAGCCGATCTTGAGTGCCTTAATCCGGGAAAACAGGATGAGCACGCACTTGGAATAACCTATGACCAAATCGATGATTTTCTGGAAGGGAAGGCTATTGAGCCTGAGGCCGCCGATTTAATCGTCAATATTTATCGCAAAACGCAACATAAGCGGCAGCCCATTCCGACTATTTACGATGATAATTAATTTGCCCATTAAACCGTTGAAAGAAGGGTGTTATGAAAAAGATTGAAGCGATCATTAAGCCATTTAAACTGGATGACGTGCGAGAAGCTCTCGGAGAGCTGGGTGTGGCTGGAATGACGGTAACCGAAGTAAAAGGATTTGGTCGTCAGAAAGGACACACCGAACTTTATCGCGGCGCGGAATACATGGTGGACTTTCTGCCCAAAGTGAAAGTGGAAGTGGTAGTGGCTGAAGAGCAAGTTGAAGCCTGTATAGAGCAAATTCTGGAAGTCGCGCGAACCGGTAAAATAGGCGATGGAAAAATCTTTGTGACCTCGGTGGAGCGTGCAATTCGAATTCGTACAGGGGAAGAGGACGAAGAAGCCATTTAATCGAAGCGGGTAATAAAAAAGGGCCTTGATGGCCCTTTTTTTACAGGTAATGAATATTGGTTAAAGCTTGGCCGCGTATTCGGGATAGTTAAGTTTTAAAAGGTTTTTGGCTTTCTGCGATAACTTATCCAATTTCAAAATATCGTAGGCGGTTGCCATTACAACGAGAGCATCGGGAACCGAAGTGGTTTTTGGATAGTTTTCCACGATGTATTGGGCGCGATTAGCTGCTGCAATATAGGCTTGTCGTTTCATATAAAACTGGGCAACATGAAGCTCGTAACTTGCCAGACGGTTTCTCAGGAATAACATGCGTTGACGAGCGTCTTTTGCATATTCACTTTCAGGAAACTTACGTAACAGCTCGGCAAAGTCATTAAATGCTTGTCTGGCGGTAGATGCGTCACGCTGAGACAGGTCTGCGGATAACAACTCTTTAAAAAAGCCAACTTCAGAGGTGAAGTTAATCAGTCCTTTCATGTAATAGGCGTAATCCACATCCTGATGATTCGGGTTTTGACGAATAAAACGATCTGCGGCCGAAATAGCCGATGCTGAGTCTCGCGCCATATAATAGGCGTATATGAGTGAAACTTGAGCCTGATGTGAATAAGGACCAAAGGGGTACAGGCTGTCCAACTGCTCAAGATGTTTAATTGCAGTTTGGTAATTGCCTGCTTTCATCGCTGTCTGTGACTTTTCGTACAGGTTAAATGCGTCATCAGCCAGCGGTACATCAAGCTCATCGTTAGAGGTGGTCGCGCAAGAAACCAGTAATGCGCTGGCGAAAGCTAAAAATAAAATGCGAAAATTTTTCATACGTCTCAATGTTTCGTTAAAATTCGGTCTTTCCAATCGAAAAAGCATTCTACCGGAGGCCAAGGTTAAGGCCAATGACTAATTTTTGCCAGTCGCGGTATAAATGAGTGAATACTATAGTGGAATACGCTGTCTCGACTTAAACGACGGTTATTCCTGGCAAGGGTTGTAGATGTGCTTCTCGGACAAAGGTTCCATTAAAAGTAAATAATATGTCAAAACAACACTATAGACAGAGTTTTGAGGTCGATGACGCGGCTTATGGGCAACGCCTCGATCAGGTGCTGGCGCAGCTGTGCAGTGAGATATCTCGCTCCAGACTGCAGGACTGGATCAAGCAGGGTAAGGTCACCGTCAACGGTAATATTGTTACCAAACCGCGGCTCAAGCTGACAGGGAATGAAACTCTTGAGGTAGATGCTGAAATTGAAGAAGCCGGAGAATGGGAAGCGCAGAATATTCCGCTAAGCATCGTATTTGAAGATGAGCACTTGCTGGTGATTAATAAGCCCGCAGGTTTGGTGGTGCATCCAGCTGCAGGTAACCCAGATGGTACCCTGGTGAATGCATTACTTTACCATGAGCCGGAGCTGAAGCATCTGCCGCGAGCAGGAATAATTCATCGCCTCGATAAGGATACTTCCGGTTTATTGGTTGTTGCTAAGTCATTGGAGTCTCACACTCATCTGGTGGAACAACTTCAGCAACGTGCCTTTGAGAGGGAGTATCAGTGTATCTGTCATGGGCAGATGGTGGCTGGTGGCACAGTTGAGCAACCTATCGGACGTCACCCACAAAACCGATTGCAAATGGCCGTAGTAAGCGGCGGCAAGCCTGCGATTACACACTATCGACTGATTGAAAAGTTTAATAACTTTACCCACCTGCAGGTCAATCTTGAGACGGGACGTACGCATCAAATCAGGGTACATATGGCACATTTGCATTATCCATTGGTGGGAGACCCTTTGTATGGTCGTCCCAATTATGTCCCAAGTGGCTCATCGGAGGTTTTGAAACAGGCTATCCGACAATTTCGGCGGCAGGCGCTCCATGCTCGAAAGTTAGGAATTCAGCACCCTGTCACAGGTGAATCAATGCATTGGGAAGTAGAAGCTCCGGAAGATTTTCTGGCGCTGCTCGTAGTGATCCGAGCGGAGAACCCGTTACTCTAATGACTGACCTTTACCCCTGGATCTGCCCCAAATGGCCTGCGCCTCAAAATATTCATGCGCTATGTACTACGCGTCTGGGAGGTGTGAGCGGCGATCCTTTTGACTCTTTCAACCTGGCTCTACATGTTGGCGACAATGAGCAGAATGTAAATGCAAATCGTAAGCTCCTCATTGAGCTGGCTCAGTTGCCTCAATCACCTCAGTGGTTGTCGCAGACTCATTCCGATATTGTTATCGAGGTGACTCAGCGGTTCAAATCAACTCCTGAAGCTGATGCCAGCTATACGTTTCAACGCGGAAGAGTGTTGGCCGTCATGACGGCAGATTGCTTGCCCATTTTGTTGTGTAATCGACAGGGCAATTGGGTTGCTGCAGTACACGCAGGTTGGCGCGGGTTGGCAGCCGGTATTTTAATTAAAGCTGTTAAGGCTTACACAGGTGATAGCAAAGACGTGATGGCCTGGTTCGGGCCAGCTATTAGTCAAACGGCGTTTGAAGTGGGTGAAGATGTTTTAAGCGCTTTTCTGTCGAATTGGTCGAGTGCGAAACAGCACTTTCTGTCGAAGGGAGCAAAATATCATGCCGACTTATACGGACTCGCCCGAATGCAGTTGCAGTCGTTGGGAGTTGAAGCTTTTGGTGGTCAGCACTGCACTTATCACGAAAAAGAGCGTTTTTACTCCTATCGACGTGACGGTGAAACTGGGCGCATGGCGTCATTAATCTGGATAGCTCAGGAAAACTGAAATGACGGAAATCGTAGTCATTAGTGTTATTTTGTTTTTTATCCTGCTGTTTGTATTCATTGGCTTAAAGGCCAATCGAGCGAACTGGAACTCCTGGATTGCCAATGTTCTTGACGGCTGGATTCGTATATTTTGTCGCCGCTACCATCGGTTGACCGGTGACAATATTCCTTTGCCTGAGTCAGGTGGAGCAATTGTAATTGCCAATCACGTTTCTGGCTTGGACCCGTTTTTGTTAATTGCTTCTTGCCACCGTCCGTTACGGTTTTTGATTGCTACCGAGGAATATCACCGTTTTGGTCTTAAGTGGATGTTTAAAGTAGCCGGCTGCATTCCTGTTGATCGATCTGGCCGAGTCGATAAAGCTTTTCGTGAAGTGATCCGAAAAGTTAAAGAAGGAGAGGTAGTGGCGCTTTTTCCTCATGGGCGAATTCATCTCGACAATGAAGAAAAAACTAATATAAAACCTGGGTTGCGAAAACTTACCCAACGACTTTCCTGTACCGTTTTTCCTGCTCGCATAGAAGGTATTAAAGGTGAGGGCGGAGTATTCTCTGGTGTCATCTTGAGAGGTAATGCCTCTCTAACCAGCTATAATCCCCTAAGCCATCAGCAGTTTGATTCGCAGGATATTGATTTGCACCTTGGCGCTCTGTTACTTGGCCGGCTCGATAAAGATCAATTTCAGCAACTGGTAGCCACTGACTTGACACAGTAATGTGGTAATAACTAATACCTTTCGTTGAAATTATCACCACTGCCCCAATAACTGAGTTAACCCCGCAGTTACTTGAGGTAGAGTGTTTCAATGAGAATGGATAAACTAACCAGTAAATTTCAGCTTGCGATTGCCGATGCGCAATCCTTAGCGGTCGGTCGCGATCATCAATTTATTGAGCCCATTCATTTAATGGTGGCCTTGCTCAATCAGGAAGGCGGTACTGTTCGTCCTTTATTTACCAAAGCCAACATTAATGTTCACGCATTACGTTCACAAATGCTCGAAGCCTTAGATCAACTACCGCAAGTACACGGCACTGAAGGTGATGTTCATATTTCAAATGATTTGGCAAGATTGTTAAATGTTTGCGATAAGTTAGCGCAACAGCGTAAAGACCAGTACATCTCGTCCGAACTCTTTGTTTTGGCAGCCATCGATGACAAGGGGAATTTGGGAAAAATTCTGCGTGAGTTGGGCGCGACGAAGGAAGTTGTTGAGCGAGCGATTGATGAAGTACGTGGTGGTCAGGCGATAGATGACCCCAATGCCGAAGAACAACGACAAGCGTTGGAAAAATTTACGGTCGATCTCACCGAGCGAGCTGAGCAGGGCAAGCTGGATCCTGTGATTGGGCGTGACGACGAAATTCGTCGAACCATTCAGGTATTGCAGCGCCGTTCTAAGAATAATCCGGTATTAATTGGAGAGCCTGGTGTTGGTAAAACAGCCATCGTAGAAGGACTCGCGCAGCGTATTGTAAATGGAGAAGTGCCTGAAGGTTTGAAGAACAAGCGCGTTCTATCACTCGATATGGGCGCTTTAATTGCGGGCGCAAAATATCGAGGTGAGTTTGAAGAGCGTTTAAAAGCTGTTTTAAATGATCTGGCTAAACATGAAGGTCGGGTAATTTTATTTATTGATGAATTACACACTATGGTTGGTGCCGGTAAAGCTGATGGTGCTATGGATGCCGGTAATATGTTAAAGCCGGCACTGGCGCGTGGCGAATTGCATTGTGTTGGAGCCACAACGCTGGATGAATATCGCAAATACGTCGAAAAAGACGCAGCGCTCGAAAGACGTTTTCAAAAAGTTTTAGTCGATGAACCCAGCGTTGAAGATACCATTGCCATATTGCGTGGCCTGAAAGAACGCTATGAAGTTCATCACGGTGTGGAGATTACCGATCCTGCCATCGTTAGTGCTGCCACTCTTTCACATCGATACATTTCCGATCGGCAGCTTCCTGATAAAGCCATTGACTTGGTGGATGAAGCGGCCAGCCGAATTCGTATGGAAATTGATTCCAAACCAGAAGAACTCGATAAACTCGATCGTCGACTTATTCAACTTAAAATTCAGCGCGAAGCGTTGAAAAAAGAGAAAGACGATAGCTCAAAAAAACGTCTGGATGATCTCGAGGATGAAATTTCCAAGCTTGAACGTGAGTATGCTGAATTAAATGAAATCTGGACTGCAGAGAAAGCTGCGCTTCAAGGAACTACTCATATTAAAACCGAGCTGGAGCGTGCTAGGCTTGAGTTAGATGCCGCACGTCGTGCCAGTGATCTTGGTCGTATGTCAGAACTTCAGTATGGCAAAATTCCAGAGCTTGAAAAGCAACTGGATATGGCTGCTCAAGCTGAAATGCAAGATATGAAATTATTGCGTAATAAAGTTTCGGAAAATGAAATCGCTGAAGTGGTGTCAAAATGGACGGGTATACCAGTTAACAAAATGCTTGAGGGCGAGCGTGAAAAGTTACTAAAAATCGAAGAAGGGTTGCATCAGCGAGTTGTAGGTCAAAACGAAGCGGTGATTGCCGTAGCCAATGCGATTCGTCGAGCGCGCGCAGGGTTATCCGATCCTAATCGTCCAAATGGCTCGTTTTTATTTTTAGGTCCGACGGGTGTAGGAAAAACTGAGTTATGCAAAGCATTGGCAGAATTTTTGTTCGACAGTGAAGATGCCATGGTGCGCATTGATATGTCCGAATTTATGGAGAAACATTCCGTTGCCCGCTTAATTGGTGCACCACCCGGCTACGTTGGGTACGACGAAGGTGGATACTTAACTGAAGCTGTTCGGCGAAAACCTTATTCGGTCATATTGCTAGATGAAGTCGAAAAAGCTCATCCCGATGTTTTTAATGTGCTTCTGCAGGTTCTTGAAGATGGGCGTTTGACCGATGGTCAGGGTAGGACTGTAGACTTTCGAAATACTGTAGTTGTCATGACGTCTAACCTCGGCTCCGATGTGATTTTAGAAGAAGCGGGTAGTGGAGACTATGAATCTTTAAAAACCAAAATTATGGATGTGATCAAAGACTTTTTCCGTCCCGAGTTTATTAACCGGGTGGATGAAACTGTTGTATTTCATTCGCTTCCCAGAGATGCGGTTCAATCGATTGCTAAAATACAGCTACAGCATTTACGACAACGACTTAACGATCTCGGTCTTGAGCTTGAAGTTGATGATGAGGCGCTGTCGCTTATTGCAGATCGCGGTTTTGATCCGGTTTACGGCGCGCGACCATTAAAGCGCGCGATTCAACAAATGGTTGAAAACCCAATGGCGAATAAATTACTGCAAGGAGAGTTTCAATCCGGAGAAACAGTTCTGGTGCGAAGAGAAGGTGATAGTATTCGTTTTAAATGAGAAAGGCGGCCTGAGCCGCCTTTCTTTTTAACCTTGAGGCCAATTTATTTCTTTGTTTCAGGGTTACAAAAGTTATCAATTTGTTCCTGAGTTTCTTTCTTTTTCGCTTCGCGTTCCTCATCTGAGAGTAAGCGGGAGCCACCGTCGTCGGCAGCAATACGAATTTTTCTTGCATTATTTAATGTCTGCAAGTTAGCTTTTGCAATCCGGCAGGCTTCTGCCATTTGCTTTTGTGCTTTGCTTAATTCTTTTTCAACAGCGGAATTATCTTGTTTAGGAGCATCCATTTTCTCGGTAATTGGGGCCGCAGCGCTCCCCGACTTTGCCTGACGAACTTTGATGCGCTCATAAGGTATTCCTTTTGGCGGCCGATCTCCGTACTTTATGTTTCCTTCGGCATCTTTCCATTTATACAGAACATTGTCGGCAGCGAGAGCCAAATTGGCGCTCACTGAAACTAAAATAGCGAGCAGCGTGTGGCGAGAAAACATGAATAAACCCTTAAAATACAAAATGATGCTTACTAATATAGCGTCATTTTAGTGCAAAAGTCAGCAGTTAGAGGGAGAAAAGGAGAATTATTTCGACTGGATCTCAGTTTTCAGCGCGTTTTCTTTGACAAAACCCAGTACGTACTCAAACATTTCGCCTTGCTCCTGAGCCAGCCTGGAATCAACAACAACGCACTTAACGCCATCGATCACTGCAGGTCGCAATAATGGTGAGTAGTACATACGTCGATTACGAAAGGTGCATAGGCTTCCGCACAGGCGCTCAGCCCAGTCAGAAGGACGAAATTTTTGTCCAGCCTCGGTTAACCCTATAATGACGAGTTTTTCGTTGTCAGCGATTTGCATGATGATATCTTGCTGGTGAATTGCTCGAAGCGCCGCGTATATTGACACAAAAGATTCATCTGTCAACTCCACTTTCCGGGTATTGCGCATTTATCAAAGATTAATTCCAAGGTAGAATCTGGATTAATCAATGCCGTTTTCATTACATAAGAATTCTAGCAGAGAGAACGGGTTACGCTATTTTATTGAGACATTCTCTATGACCGAACAAGATGTAAAAGCAAAAACACCAGCGCGTGGTATCTATTTACTACCCAATTTATTCACTACGGCCGGCCTGTTTGCGGGCTTCTTTGCTGTAGTGGCTTCGATGAATGGGCGTTTTGAGCATGCCGCAATTGCCATCTTCATAGCCATGATTATGGATGGACTCGATGGTCGGGTTGCTCGTATGACGAATACTCAGTCGGCATTCGGCGCCGAGTACGATTCGATGGCCGATATAGTTTCTTTTGGTGTTGCGCCGGCTTTGGTGACCTACAACTGGGCACTGGCACAACAAGGTAAATTAGGTTGGTTGGCGGCCTTTGTGTTTGTTGCTGGCGGGGCCTTGCGTCTGGCTCGCTTTAACACTCAGCTTGGAACTGCTGATAAACGCTATTTTCAGGGGCTGGCGATTCCATCGGCAGCCGCAATACTTGCTGGTATGGTCTGGGTAGGCGTTGATTTGGAAGTTAATGGACATGATTATGGACTCTGGATCGCGATAGCAACCATTATTTTAGGGCTCTTGATGGTCAGCAATTTCCGTTATTACAGCTTTAAAGAAGTTAACTGGAGAGGCAAGGTTCCCTTTCTAGCGATTTTGGTCGTGGTGCTGGTATTTGTATTGATTGCATACCAGCCTCCCATTGTGCTTTTCACTGTTTTCTCGGGTTACGCATTGTCTGGCCCCATTCTTACCCTGTGGCAAAAGCGTAATTTAATGTCTCGTCGTCGCCGTGCTGGACAAACAGAGAAATCTTCAGAAGAAGACCTGCCTTAACTGGATGGCTTAATCTAATTGATTAATAGAAACGTAACATTCTCCAGTGCTCCTACGTCAGAAAGACATAGGCTAGACTGGAGAATTTATGTTAATCAAAAACACTCGAAACAATCCGAGCTGGAACTGCCCTGAGTACCAGGTAACCGATGAGAAAGGGTATTTCAATCGTCGGCAAGTGATCGCTGGCTTAGCATCATTGGCTTCGGCTCCATTGCTTGGCTCAGCAAAATCTCTCAACACTTATTCAACGGATGAAAAGTTGACCTCTGAGTATTCGGTAACTCATTACAACAATTTCTATGAGTTTGCGCTAACTAAAGATGGGCCTGCACGATTAGCAAAAAGCTTTAAGCCATTCCCCTGGCATGTGGTGGTGGAAGGAGAAGTGGAAAAGCCGGGCCGTTATTCCTACGAAGACCTGCTCAAATGGGCCGCCATCGAGGAGCGTATTTATCGATTACGTTGCGTTGAAGCCTGGTCCATGGTGGTTCCCTGGCGAGGGTTTGAGTTACGGCAACTCATCAAAAGAGTCCAACCTACCAGTCGCGCTAAATACATTGAGTTTCATACTCTACATGATCCCAAACAAATGCCGGGACAAAAGCGTGGGGCGTTGGGCTTTTTTACTCTCGACTGGCCTTATAAAGAAGGCCTTAGAATGGATGAGGCAATGCATCCGCTGACTATTCTCGTTAATGGCGTATACGGTAAATCCTTACCATCACAAAATGGAGCGCCGCTTAGGTTAATCGTGCCCTGGAAGTATGGCTTTAAAAGTATCAAGTCAATCGTAAAAATTCGTTTTGTAGAACAACAGCCGGTTAATACCTGGCAGCTGTCGGCGCCAAACGAATATGGCTTTTATGCCAACGTGAATCCACAAGTGGACCATCCTCGTTGGAGCCAGAAGACCGAACGCCGAATTTTAGACGAGTCGTTATTTGGCACCAAAAGGCTGAAAACCGAAATGTTTAATGGGTATGGAGAGCATGTTGCCGGGCTTTATAAAGGGATGGATTTGAGGGTGAACTTTTAATTTATGATAAAAGTCGCTGCTCATATACTCTCGTTGCTTCCATTGGGCTACCTGATAATAGCAGCATTATTACAGGAGCTTGGAGCCGATCCGCAGGAAGTGTTGCTGCACGAATTGGGGATTATCAGTTTGTGGTTTCTACTGGCCTCTTTGGCTGTGACTCCCGCTCGTATTATTTTGGGAACTCCATCAATCGTTCGTTACCGCCGAATGCTCGGCCTCTACTTTTTTTTCTACTTGTCGTGCCATTTACTGGTTTATTGCTGGTTCTTCCTTGGTTGGGATTTTAGCTGGCTTTCCGAGGAGGTCGTTGAGCGGCCCTATATAACTGTCGGCTTTCTTGCCTGGTTACTGGCCGTTCCTTTAACCATTACTTCAAACAGGTATATGCAAAAGGCGCTGAAGCACCGCTGGTTAATCTTACATCGTATGGTTTATTTAATTGCAGTTTTGGGACTCGCTCACTTTATTTGGCAAAGTAAAGCAGACTTAAATCGACCATTGTTTTACTCGTTAGTATTTGCCGCTTTAATGATTATGCGCATTTGGTCAAAATATCGACGTTTTTTGCGAAAAAAAGCTTCTGTTTGACTGCCTTTTGACCATTTTTAAAATTCTTTAATTTTTTTAAATTAAAGGCTTGCCAAGTAAAATTTAATCCTTATAATGCGCGTCTCGCTTGGGGCAGCAAGCTCTTTAATTAAGAGGGATTGCAGTCGGTTTTCAAGCGCTTTAACAGGAAGTTAAAGGAACTCAAAATTAAGTATTGACAGGATGTTTGAGTGGCGTATAATTCGCGCCCCGACGTTGAGAAAGGCGTCGCCTGATACGGGCAGGTTCCCGGTCAGAAGTTCTTTAACAAGTAAGATGAAATAATCTGTGTGGGCACTCAGAGATAATGAAGTCAACAACGACATTATCGATTGAG
>JBFHVL010000068.1:0-15344 GCA_041589565.1 Kangiellaceae bacterium | reverse complement strand
CGATCTTCGGCCAACTGGTTATTCGCAGCGCCAGCAACGATGGTTGCTTTAAGCTTTGGAATAGTCACATCATTGATAGTGGCGCCTAATGCGCATGGTGCATATACATCAACATCTTGCTGGTAAATTTCATCTTTATCGATTGCAATTGCGCCATAGTTACTCACAACTTTATCGATGGATTCCTTATTGATGTCAGTGACCAGAAGTTGTGCGCCTTCTTTTGCCAAATGCTCACATAAATATTGACCAACGTGACCAAGTCCTTGCACGGCAACTTTAATGCCTTCTAGAGATTCGCGTCCCAAACGGTGCTTAACTGCAGCTTTCATTCCAATATAAACGCCGTAAGCAGTTACTGGTGACGGGTCACCACTTTTACCTTCAAGACCCAAAACATGATTGGTTTCTTTGTGAACCATCGCCATATCATCGGGGTTAATGCCCACGTCTTCTGCGGTAACATAGCGTCCTTTCAAGTTGTCGACAAAACGACCGAAAGCGCGGAATAATTCTTCTGACTTCATGGTGCGAGGGTTGCCGATGATTACGGACTTTCCACCGCCCATGTTGAGTCCCGCCATAGCGTTTTTATACGTCATGCCACGAGACAAACGAAGTGCGTCAATTAAAGCGCCTTCGTCAGAGTTGTATTCCCACATACGGCAACCGCCGGTAGCTGGGCCTAATGCGGTGCTGTGAATTGCGATAATGGCTTTCAGGCCTGATTCGCTGTCGCTACAAAAAACCACTTGCTCGTGATCGTCGTATGCTCGCAGATTAAATACTGCCATAGGTTGTCTCCTGATAATGGAATGCGTGAGAGGGGGAATAGTTCCCCCTTAGCAGAAAACGGTTATCCGATGTTGAACTCAATACCTTGCGCCAGAGTAGGTTTATCACCCCAGAAGATGGTATTGGTTTGACGGCGCATGTAAGCTTTCCAAGAATCGGAACCGGCTTCACGGCCACCACCTGTTTCTTTTTCACCACCGAAAGCGCCACCAATTTCAGCACCAGAAGTTCCGATGTTGACGTTGGCGATACCACAGTCAGAGCCTGCCGCCGATAAGAACTTCTCTGCATTTTGAATATTCATAGTAAAGATTGCAGATGAGAGTCCTTGGCGAACAGAATTATTCAGCTCGATTGCCTCTTCGATAGTTTTGAATGTCATGATGTAGAGGATTGGTGCAAAAGTTTCGTTTTGCACAGCTGCCCAATGATTCTCGGCTCGAATGATCGTAGGCTCCACAAAGTGACCAGGACCTTCGATAACTTTACCACCGTAAAGCAGCTCTCCGCCTTCAGCTTGCGCCTGAGCAATCGCTTTTTTGTAGTTTTCTACGGCTACTTCATCTATTAGCGGACCCATTAACGTATTGGCATCAAGTGGATCACCAATTTTCACCTGGCCGTAAGCATTGACCATCGACTCAACAACTTTATCAACGATATTTTCGTGTACGATTAAACGTCGGGTCGTGGTGCATCGTTGACCACCCGTACCGACCGCACCGAAGGCAGCTGCAGGGATGGCGTGCTCAAGACGAGCAGACTCGTCGATGATTAATGCATTATTACCGGACAGCTCAAGCAAACATTTCCCCATACGCTCGGCAACTTTAACGCCGACCATCTTGCCGATAACGCTGGAGCCGGTGAAAGACATTTTCTTTACGCGCTCATCAGTAATGAAGGTTTCAGCCAACTTATTATCTGTTCCATCTACAAAGGTATAGAAAATCGGCAAGTAGCCATTTTCTTCCATAACTTGATTGCAAATGTTTTGCACAGCAACGGCAGTCAAAGGGGTTTTTGGTGACGGTTTCCATACGGTTACGTTGCCACAAATGGCAGCGATGAACGCGTTCCAGCTCCAAACGGCTACTGGGAAGTTAAACGCAGAAATAACACCAACAATACCGAGAGGATGCCATTGTTCGTACATACGATGCTCTGGTCGCTCAGAATGCATGGTATTACCGTAAAGCATACGCGACTGACCAACAGCAAAGTCGGCCATATCAATCATTTCCTGTACTTCACCGTCGCCTTCGGCTTTAATTTTGCCCATCTCCATGGAAACCAGACTACCTAATACGTCTTTCTTTGCACGCAAGGCTTCACCAATTTTTCGAACCACCTCTCCACGTTGCGGAGCTGGCACTTTACGCCACTCTTTAAATGCTTTTTCGGCGCGTTCAATAATGGTTTGGTAATCATCTGAGGATGCGGCGTAAACTTTTGCGATGAGTTCGCCATTGGCAGGGTTGTGGGACTCGATAATGCCCTGGTCGGTAGTCTTCGACCATTCGCTGCTGGAGAAACAAGCACCTGAATTAATGGCCTCGATGCCCAGTTCCTTAAGTAAATCCATAAAATAAACCTCGCTATATAACTTTGTGCTGAATCAGACTGGTCTTTTTTTTTCAGCCAATCGGCTGACTATGGGGAAGGGAGTTTTGCTTTAAGCACTCACTACAGGTGAGTAGCTAAATCAGGTGCATTTCAGTACTCTCGAACTGATTATAAATACACCAATTCACCCACCCCAATTTGAGGTGGCGCAACCTTACCACTGTGCGCTCTAAATCGCTAGTTTATTTTTGGAGAGTGGCGTGAAATTGGCTAGAATGGCAGCTAAATGGCCGCAAAAAACCGTAAGATCGGGGCAGTATTTATCCTTTTCTGGTCAGATGAGTTAGGCGGTAATTTTTGTTTGTGCATAGCCGCATTGGGCAACTTTTTAACTCTAAGAATGGAATATGACGTGATCTATCAGTTGAATCAACATAAACCCAATATTGACCATGAATCGAGCTTTATTGCCGAGAGCGCTGATATTGTCGGCCAGGTTGAGTTGGGGAAGCAGGTAAGTGTTTGGTTTAATGCTGTAATTAGGGGCGACACCGATTTAATAAAGGTGGGCGACCGAAGCAATATCCAGGATGGGGCAGTACTTCATACTGATCCCGGATTGCAATTGATAGTGGGCGAGGGGGTTACCGTCGGCCATAATGCGATGCTTCATGGCTGTAGCATAGGAGACTTTTCGCTTATAGGTATAAACAGTGTCATCTTAAATGGTGCTATTATTGGAGATCACACGCTAATCGCGGCTAATACACTTATAACAGAGGATAAAAAGATACCTTCTGGTGTATTAGTAATGGGTAATCCGGGTAAAGTTGTGAGAGAGCTCACAAAAGAAGAACAACAAAAGCTAGAGTTTAGCGCAGAGATCTATACTCGTAAGATACAACAGTATCGTCACCTTCACCCAGTGATTAACAAAGATTAACCGCAACTGAGGTAAACACCATGTCTGCCAAACCCGCTTACCGCATGGATGCAGACTTGATCAGCAGTATCGACTGGGATGCCTTAACTCCGTGGACGAAAAATCAACTCTCCGGTGTATTAGAATATTGTCAACAACATGGGTGGAGTCCCCGCCATATTGGAGAGTCAGTATCTCGTACGTTGGAACCTGTGGTGTCCATTTGGCAGATAACTTTCGAAAGTCATCGTAAGCTAAAAACCGTCTGGATGATTAATGGTGACTTGCCAATCGATATTATCCCCTTTAAAAATATTCCTACCGCACGAGAAGCACTATTGCACTTCTCAAGAAAGTACTTAAGCAGAGCCCAAAATTTAAAACGTCATCTCAATGACAAGGGTGATGTAGAAATGCCAGATAAGGATAAAGCGTTAGTTCAAAAGCTAGTGAAAGCGGCGGCTGACTTGCTTGTTTTATATCACGAAGACGAAATATGGATAGATAATATAAAAAGTTAAACGATTTAATATCGATTTAGAGAGCGATTTTTTTTGCAAGGCTCATAAAGTAAAAATCACTCTCTAAATTAAAAGGGTATATTAACGATTTAGTATTCCCACCAGCAAGCTTCCCACCAGTTGATAAACTCATCAAAGTCGATATGACCGTCTGCGTTTTCATCAATTAAATTAAAGCCACTTTCTGCCTGTTCTTTAGTGGTACGAGGCGATAAAACGCGGAGTAGTTCTGTAAACTCGTCTAAATCGATTTCACCGTTACGATCTTTGTCGAAGAAATCAAAATTTCCACGGATTTCTTCTACTTTTTCTTTTGGTAATGGTTTATTACTCATTCGTTTTCCTTACAAGTTTAAGTCTAAAGCGTTGTTTCTTCTTTACGATACACAACGTTTCTATCATTTAAGTAACTCAGAACAAATTCGCAGGCATTGTTTAATGCACCAAACTTTTCGGGTGGACAAATGCCGGCTTCTGGAACTTCGTTGTCTAATAAATAATTAACCGCCGCTGTTGCAGTAAAGCCGGTGGTGCGCGCCATAGAAGAAATGGCAGCTTCTTTATCTGTCTCATCGTATAGGTTATATACATAACGTTTTTGTTTACCGTTTTCGTCACCTTCAATGGTGACTCGCATCACGGTAAACTCGCTTTCGTTGCGTCGTAGTTTCCAGTTGTCTATTAAAATGCGTGACGTGAAGTCGATAGGTTTGACACTGGTTCCGTTCACTTCAAGCGCTTCTTCCGAAAAGAATCCTGTGGTTGCTAGAACTTTAATGTACTCGGCATGACCGGGATAACGTAGCGTTTTTTCTTTCATATTGGGGATGTGCGGCATCGACTGAATTAATGTCCGCAATCCATCGGTATTGAAGGATTCCAAAGTACCCACCTTATCAAAGTGGACAAGTTCGCAATCGGTGAGTGGATCACGAGTGACGATTTCTCCGCTCTCAACGTAGCGAGCAGGGCGCGTGTATTCTTCGATAACATCAATGGGAGAAAAGGGAGCCTTGTATTCAAATGGCCATAAGCGTGTTTTGGGTAAGCCACCCACGAGACACTCAAATTTTTCAACCTTCATATTTTCGTTATGATATCCCAGTAAAATATTGTCCATGCCGGGGGCAACACCGCAATCGACGACTGCGTAACAATTATTTTTCTTCGCCAGGTAATCAAGATCCATTGCATTTTCTGGGAAGAAGGAAATATCTACGGCGTTTTTCTTATTGGATAACACGGTTTTTAAAACATCAAATCCCATAAAGCCAGGAACGGCACAAACCACTAGATCCGCATCCGCAATCACATCAGCGATAGCATCTGGATCAGTAAGATCGGCAACAACCGTTTGAATGTTTTCGGACTGCTCTTTGAGTTTAGCTAAAGCTTGTTTGCTCTTGTCCGCTGAAACCACTTGGTGCTGAGTCGAAAGATCGCGTGCCATGGCACTGCCAACCATTCCACAGCCGAGTACACAAATAGTCGCCATGTTATCTCCCACTTGATTGTTCCGTTAGCGCTTCGTTTTCTAACTCGTTGAATGAGTCAATGTCGAAAGGACGCACCTGAACGATGAGTCCAAATAAAGGGTGATCAAAATGATGTATTTCGCCACTTCGAATGCGGCGAGATTGTTTCATTGGATAGTTGATCAAGCGTTCAACGCGAGTAGTTTCTTTTTGTTGAGTAAACAGATCATCGGCCTGATAACTCCAGCTAAAGCTGGACTCGTAGTTATTTTTAAGCTGATCATTTTGGGTTAGGTCAAGCAGCGAAGATGATAAGCTTGAACTGATAGCAGAGATATCCAGCTCTTCTTCACCAGGGATGCGTAAAACTAAATTTGTATTAATGTGCAGGTAACGCCCAAGATAAATTTGGATTACTCCATCAAGCTCCGGAACGGGTATATAAGTCGGTTGAGTTAACGTTTCGGTTGACTCTTCAGAGGAATTTGGTTGAGCCGATAAGTTATTTTCGGAGCTAAGGCTTGATAAAGGCGACTCTTTGTATTCGTGAGGCTGTTGCGTTAAGGTGCTTGCATTCAACCCCAGATCATTAAGTAACTGTTCTTCGCGTTTCGATTTGCCACTAAGATCGAATTGTGCAACGTAGTTGGTGCCGCCCACTACCCGGACCCATTCTGCACTGTGTTTGTCAGCTACAGGTTGACGCCAGGCAAAATGTGCCAGAGGTGTATATTGTGAGCTTCGTGATAATGAAGTGTGCAAGTTCTTGAGTTGTAGAGCTTCTTCTTTCAGTGGGCTAAAAGGAACTATTCCAACCTCGGCTAACTGCACCAACATGTTATTTTGATTATCAGAGTCTTTGCTGATGACTTTACTGCCTGTTTCAACGGCTAGTGGAATGTCTAGGTTAGAATCGATTTCTCCTTCCATTACAGGCGCGGGGAATATGACCTCGGTGATAAAGTCACGCGTTTTTTCATCAAAAGCGATTAAAGTGTTTTCCTTCCATAACTCTTCATGAATATCGGCACGCTTATGTTTGAATACCAGAACTTCGATTTCAAACCAACGTTCCTGGCTTTCTTGCGCACAAAGGTTACCCATACCGAATAGGGCCAATGCACTCAACCAGTGAAACGAATGTTTAATCATACCTTTAGTCCGATTACCTGAAATTTTCCGCATAGCCTACCGTCAGCCGTTAATGGTTTCAATCAAAGATTCAATTTCCTGCCACTTCTCGACATCGCTACTCAATGGGCGATTAACTTTTAACCGTGTGCCTTTTTCGAGCCGGTATCGCGATGGGTTACGTTGAATCATTTCAATAATAACAGTAGGGTTGACCACAGTTTGAGGGTTAAATTCAACGATCAGGCCATTGTCGTTAGCGGTCAGTTTGTTGATTCCCAGTGGTGTTAGATCCAATTTCAATTCGGTAATTTTAACCAGGTTTTTAATCGCATCGGGCAATAAACCAAAGCGATCGATCATTTCTACTTGAATGTCTCTGAGTGCTTCCTTGGTTTTACAGCTAGCGATTCGTTTGTACAAGGTTAAACGTGTGTGGACATCGGGTATGTAGTCTTCGGGTATAAGAGCTGCCACCCCGCAGTCAAGCTCGGCCTGTTGCTGAAGCGCTTCGGTCAAACTGGGCTCTTTACCTTCTTTAAGTGCCGAAACAGCATTTTCCAGCATCTCCATATAAAGGCTAAAACCAATAGATTCCATCTGGCCGCTTTGATCTTCACCTAATATTTCTCCTGCTCCTCGAATTTCCATGTCGTGTGTCGCCAGAGAAAAACCAGCGCCTAAATCTTCAAGCGTTGAGATAGCATCGAGTCGTTTTTTCGCATCCGATGAAATTGCACGGATCGAAGGCACTAACAGGTAGGCATAGGCCTGGTGATGGGAGCGACCAACTCGACCTCTGAGTTGATGTAATTGTGCCAATCCAAGCTTATCGGCGCGATCAATGATGATGGTGTTTGCATTCGGTACGTCGATTCCAGTTTCAATAATGGTGGTGCAGACCAAAACATGGAAACGGCGATGATAAAACTGCTGCATTACCTGTTCTAATTCGCGTTCACGCATTTGTCCGTGAGCGACACCTATATTCAATTCAGGCATCAACTCACGAATTTCTTCCGCTCGTCGTTCTATGCTTTCAACACTGTTATGAAGCAGATAAACCTGACCGCCACGCATGGTTTCCCGTTGAATGGCTTCTTTTACCAGCGGCTTATTGGCTTCGCGGACAAAGGTTTTAATCGCCAGGCGTCGAGCAGGAGGTGTTGCTATGATGGACAGGTCTCGCATGCCAGACAGCGACATATTTAAGGTTCTGGGTATCGGTGTTGCTGTGAGGGTGAGAACATCCACTTCGGCGCGCAAGGCTTTAAGCTGCTCTTTCTGGCGCACTCCAAAGCGATGTTCTTCGTCGATAATGACCAGACCAAGATCCTTAAATTTCATTTTGCCCTGGATCAATTTGTGTGTACCTATCACGATATCGACGGTACCTTTTTCCAATTCTTCGAGTACCTGATCAGTCTCTTTCGCGGTTCTAAAGCGGGAGAGTACTTCAATTTTAAAGGGCCAGTCCGCAAAGCGATCTTTAAAGTTATCGTAATGTTGTTGCGCCAGCAGTGTGGTCGGTACCAGTACGGCAACCTGTCGATTATTTTGAACGGCGATAAAAGCCGCTCGCATGGCCACTTCAGTTTTACCAAATCCTACGTCACCACAAACCAGGCGATCCATCGGAGTATCAGCGCGCATATCCTTGATGATGGCGTCGATGGTATCTTCCTGATCGTTGGTCAGTTCAAAAGGAAAACTGCCCGCAAACTGCAAATACTCGTCCTCCTGGGTACGATACTTAAAGCCAGGACGAGAAGCTCTTCTGGCATAAAGATCCAGTAGCTCGGCCGCTACATCACGTACTTTTTCCGCGGCTTTTTTGCGCTCTCGGGCCCATTGTTCGGTGCCCAGCTTATGAAGTGGCGCCGAACTTTCGGAAGCTCCTGAATAACGGTGTATTAAATGCAACGATTGCACCGGTACATACAGCTTGTCACCGCCTGAGTATTCGAGCATCAGGTATTCGGCGGGCTGTCGGTTTGCTTCGATACACTGCAGTCCCAAATAGCGGCCAACACCGTGTTCGACATGCACGACTGGATCGCCGGGCTTGAGCTCTGCCAAAGAGTGAATCACGGCATCCGGGCTGTAACCTTTCTTTTCCCGCCGTCTTCGCTGTAGGACATGTTGTCCAAAAAGCTCACCCTCGGCGATAAACGCTACCTCGGGATGAAGGAAACTTTTCTCAATAGGAGCAACCGCAATCGCGACCTTGTTATCTACCTTAAAAACATCCTGCCAGCGGTCTAAGGTAACGGTTTTCAAATGATAGCGTTGCATCAACTCAACCAGTGCTTCTCGCCGGCCGGCGCTTTCGGCACATAGCAGTACCGCTTGCTTACTCTGTTCAACAAAGTCCCGTAGCGGTTTTATAGGGTCTTTGGCCTTATGATTGATAGTTAGGGATGGAACAGTTGTTAAAGGAAACTGGGCTGACTCATCCGCTTTTGAGTCATCAAGCGAGAGACGAACATAGTGTTTTAATCGCTGGTTAAGCTCCTCGACTGGGACAGCAATTTGTTCGGGAGCGAGAATAGGGCGGGTGCGATCCCAGCGGCGTTCTTCATAGCGTTCTGCCAGATCCTGCCAGAGTTTTTCTTTGGTCTGTTGTAGGCCATATTCTGTAAGTATCAATGTGTTGCTTGGCAGATAATCGAATAAAGTTGCGGTTTTCTCGTTAAATAAGGGCAAATAGTACTCAATGCCAGCCGGTAAAAGTCCATTGGAAACATCTTCATAAAGCGAGCAATCTTTGAGTTCAACATCAAACTGGTGACGAAAACTTTGACGAAATTGCGTGATACCTTGTTCACCCGTGGGAAATTCGTGGGCAGGTAGAAGCTCAAAGGTATCCAAAGGATCGGTTGATAACTGAGTTTCAGGATCAAACTGGCGGATTGACTCTAGCTCATCATCGAAAAAGTCGAGCCTGATAGGCGAAACACTCCCCATGGGGAAGAGATCCAAAATAGAGCCGCGGACAGCAAACTCGCCGTGCTCCATAACTTTATCGACACAACGATATCCAGCGGCCTCAAAAGTCTTACGCATGGCCGTGATATCGTGTTTATCGCCGGTTTGGAACGAAAACACATTGCCTTGAATAAACTCCGGTGGTGACAATCGCATGCCAATGGAACTCAGTGCCGCGATCACTACGCCTTTGGTTAAATCGGGTAATCGGTATAGAGCGTTAAGTCGATCAGATACGATATTTTCATGAGCCGAAAAATAGTCGTAAGGCAAGGTTTCCCAATCGGGAAAGGCCATTATGGGTAAGGAAGAGTTTTCTCGGAATAGCGCTATTTCTCGCTCAAGCTGAGGGATTTCGCTGGACTGGTTACAAATTATCAGTAATGGGCCAGAGTAGTTTTCGGCCAGCTGCGCAATCGCTAAAGATCGGCTTGAACCGGGTAGCTGCCCCCAGTAATTGATGTAACCAGTGCTAAGCTTTAGTTCTGGTAGCTCAAAGGATAATGACATGACTTGCTTAATCGGCGATAAAACTCGACATTATAATCAATTCGACCACACAGCGCGCAAAAATTTGTCTAATTTTCATTGACTTGGTGGCTATGCCTGAGCTTGTGCTTATTTAACGAATTACCCGTGATGAAATTGCAAGTCCTTGAATTTAGGATTAAGGTTAAAGACAGGTAAGCAGAAATCGATCCCAAGCCAGATGTCTGGGAGAGGCACTCATCAATAATGAATGGCCCATGAAGGCCTATGATTGTGGGGATCTACTATATGCATATGACGTTTTTTAACGCCGGAAACTTTCAGGTACCTCGAGCCCTGTTTATTGCTGCCTGGAAAGTCTGGTTTAAACGCTTTAGTGGTGACCATTACGCGTGGCGTGAAGGTAAAATGCCACTAAGAAATCTGCACTCCCCACTGTATCAATTGCTGGATAATAACTATCGATTTTCGGTCGAAGTACTCTCACGAATTATGGTCCCCTGGTCATATCGCGACTGTCAGCAGGTGACAGACGACTTTATTCGACTTAATCCCGCGGTAATAAGGCCAACGCAATACAACTGCGAGCAATCGGGTGAAACTGTAGAAGCGGCGCGATTGACCGACCAGGCGCTCGACTATTGGGACTCATTGACCTATAGCGAGCAGGACCTCTACCTCAATTTTGCAGAAGCCCGGATTCAGGCTGATATTGAAACACCTTCGGATGAACCCTGTATTTTAGATGACGCAGGAATCGAACTGATTGGCGAAGATATCTATCCTCCCGTTGTGCCGGATGCCAATGCTGGTGACGAAGAGTTTGTAAAAGCCATGGTCGCCTGGATAGACGAAGATCCTTTTCAACCCATGTATCAGCGTAAACCGGTGGGCGAGGCGGTAAGTGGTTGGCACGATCGACTGCTCGCTTTCTTTTGGCCGAAACCCCGTACGGGCTATTTAGAATACGCTTTTAGCGCCAGCCCTTTGGTATACCGAGCAGGGCTGTTGGCGGAGCTGGTAGAGTCGGGCCGAGAGTGGACTTATGATGACAAAGAGCTGGCCGTTAAAACGGCTAGCGAAATATTCATGCTGGCCGGTGTACCGCAGCGCGAAGTCACTTGGCAAAACGTGAAAGCGGTTATCGAAACGGCTTTATCCGAAAATGAGCAGTCGACGGCCAAGATGAATAGTGGCTGGACCTATTTAGCCAGTCTGGCGACTTCGGATCTGGAAGATAAAGCTGAGCGCCTGCCTTTGGTTAGCTGGAACAGCCGATGTTCTAGCTCGGTTATCTCGCGGCTCGATTTTCTATTGGTGGAAGCGGGAGTTGACTCGCTTGGTGAGCGCTTTACGCATATCGGCACGATTCCTGGCTGGGGAGGCACTCGACCTCGAGAGTATACGCTGGACTGGCCATCGGCTTACCGGAGCTGGCCATCCATATTTGCTGCTGGTCGCTTGGTCCAGACCATGGTAGAAGAGCTTAATACCGCTACTCGCTCTGATGGGAGTTTGAGGTATAAGCCGATGCCTCTGGCTGGTGGTAAAACGGGCCCTTGGACCTCTCGCGGTGTACAACTGGTACTGTTTTTTGATGGTTATTAAGCGCGAAGGCTGAAATACTCCCGCTAATTTTCATTGGCCTTCATTACACAAGTAAGCCGGAGGCCACTCTTTACTAAGCCTACCTCTTGGCTGGGCATTGCGCCTCATAACCGAACTGCATATAATCCGCGCACTCTCTCAATACCCTTTCTTTCGTGGAGATCATTATGGATTTCGAGCAGCTGATTGAGTCGATGACTCCTGAGATCTATCAAAACATGAAAACCGCTGTAGAAATCGGCAAATGGCCCGATGGAACTCCGTTAACCGAAAAACAAAAAGAAACGGCTATTCAAGCGGTCATGATTTATGACGCCAAACACCACGGCGATCACGATGAGCCATTTCGTGTGAAGGCCGATGGCAGTGTGGAATTAGGAAAGCCCCAGGCAACACAAAAGTTGGTTACTGACTTCCAGGTTATCATGCAACAGCCGGTCGATCCTGATACGAAACACTAAGAGTATTGGTTTACAAAACACAACAAGACTGCAATACGGTGAATGACGATGTTAAAAGCGATTGTGCGCAAGGAACATAAAAATCAGTGGGAAAAACGAACACCGCTCACGCCTGATGCTATTAAAGAACTTAAAGCGCAGGGATACAATGTAGATGTTGAGCGATGTGATATTCGAATCCATCCGGATGACGACTACGAAAAAGCCGGAGCTCGACTGGTTGATACACCAGCTAATCATCAGCTGGTCATTGGAATTAAAGAACCCCCAGTAGACTCGATACTTGCAGAGCAAGTACATATTGCCTTTTCCCACACTATAAAGGGTCAGGCCTACAATATGCCCCTGCTGCAAAAATTTATTGATGCAGGAGCGACCCTATTTGATTACGAGACCATTGTAAATGAACGAGGAGCTCGAACCATTGCGTTTGGACGGTTTGCAGGTATCGCCGGTGCCATAGATACCTTTGCAATTGCTGGGAAAAAATTATCGCTAATTAATAAACACAGTGATATTCAAAAAGTATTACAGACCTACCAGTACAAAGGAATCGAAGATATTAAAAAGGCATTTGCCGATTTTGATTTGCAAAAAGGCGAACCTCTTCGAGTGTTGGTTGTAGGAACAGGAAACGTAGGTAAAGGAGCAGAGGAAGTTTGCCGTTGGTTAAAACTACCTAAAGTGGATATTCAATCGATTGCTCTTGGCCACTTGCCAGAAGGAAGCTGGTACACTGTTGCTAGTAGCCGACATATAAACGAGCGTATCGATGGTGAAGATTTCGAGTTCGATGATTTTGTTGCAAAAGGCACCAGCGAGTACATTAGCACTTTTGATCGACTATTAGGCAAGTTTAATATTCTGATCCAAACGCCATACTGGACAGAAAAATACCCCAAACATCTTGACCGTCAACGTATGCTCGAACATAAGGCCAAGTTACCCTGGGTGATTGGAGATATCAGTTGCGATATTAATGGCTCGTTAGAGTGTACTAAGATTGCCAGTACCATTGACGAACCTGCGTTCACTTATAATCCCGAAACTGATGATTATAAGATGGCAATCTCATGGGATGGTCCAACCGTTATGTCAATTGATAATTTGCCTTGTGAGTTGTCGTTAGATGCCTCACGTCATTTCAGCTCGATATTAAAAGACTACATTCCATACCTGATGGATCTTGATTTATCGTTGGAGTTTAACGATCTCGAACTGCATCCAGAGCTTTATCGTTCGCTAATTGTTTATAAAGGCAAACTGACGCCAAACTATAAATATCTCAAACAATATTTATAACTGTTTGAAAGCGCGACTTAGTATTAATGTCGCGCTTCATTCTCTATTGACACCTTCAACCGACAATTACTGAAAGTCTTACTGGACAATCTCTTACCTGCTAATTCTTTGATCAACTAATGGGTTAATTGTTTAAATGGGGTAAACTCCCTTTGCCATTATGGTAATTCATTATTACGTGACATATCAGGGAGGACGTCATGTTCAAGGAGAGCGCTCATGGGTAAGCATATGGATGTTAAACGGACTTTGAACGCCGGAGACAAAGGCACTCAAAAGTATCTTGATGAATTTGGCGACAAACTTGTTAACGTTCGATATCGTGAAGATAAGTCTGGCAACATGCGATACACTACAGTTGAGTTGATAGTTGACTCCAAGCCTATTGCAAAACTTGATGAGCAGTTAGTTTCAAATACCCGTTTTATGAACGAGCACGTGTTCATTCGTGTGGATCTGGATGAAGTAGAGCTTCGGGAAAAAATCCAACGATTTGGTGCCGAGTGGGATGAGCAAAACAAGCTCTGGATGACTTCTCTTCTGTCCGCCTTGCAATTGGGTTTGGCCGATCGGATTGTTGTCGGAAAAAATTAATTCTTAAATACTAACTCTTTTCTCATGATTGAGTCATTAGGCTTATCTATACACTCATAAAATGCATTTTGAATCTCGTACAAGCGATAAAGGTGCTTGCTTGCATAAAATAATTTTCATCGTTATGAGATATCGTATCTCGATTTGTATTTTTATGTGCCGTTTTGTAATTACATCGAAAATCTCAATTACTGAACTATCAAAACACTTAGTGACCTTGTCAGCAAAATCGCACAAAAAACATCCAGCATTGTCCGATGTTTAAAAACTCTTGTGCTATACACTGTAAGCATCAATTAACAATGAGTAGGTTAACTCAGTGTAATTATTTTCGAACAATACGAAAATTAAGGTGGTAATTATGAAACTTGTACGATGGATTTCTTTAGCAGTTCTATTTATTTCTACAGCAGCATTTTCTAATGAAGATACTCAGTCTATTGAGAAGCAACTGTGCCAATACGTGAAGCAAGATTCTGAGCGCCAGTTTTTCAGTGTGATTCTGGCGAACGATATTCGCTTGTACTCTAATTACCGTAACATTTACTGCGAGTCCGAGGTTGGATTTGAAGGTGGTAGTTTATTAAAGACGGCACATCATTATGGCGCCAATCAATTGTTTGACAGATTAGTTAAGACCATTGAGGTTGATGATATTTTCTGGGAAAAGGCAGTTCATAATGCTGGTGCTGTACGAGCGGTGGCATCACGTAATTAATTTCTTTTTTGATATCACGATAGACTCTCTTATTAGAAGATGACTCCCATACTTATACCCCGTGTTCTAAATGCGGGGTTGTTTTTAATTGAACCACTTCTAGTTATTGGCTACTAAATCTGAAACACTTTCTGCTACTCGTCACTGTAATAAATTATTTATGCTCCAGACTTATAAGTTAACTTATGGTTTTTCGTTTGCTTTGTGAAAACAGAGAGTGGAGCGGGGGATATGTACAATATAAAATACTCGGGAAAAGATACCAGAATTAATCGGGAAAGTGAGCCTCTGGATTCCGGCCTATTAAGAGTATGGATTATGTTAGGTGGGATGACAGCTTTTCTCGCGTTGGTAATAGACCGCGCCGTATTCGCAACGCCAATCCGTGACGCCTTCATTTTATTAATAATAACCGGATTTATAGCTTATCTTTTTGATCTTTATTCTGAGCAATACCGGCTCGTCCAAAAGATGTTCCTAGGACTTTTTCTGTCAATCACCTTTCTTGCTAGTGTATGGAGTATTGTTGTCCATTCTTTGTCATCGATAGCTTTTGCATTATACAGTGCTGTAATTTTGGCGTTGATTTATAAAGAATATTTCAGGCGAGTTTAAGGGAGAGGATGTACCAAGTCACTCCTCGATGGTTTGAACTCCACTGGAGTGACTTGCGAGTTCATAGGCTTATTGGTGAAACATAGAGCCTGTGGAAGAATAAATGTAAGTACAACGACCCGATGAATTCCATTGCATATAAATATAGGATTCATTACT
>JBFHVL010000067.1:0-15408 GCA_041589565.1 Kangiellaceae bacterium | reverse complement strand
GGAAGCTTTTTACAAACAAAGCCACCTTTAGAACCAACCGGAACGATAACGGTGTTCTTAACCTGTTGTGCTTTAACCAAACCTAAAACTTCCGTACGAAAGTCTTCACGCCGATCGGACCAACGTAATCCTCCTCGTGCAACTTTACCTCCACGCAAATGAACACCTTCGACACGAGGCGAATAAACAAATATTTCGTACATTGGCACCGGAAGTGGAACTTCTGGAATCTTAGATGGGTTCAATTTAAAGGATATGTAATCTTTCTCCCGGCCTTCTTCACTCACCTGGAAAAAGTTTGTTCGTAACGTAGCATCTATAACACGCAGGTAACGATCGAGGATTTTGTCTTCATCCAGGTTAGAAACAGTGTCAAGCAATCCGGAGATCTCTGTTTTCAGAGCTTTTAGTTTTTTATCATCCCGCTCATGAGAGGGCTCGAATTTTTGATAAAAGTATTCCACTAACAGTCGAGCAATCTGAGGGTATTTGGCCAAAGTTTCTTCAATATAGGTTTGACTGAAGGTAAAACCTACTTGCCACAAATATTTGGCATAAGCGCGCAAAATAGAGGTTTGTCGCCAGTCCAGACCAGCGCTTAACACCAGTCGGTTAAATCCATCATTTTCAGCTCGACCGTTCCAGGTTTCAAAAAATGCTTCCTGAAATTTGGCTTTTAAGTCTTCAAGCACCAGCTGCTTTCCAGATGAATGCATCATGCTGAAGTCCATAATCCAACGTACACCGCCGTCTTTAATTTCAACTTTATAGGGTGTTTCACCCAGCACATCGAGTCCCATGTTTTCGAGCATGGGAAGTACATCAGACAATGGGGTCGGTTGATCACGATGGAATAATTTAAACTTTAATATACCTTCCGAGTCTTCCTGTGGACGATACAAAAGCATGCTGAGGTTATTACCCTCTGACAGACTTTCAAGATGAGCTACATCAAGCACGGCTGTTTGCGGTAATGTTTCTTCTTTATAACTCGAAGGAAAAGCTTCCATGTATCTCTGAATTAATCGTCCGCCCTGAGCTTCTCCATATTCCTGACGTAACGCATCTTTTAAATTGTCATCCCAGGAGCGAGCGGCTTCAACCAATTCGCGCTCTAATGCCAGGAGGTCATATTCAATTTTCTCAGCGTTCTCTACCGGAACGGTAAAGTGTATTCGAGCTAAAATAGATTCAGAGAAGGTCGTTGTAAATCTGATTTCACCACTGGCATTAAAAGTCTCACCAAGAATATTGGTCATTTTAAGACGCAGTTTGGTGTTATAAATTTCTCTGGGGACATACACTAGGCAGGAAAAAAAGCGACCATAGGGATCACGACGAACAAACAGTCGAATAATCGCTCGTTCTTTTATGTGCATTACACCAATGGCAGTTCCAAGAAGCTCGTGCACACTAATCTGGAATAATTCATCACGAGGATAGGTTTCCAGAATATTACGCAGTACTTTCGCATCATGACTTCCAGCAGGAAGTCCAGAACAGTCCAGCACCGCTTGAATCTTCTCACGCAATACGGGAATAGACATTGGATTGACATTATAGGCTGCTGAGGTATAAAGACCCAAGAAGCGGTCTTCTCCTACGACATTACCTTCGTCATCAAATCGCTTCACTCCGATATAGTCAATATGTGCGGGACGATGAACGGTACTGATAGCGCTTAATTTGGTCAATACCAATAAAGTCGAATTATCGAGAATGAGTCGCTGGGCTCCTTTCGGCAAATCCGATAGAGAATACTTTCTTGGCGACCACAGTGGCATAGTCGAAAGACCCAGGGACGATTTCTTTTGCGGCACCAGGTATGATTTTCCAGACTGCTCTTTTAGGTCGTAGGATGTATAAGAAAGAAGTGTAAAATGATTACCTGAGATCCACTTCAAAAAATCGAGAGTTTCCTGTTGTCGCTCTTTAGTCACATTAGAAAGTGAGTTACTAACACGTTCGATTACCTGCTTGAGCTTTTTCTTCATTGGCTCCCAATCACGAACCGCAGTCCGTACATCCGCCAGTACCCGTTCCAGGTTCTCTCGAATACTATCAAGTTCAGATTGCTCAACCTGACGATCAACTTCCAGATACATTGGAGTCATGGTCGAGCGTTTCTCGTTTTCCTGTGCCAACTCAACTGACTGGATCAAATTGTTGTTATCACGCTCGATGGCGATCGGTAAGTGGATGTGAAGAAATATTCCTAAACCAAGGCGATGTAGCTCCATTCTGACCGTATCCACCAGAAACGGCATATCGGGATGAACCAGTTCTATTACCGTATGGTTAGAACGCCAACCATGGGTTTCAAACTCTGGATTGAATACTCGAACACAAACCTCGTCTTCTTTCTCGCTTTGTAGAAAGTTCCAAAGACTTAAAACTGAAGCATAGAGATCATTAGCAGCTCGTTCATTCAAATCTTCGGGAGCAATGCTGCCATAGAAAAACTTGGCGAAACGACTGACGGTTTTAGCCTGCGCCTTATTAAATTTACTTTCAATGAGCTTAATGACATTCTCGAGCAACACGGGTTGGTGCTCAGTAGGTGCCTGCGCCATACGATAATTCCTTCCGACTTTGTGTTTTTAATCAGTAAGTTTTGATAAACAAATTGATATTTTTAGCGTGAAAACAGGGATATACCACGGAGTGTAATTTTAGGCTAATAACTGGAGGTTCGCATCAGACAAATTGATGTTTTTTTAAAATTTTGAAGAATTCGGGTAGTGGACAAACCACTACCCGAATAAATCGACTAGCGGCGGTAGAGAAATGCCGCTAATGCAGGTAGTAAAATGACGGCACCTAACATGTTAAATAAGAACATGAAGGTTAACAAAATCCCCATGTCTGCCTGGAATTGCAACGCCGAGAAGATCCAGGTACTAACCCCAATTGCTAGAGTAATACCGGTAAAAAATACGGCATTACCCGTTAAGTTAAGCGTTTTATAAAAAGCTTCGCTAATTGGTTCGCCAGCGCGGATAAAGTCCAGCATACGAGAGAATATATAAATTCCATAGTCCACCCCAATTCCAACACCAAGTGCGATAACCGGTAACGTTGCAACGGTTAATCCAATTTCTAACCAGGTCATTAATGCTTGCGCAAGAACAGAAACCAAAGCTAACGGAATAATTATGCAAAGCGTTGATCGAATCGAACGGAAACTAATAAGACAAAGCAAAATAACGGCAACGTAAACACCAATGAGCATTGGGTACTGAGCAGCGGCTACCGCCTCATTTGTTGCGGCCATAACGCCTACAGGTCCCATCGCTAATTTAAAAGTTACCAGTTCTGAAGGAAAGTCTTCATTGTATGCTTTAACGGCACTAACCACTTCTTCAATGGTTTCTGCTTTATGATCTTTGGTAAACACCAAAATTGGCATAAATTGACAGTCTTTATCGAATAATCCTGCAGAGGTTTCAACATACCTAATAGATTGTGCCAAAGTTGCCTGCTCTCTAGGCAGAACTTTCCATTTTAAATTGCCTTCAAAAAATCCTGCATTTAATACTTTTGAAATACTGGTAATGCTTAGGGTGGACTGAACACCACTTAAGTTTTGCAGGTTCCACTGAAAATCATCGATAGTTTTCATCACTTCAAAATCAGTACAACCATCGAGTTTGGTTTCAGCCATAACCGAAATCACATCAGTCCCGATAGAAAACTTTTCCGTTATATAGGCTGTATCACGGTTATAAACAGAATCAGCACGTAGTGCAGGCGCACCAGCGTGTAAATCACCAATTTTCATATCACTAGCGTAGTAGACACCACCAACAGCAAGGATTACCGCAACTATTACAGTCATCTTAGCAGTTCTTGGTTGAGCGAAACTGGCAAACTTGCGCCATAAAACAGTTTGTCGCTCTGCCCCCTTGGTCACCTTTTTGGCAAAAGAATCATCAAATTTGGCGTATGACAACAGCACAGGCAGTAAAATCAAGTTGGTCAGAATAATTACCGCAACCCCAATACTCGCAGTTACAGCAAGCTCCTTGATAATGTCAATTTTGATTAACAACAAGGTTAAGAACCCGATGGTATCACTTAGCAAAGCTACCATGCCTGGAATAAATAACCGACAGCATGCAGAGCAAGCTGCATCCATAGCGGTAGTGCCACCTGCAACATTTTTGCCGACAGCATTGATCATCTGTACCCCATGACTGACACCAATGACAAAAACCAGGAAAGGTACCAAGATCGACATTGGATCTATTCCAAAGCCTAAAATAGTCAACAGCCCTAATTGCCAAAAAACGGCAACGATTGACGTTAACAGCGGCAGTAATGTCAATTGAATACTATGAGAGTACAGGTAAACCAGAAATGCAGTGATCAATACCGCGACACCAAAAAACAGCAAAACCCCCTCTGCACCATTACTGATATCCCCTATCATCTTGGAGAAACCAATGACGTGCAATTTTACATTGGGGTAATCGGCTTCGAGATCAGTGCGAATCTGCTCAAGTTGATCTGCTACCTTAATAAAGTCGGTATTCTCTTTGGTTGTTGGATCTATCGAAAACAGCTGAGCAGATACCATGGCTGCAGAAAAATCATTAGCTACCAGACGACCAACAAAGCCACCTTTTAACACGTTTTTCCGAACAACTTCTAAAGATTCTTTATCATTTAAAAAGTCCGCGGGGATTACAGGACCACCTTCAAGCCCATCTTCTACTACTTCGATGTATCGAGTATTCGGAGTAAATAAAGATTGAACCTGCGGCTGATTCACTGCTGAAATAGCACTGACTCTGACAGTTGCTTCACTAAGCGCATTGAAAAAGTCGGGATTAAAAATATCACCCGATGTATCTTCAAGAGCAATTAATATACGATTAGCCCCCCCAAACTGATCCTGATGCTTGAGATAGGTTTGCATGTAGGGATGTTCGAGTGGGATATTTTTTTCAAAGCTGGCATCCACTTTAAGATGGGATGCAAAGTAAACCATTACGATGGTTATAGCCGCGAAAACAAACAATACCACTCCACGGTGTTTGAAGAAGGTATTATTAATAAAATTATTGAGCGCTGACTGCTGCATACTTACGCAACTCCTGTCTTTATTGTTTTATTTCGCGACCATCAAAGTCGACTTGTTTGGCACCTTTTTCTCCAACCACTACTAACTGGTTGACCCCAGTCATGACGCCAGCCATGAGCCCACTTCGATCATTTCGTTGTTTGGTAGTTATGTTTTGGCCGTCATCATTTGAAAAAAGTAAAACTCCATCAACTGCAAAATAAGCTTGTTGTGAACCACCAATGTTCACCATACTGTTTATCGATGCGCGAGTTCCGGTCTTAATGTGCTCCCAAGTCTCACCTTGATCGGTTGAGCGAAACAAATTGCCACGCAATCCCATCGCATGAATGCTCCCCTTTGAACTCACCGCAATATGGAACAATGAGCCCCGATAAGGAAATTCTTTTCTTTCCCAAGTTTCACCAAAATCATCTGAAACAGCGAGAAAACCAAGCTCTCCAACCATATAAAGGCGATTATTTCTACCATCAAAAGCCAAACTGTAAAAATGTGGCAAACCGAAATCCGGATCTTCAAGCTCAATTAGATCCACCGGCTCCCAGTTTTTTCCACCATTAGTCGTTTCAAGCATCAATCCGTAGGCACCAACAGCCACCCCCCAAGCGCCATCTCGAAACCACACATCTAGCAAAGCAGGAAAAGCGAGATCTTCAGCGTCATGGTGCTGCAAGGTCCAGGTTTCTCCGCCATCTGTGGTTTTTAAAATTACTTGCTGATGGCCAACGGCATAACCTAATTGGTCATTGATAAAAGTAACTGCCGTTAGTGTTGCCTGCGTTGGTGTAATCACCTGTCGCCAACTTGCGCCGTTATCTTCAGAAATAAGAACATGCCCACGCTCACCTACAGCAACCAATTTTTGCTCTGCCAATCCTTCAACATCCAGCAACAAGGACTCGGATGCCTTTGCGGCCAGCACCGACGGCTCTTGTTCCGAAGCCAGCGCTACTTGAGACATCCCAATTATGCAAATTAACAAGAACTTTTTGAACATGCTTTCCTCTTAGGCATTCTTTCAATCTCAACTCAAAACCAATTAGAAACACTTCGAGATTGAGCGACTACTAAACCTTGGTCTTATATTTGGCTATCTCGGTGCCTACGCTTTTAGAGACAACGAGATATCGATTCTAGCCCAGCTTTTACTTCATACCCTAAAATAAAGGCCGGCAATCCGACCTTTATTTTAACTTTGGCTTCAAAATGAACGTAATAGCTTATCTACGCCCTGCACGGCGTAATGCCGCCGGGGTAAAATCTGCCTCGTTTCGTTCAATCGTGAAGTCATACATACTGTCTTCATTATCCAAACCAATAGCAATATAACGTCCTGCTTTTAGATCATGAATAACATCCAACGTTGACCATAAAGTTGGCACTTCGTAGTAGTTTAACGCATAAGCAAAACCAACTCGCCATAACTCGTCTGCGTTATCGTAAATGTCGGTCACAGCAATTTGCCAACTGTCTTCGTCAATATAAAACACACGCTTTTTGTAAATATGACGTGTATCTTCTTTTAATGTCGCCTCAACAACCCAAACACGATGCAACTCCCAACGGGTAAAATCAGAGTTAATGTGTCCTGGCTTAATGATTTGATCGTAAGTGATTTGATCTGAGTGCAACTTATAACTGTTGTAAGGGATGTACATTTCTTTTTTCCCTAACAGTTTCCAGTTATAGCGGTTAGGCGCACCGTTGAACAAGTCAAAATCATCTGTTGTTCTTAGGCCGTCAGCCGCTGTACCTGGAGCATCATATGCAACGTTCGGAGCACGACGCACACGACGTTGACCGGTGTTATAAGTCCATGCCTGGCGTGGCTTTTTGATTTGGTCCAGAGTCTCATGGACCAACAACGCCGTTCCTGCCAAACGCGCCGGAGAAAGTACCCATTGCTTGAAATAGAACAGCATATTTTCATTTTCAAGCTGCTGTGGAGTTACACCTTCTCGGGTATAAAGCTGATCCAGTTCGTCTCGGAATTTAACCATGGTGTAGCTTCCGTCCCGAGTTGGTGTCGCTTGGCCGGTGTCACGGGTAACTGTTACACCACGGTACCGAACGATATGATTCCAAATTACTTCAAGACCGTTTTGAGGAATCGGGAACGGTGTACCAATCGCTGCATTCTTCAAACCATTACCACCTTCAACCAGTTCGGTGCGCGTCGCATTTGCTTTTGTCGCATCGTAAACGTACTGAGGTGAAGACGCGGTCCGGCGAGAGGTATACACAGGAATGTTAAATGAGCCAGGGTAAGCCTTAAACATTTCCATGATACCGGGCGATAATTTATCTTCAAATTGAGCAGCATTTGCAGCGGTAATGGTAAACAATACCTGATCATTTGGAAACGGATCGGGATGATGATCACCTACTTTGTAGCCAGCAGGTGGTTTAGTAATACCACCGGTCCACGCTGGAATAGTACCGTCAGCGTTTGCTGATTTTTCCGCTCCTAGTGGTGTAAGTTCATTACCTAGTTTTGCAGCCTCGGAAGGGCTGACTTTTGCGAAGGCGCTATGCGCTACCGCTAGCGCAACAGCACCGGAAAGAACACTTTTTAACGTTTTATTCATCTGTCCAAACCTTTTTAGAATGAGTAACTAGCGGTTAATGCGATAAAGTCGCGGTCAGAGATTAAGTTTGCTGTGCCGCCACCGGAATATTGGTTATAAGCCACATCGACTTTCCACTTTTGCAGATAATCAAAAGTCGCACCCAAAGCAATAGCTTTACGACCTTCTATAAAGTTGCTGATTGGCGCAGGTGTTGTCCCTGAAACATCGTGTTGGAAAATAAGACGAGGTGACATGTTCCAGGCACCAATGACGCCTGTATAATCTGCTTTGACCACTAACCGATATCCCCAAGAGAAGTCATCGGCAAAATCGTTTGTTTCGACACCCTCAAAACCATTTGACTGGGCTCGATTTGGATTACCACTGCGGTAGGTACCAGGTGCTTCAAATCGCAAGACATCTTGATCGGGCATGTCTTCAATCTGATTGAAACCAATTTCCATCAAACCTGTCCATTGAGAAGCACCAAGACCAGGTCCAAATAAGTTAGTTAAAGTAACCTGCCCTTGGATGGTATCAAACAGCTGGTATCCAGAAATGGTCTCTCCTGCAGCTAAAGAATCGTTCAGCTGTGAAGTGCCACGCGGCACTGATGGTGAAACGCCACCTAAAGCGGCAAATAACAGCTCAACATCGTCAATTTGAAGTGGCTCATCAACTCGATACGAAACCTCACCGGCAACAGAAAGCCCCGCGTCGGTTGCTGTGTTAAAACTAATACCGTAAAGCTGAATGTTTTCCACATAGTCCAGGTAGCCAGTCACACCGCCTAAGTTTTGATCGTACTTACGAGCTGAGATAATAGGTCGTTTATTATGATAATTCAGATAATAAAAACCAAACTCCGTATCGCCCAACTCTTCAGCATACCAGCCAAGCTTAATACCAAATTGACCATTATCGCTAACACTATCATTAGCCGATCTAAATGCGGCTGCTCCCGGAGTAAATTCGGGCGCTAAACCAAAACCAAGCCAAATTAACTTTCCAGATTCACCTAAAAAGTCCTGACTGGAAAAGTAAGTACCCGGCTCATCAATTCGAATACCTTCCCACTCAAACTGAACATAGCCTTCAAGAGTTACATTGGGAGTTAAATCAACCGATGCCCACAATGTTTGTACTGGGATAAAGGCTTCTTTCAGCTCCGCACCGGGAACACGAAGTTTAGTAACATCAATTGGGTTCGCTTCAGAAATACTGTGCTGGATAAAAGTACTTTCGCCCCAGTTAACCACCTGCTCTCCCACGCGGACTTGAAGCGCAGACTCGTCGAAATACCAAGTGTTATAGATATAGGCATCGAGTAGTTGAATATCACTGCCCTGTTGATCCAGCGCTGCGTCCGAAAAGCCATTTACCGGATAATCGGCGTAGCCATACAAATCAGTTTGAACTTGAGAGCGACTGTTTTGATCAACCGTACCATAGTACCTGAAGTCGCCGTCTTTTAATTTCTTGTCATAAAACCAGGTCCCACGAATAAAGAATCCAAACCCACTACTGTGAGTTAAGCCAAATTCATGAACCCCTTTAAAAATTTCGGAGAAGGTATCACCTTTATGGAAGTTCAGGTTGCCATCGTCACCGTTATGAGAATATGCCATCCCTTGAACGCCGTTATCACCCTCTTTACCCAGTCCAATCAGCGCGCCGTTCTGGTTTTCCATCCGCCAACTGGCACCAACGGATAACGTAGTGTCAAAACTACCTTCCCACTCGCCCCAAGATATACCGACCGCATTAGCTGCAGGAACGGCCAGCGCCAAAGTAACCGCAGAAGCAACTTTAGCCCATTTTGGAGACGAGGATTGAGCAACTTGATTTAGCCCTTTTCTTCTCATGTTTTTACCTTCCCCGTTTTATATTTTTTAATTGGTTGCTATTCACTACTCAACCAGTTGATGTAGTCAAAATTTGCTGCTTCAACCTTCGTTTTAAACCGAAACTATCACTAAAACAACAAACTATTGAAGATTATTATTAAAAATCCTCCGACCAGTTTAAAGTGTTTTTTTTGAAATATTATTTCCCTTTTATTTCAATAAGTTAGAAGCATGACTTTCACGCTGCACCGCATCAAATTAATTAATTTATGCGTTTTAAGCTCTGAAGTTTATGGTTTTCATCGATTTTCAGCTCAAACCTGCCCATTACTCCGGAATAACTTACAAAACTTAAAAAATGATGCGCAGCAATTTTAATTCGGGTTCCATCATCGGCTCGACATAAAATAGCATTGGCTGTGCCTCGATAAAGTCTTAGCCACTCTTCTCTCGGAATATCCAAATCAATTAAATATCGAGCCACTGCAGGACTTGCTCAAGTCAGAGGAAAAAATGCTCGTTCAAAGCCGACTCGGCCTGTTCTACACAACCAATAGACTCATCTTCAAGCGCTTCGAGTAGTGGTTCATAGAAATGGCGTTCTACAGGGATCTTGACGCCCTTGTCCTGAATTTCGTCATCCAAGATTAATTGTGCAGCAATACCTACAGGATAGCCTACTGTCTTTGCCATTGCCGAAAACCCGTTAACATCGCCTTTAACGAGTAGTGTAGACGACAAATATTCAGACTGACCTTGATACTCAATTTCAAACCGGTGCTGTAATGCGATCATGTCGAATTCCCCAGTCTCGTAATTAAGTTTGGATTTAAGCACCTCACAAAAGGCGTCCAACATAGAGTCGACTTTAGGCATTGACTGCTCCGACTCCAACCCTAGCCAAGCAAACGCTTCTGCGGCTCGCTCAGACAAGGGAGTGGATAAAGTCTCGACTTGAGATTGATACCACTCTTTCCAGCTTTTAGCCGAATCAACAGGCGTATCAACGCTTAATAATCCCAGCTGATGCGCGGTTTCAAAGATTTCTGCGAACCCTGGATAGCGCAAAGTTCCCCGGATCAAGTTCTGAGCTTCGTGTATGCCATAAGCTTCTCGGTAAGGTACCGAATTGCGATTGGGATAACCTTCCAGCATCAACTCGTCTGAAATCTTAACGGGTTTAACCGAGCGCAACAGCTCGTTTGCAGTAACGATTTGCTCCTCGCCATTTTTCAAATATCGCGCTTCGTTTAAAAGAGCCAGCAGGACCGCTCTTGGCGCCCAGGCAAACTTGTACCCCAGTGGATTGTTGTTACACTCCGGAGCGGGAAGTCCACCGCACCAGGAGGCAAAACTGAGGATCTTTGCGCCTTTATCGTGTGCCTCATCAATGACTTTCATTGCCGAGAGATGATCAATGCCCGGATCTAAGCCTATTTCGTTTAATATCAACACATCATTTTCGCGCGCCGCAGTATCCAATGCCTGCATATCAGCGCTCACATAGGAAGCGGTCACCATTGGCACTCTATGTTCAATACACAATTTGGCAACTGGAACATGAAATACATAAGGCACTAAGCTGATGACAAGGTCATGAGCCTGAACCAACTCGGACATTTGCTGTACGTTTGTGACATCCGCAGCCAATGGACGTACACGAGGATATTTATTCGAGTAACGCTCAGCTTCGGAGAGTATATGCGATACTAAAGTAAGCTGATTTTCTGGCTGACGTGTTAGATACTCAACCACGGGCCCTGCAACAAAGCCGGCACCTAAAATTAAAATGTTTTTTTCCACTGCAAAACGTCCTTTAACTTTTCATCTGTTGCAAAATTGGCTGTAACATAGCGGCGCCTAAAAGCATACTTCGTTCCGGAGACCAACCTCTTTCTTCATCTGGTAAGTTGGCATTGTCCTTAAATGGCATTTCCAAAGTTACCGCCAAGCAGCCAAACTCCTGCCCGACCCAGGAACTGGCAATACTCAAATCGGCCTGCCCCGGTTCGTCTTTTGGATAACCGAATTCATTTTGCATTTCCGGCGATGCCACCATGAAATCGTTCAAAAACTTAGCTTCTTGCGCAGCCATTGCTTCATCAAAACGCGGAATACCTTCACTTCCGGCAATAAATACATAGGGCAGTCCTTCATCGCCGTGTACGTCTACAAACAGGTCTACCCCTGACTGCTTCATTCGCTCCCGAACCAGATACACTTCAGGGCTATTTTCCATCGTTGACTTGTCCCACTCACGATTTAAATTAATTCCCGCCGCATTAGTGCGTAAATGACCCCTATCACTGCCATCGGGATTCATATTGGGGATCAAATAGAAACAGCTGTTTTGCAAAAGTTGACGACTGACCGAATCGTCCGAGTCGAGTAAACGTTCAATTAGCCCCTCCATAAACCACTCAGCCATGGTTTCACCAGGATGCTGTCTGGCAATTACCCAAACCGACTTCTCGGCGTTAGGATTACCGGCGATAAGTAAATTCAACTCTCGACCATCAAGCGTTTCACCCAAAACTTCATGCCGCACAACAGGATGCATCGCTGCAGCGTGCACCAAGCTTAAGTGACGCTCATAGCTGTAAGGTGCAAAATAGGCGAAATATGCAGAGTCATGCTCAAAGTTGAAAGAAAACTCCAAACAACTGTCTTTAAATTGAGTCGGTATACGAAACCAATCTTCACCGTCGTAGCTGCAACAAACGTTGTAATCCAGCCAACCTTGAGGGTAAGCCGCCTTGTCGGCGTCTAAAATACGAAATGAAATCTGCTGTCCACCCACGTTGCTGGCCTTAAAAAAGAACCACTGTTTAAACTCTGACTGATTATCAGGCTTAATTCGCAGGTCACACCGATTTTCTGTAATCTCTGCCAGCTCTATGTTTCCGCCAGCAAAGTGAGAATTTATATAAAGCATAGAACTCGTCCTTTTTACGGTTTGCGCAAGGATAAGATGAGCAATTCCTATTGTAAACGGTCACAGGTATTATTGTGGAAAGATTAGCAGAAAGCGATTAGATATCAGCCAGATTTGGCTTTACTCAGTGACTCGCCACGCCGAGAAGCCGGCGAGTCTACGAAATATTCGAAGGGCTAGGACTTAAGATCGACGAATTTATGCAATAACTCAATGGCAACTTTGTCATCATTTCGTCCTACCAGGCCATTCTTAAATGCCGAACTCATGGGCTTATCTCCAAGCCAGGCTTTAAACATCACTTTATCAAACCCGGTTCGGTTAATGGTGCCTAACACTTTACCGTTATGAGTGATGATCACGCCACGTTTAGGCACATAGTCGAAGGTCATTAAGTCACCTTTTGAGTAAATTCCTCGAAATAACCCAATAAAGGTACGCAAGTCATTACGGTAAGCCTGCAGTTCTTCAGGCGTATTATTGATTTTTAGAGCACCGGCCAGCTCGCGCCCAAAACTTCGTGCCGAAACTCTGTCTAAAGCAAATCGAATAGACAAACGCTTGGGCATTTCCAGATATACTATGTCTGAATCAATGGATGACTTTTCCTGCAGGTAAAGCGCAGCAATATAATAGTCGGCGTTGAGTTTCTTAACCGCCCCCATGCCATTTAGAAAAACTTCGTTTCCGTTGACTTGCGTTTTTTGAAGTGCGTAAAGCTCTTCATTAGATGCACTAATTACGGAAGCCGACGACAATGCAATCAGTGAACTGATTAATAACTTAGCAAATGAATTTCGCACAATAACTACCCTACCCTTCAGTCTTGACTGTTAGACAACTCCTTGCGCCACCACTAGGACCCGTCCTTTGAATCCGGGGTTTTCATTTTATTTTTGCTGAGCGAAAAGTCTAAACAAACGTCTTTACAATCACTTATCTTCAAAGCTTACAACTGGTTATACCACGCTTTACCACATCAATTTATATCAATTGATGATAAATGTCACATTTTTATAAAGAATAATTAAAGTGTAGGGTATCCGTCTTAATATTCAAACAGTAAATAATTACCAGAGCACAAGACGACCAAACCTCAAGCCTGAAAATAACTTAGTTATCTGCAAGAATTACCAGTTCACCGGCTGGCGCTCGCATATTGTAGCTCGAAGCCATCACTCGGCCGTAGGCTCCGGTATTGGCAATAAGCATCACGTCGCCTTCAAAAGACTCGGGTAACAAGCGATCAACTCCAAGTTTATCACCGGTTTCACAAATGGGGCCAACAACTGTGTATTTTTGCCTTACCGGCTGATTCAACCGTGTAAGATTTACAATGGGATGATAAGCTCCATACAAAGCGGGACGAATCAAAGAGTTCATGCCCGTTTCAATTCCCAGATAGCCAGCTCCTGGTTTCCCTTTAAGCTGGGTTACTTTTGCTAACAGCACACCGCTTTCGGCAACAATAAACCTCCCTGGCTCCAGCCAAAGCTCGATATGATTACCGATAAGCTGTTTAAGATGCGATAAAGACTCATCCAATTGATGTAAGTCCAAAGCAACCTGCTGTGGTTTTTCAACGATACCTAGGCCGCCCCCTAAATCAAGAAAACGTACACTGGGGAAAAACTCCAACAATGCCTGCAAAACCTTTCCATTTTCGTACCAGTTATCCGCGCTTAAAATTCCACTACCAACATGACAGTGCAGTCCGATAACCTCAATACTCTGAGTCTCAAACAATTGGCGAGATTTCGAAAGCGAATCAATGGGTATGCCAAATTTGGCTTCGTTACCGGCAGTTTTTACGTGGTGATGATGTCCTTTGCCACTTCCCGTATCGATTCTCAGTAAAACTTTCTGTCCGGCAAAAAGATCAGCCCATTGTTCCAAACAATATAGGTTATCAATAGTCAGCAAGACTCCTAGCTCCAATGCCTTTATATACTCATCTCTTGGCGCAAAGTTAGGAGTAAACAGAATACGATTACGGTCTATTCCGGGAAACTGCTGAAGTACATACTCTACTTCATCGATAGATACGCACTCAAATCCCATCCCACCTGCTGCTACCTTGTTTAATACATCGGGATGAGCATTTGCTTTTATGGCATAAAACAGTTGATCGACAGAATTAAGCTGCTTTAATCGACTGACTTGCTGCGCCACTTTATCCAGATTGTACACGTAACAGGGGCTTTGCGACTCGGCAAGTTGCTCAAGTTTTCCAGCAGCAGAAACCCACCATGCGTCGGCTGTATGTGAAGCCGTTTGAATCGAATCATCACCAAACAGCTCGCTCCAACTGGGGCCAAGCTGCTCATTAGCGCCCTGTTGGCTGATGAGTGAATCGTGTAATTGCTTTACCAGCTGAGGCGCTTCTGCTTCATCTATAACAAACGTAAAGTTTAAATTATTAGCAGCCTGAGTCAGCATGTGGACTGAACGATTTTTGAACACTTCAAATGCCTGACTCAGTTGCGACAAAAGATTACGAATTGAGCGTCCAACAATACTAACTGCCGAGCAATTTTCTAATACCGTCACTCGACAAAGGCTCTCAAGCTCCTGCTGTAAAATTTGAATACGTTTGCTGGATATTCCCTGCGTTAAGTTATCAAGGGTTACCGTCACATTGGTTTCTGAAGTCGACACCTGATCAATGGAAAAGCCATGTTTATAAAAAATATTAAATGCTTCGGCTAAAAATCCCGGAGTTTGCCACATATCGGAAGTTTCCATGGCAATCAACAGCACACCATTACGCACCGAAACGGCTTTAACCTGAGGATCGGCCTGTTGAAAATTTCCGATCAAGGTTCCCTGTTTTTCACGTGAAAATGTGGAGCCGACAAACACAGGTATGTCAGCTATCCGTACTGGTCTTAAACAGCGAGGGTGCAATACCTTAGCTCCAGTTGAAGCAATTTCCTGCGCTTCTTTATAATCGAGCTTTCTTAACTGGCG
>JBFHVL010000066.1:0-15457 GCA_041589565.1 Kangiellaceae bacterium | reverse complement strand
GCTAGGTAACAGAACCAGGGTAAATAATGTTGAAACACTCATACCACCCACAATGGCTGCGGCCATACCACGATAGATTTCGCTACCCGCTCCAGGGAATAACAGAAGCGGTAGCATTCCAAACAAACTGGTCAATGTGCTCATAAAAATTGTGCGTAATCGTAATTGCAAGGCATGATGAACCGCATCAATACGATGCATTCCCCTCGACTCTGCTTTTTGGGTTTGCGCTACCAGTAAGATGGCATTGTTGACCACCAGTCCGAGCAATATGATAAAGCCTATCATGCCGAGTAAATCGAGCGGTTGAAATTTAATAAAGTTCATCAACTTAATCATCAACACGCCGCCAACGCCTGCCAGAGGAATAGTGATCACAATCAGTACTGCAAATTTTAATGAACGAAACAGCGCAGCCAGAATCAGTAACAGCAAAGTAAACGCCATTAAAAAGTTCATGCTCAAGGTGCCAATGGCTCGTGTTAAATCTTCCGCACTACCGGCATAGCGGACTTCACCGTCGCCTGGTAATAGAGCCAGCAAATTGGGTTCAACTTTTGTCTTTAATTCGGCAATTAATTCTTCAAGCGACATACCATCGGGTGGATTCACTGCCAGTGAGTAGCCCCGTTTGCGTTCAAATCGCACGATGGCACTTGGTGAAAGAATCTGCTCGACATAAGCCAGGTCGGATAAAGGCACAACGCCACCGAGCGGAGTGTGCACCGGTATGGCAGCCATTTGCTCAGGCGTTTCGTATTCAATCGACTTAACATATATATCGAGCTTGTCCTGACCATCAAAATATTCTCCCAGCCATACCCCCTGTCCTAATCCCAAAACGACTCGTGCCAAGTCTTCACGATTCCAGCCCACTTCCGCCAGTCGAACATCTTTGGGGGTCAGACGTAATTCGGTGGCATCGGCAAATGGGTCGGGTATCGGATTAGCCGTTGCCCCGGGTATATTCTGCATGACCATACCCATGCCCTGCATAGCTGCCAACTTTACCGAGTCCAAATCCGTAGAAGTTAAAATCATTTCCACACTGTTGGTATCGTTAAATCCACCAAATAAACTACGCCGTAACGAAAAACCAAATAAATCCGGGATCCCGCTGATCACCTCTGTTTGAATGCTCATCTGCAAGGCATCCAGATCGGCACCCTCTTCACCATTAACGGCTAGCCAGCCGCCCGACGCTCCGGGAAATGACCAGAAAAAATAATCACGAATGGCAGGTGTTTTTTCTCCACTTAAATAAGGTTGTATCCGTTGATCGATGACCTGGGCAATTTCTTTATCCGCCGTTGTGACATTGGTTCCGGGAGGAAAAAATAAAAAGCTATCGATGGTGTCGCGTTTAACTGGTGGTAAATAGTTACTACTCGGCCAAAGCCAGATGGTAACGGCAACTGGAATGGTCATAAGGCCGACAATCCATCCCCAACGCTTGCTCGAAGAATTGGTAAGTTGCATTAGAAAGTCTGCCATTTTTTCCCAAACGGAAATCTGTTGAGATCTCGGCGGCAGCTGTTTCATCCAATAGCGTGCGGTAGTAGGCAATACGGTCACAGCAACTAATAAAGAAACCGACACACCGATAGCGATGGTCATCGCCAGATCGGCAAACATTTGTCCTTCAGCATCTTCCAGAAACATAATGGGAATAAAAATAGCTACCGTTGTCGAAGTAGAAGCAAGCAATGCTCCCCATACTTGAGTAGCCCCTTGATCACTTGCGGTTTCTGGTGACTCTCCTCGCTCTCTTAAGCGTACAATGTTTTCCAATACCACTATCGCCGCATCCAATACCATGCCTGTTGCAAACGCCAAGCCCGCTAATGAAATCACATTCATTGAACGACCAGTCAGCGATAAAATAATAAAGGTTGCCAGTAACGACACTGGTATCGCCAATGCAATTAACAGAGTGGCTCGCCACTGCCTGAGGAACAGCCAAAGCACACCCACGGCAAGCAAAACGCCCAAGATTAAATTGCTGCTTAACAAACTGATCGATCGTTTAATATATCGGCTGGGATCAAATGAAAACTGAGCGTTCAATCCGCGCTGGGCAAACTCACCGGAATTAAGTTCCACCATTTTATTCTTAACGATATCCAACGATTGTAAGACATTGGCGTCATTGGTTTTGAATACGGCAAGACGAAAACTGGGATTACCGTTTTGATAGATAAATCCATCCTTGCGACCCGGTGCGATAGTCACTTCGGCCAGGTCACCCAGTTTGACGGGCTGTCCCTGTCGCCATTCCAGAATAAGATTTTTTAACTGAAGGTAATCGTAGCGGCCCTGATACCGCAAGATGTATTGACGTCTGCCCACATCCACAAATCCGCTGGATAGGTTCGCCGAACGACCAATTTTTTGCGAAACTCGCGCAATATCAATTCCCAATTCGGCAGCTTTGTAAGGATCGAAAACAATCTGCAGTTGATTGCCCAGTCCTCCGGTTCCATCATCAAACTCAATTCGAGAAACGCCATACAAACTCTGCAACTCGGGTACAATATTGTCGCGCAGGTACTTTGCATTTTCTAAACGCACTGATTCACTGATATCACCCTGCTGCTGAATGAAATACTCGATAAGTGTATCGTTAGCGTCACCCCATTCGCCCATTAAAATTTGTGGCTTTTCGGCATTTGCCGGCAATGCTCGTAATCGATTAAGTCGACTGATAACCTCAATTAAAGCCCGCGTCATATCGGTTTCAATGGCAAACTCCAGTTGCATAAAACCAAAATTCGACATATTCCAAGAGACCAATTCCGTCATACCTGGAGTGCCCATCAACACCTCTTCAACCGGCACACCAATTTCCGATTCAATTTCAGCGGGCGATGCACCGGGCCAATAGTTAATCACGGTGATAATCGGCTTTTCGATATTCGGTAGCAACTGAGCCGGTATACGTACAATGGAAATGATGCCCAGCAAAACAACAATCGCAGCAATTACAGCGACAACGGCGGGATTTTTTAAGCTCTGCTGAGTAAGACGCAAGAGAATTCCTTGAATATTATATGCCCCAAATAGATGAGGGGCTGATAATGGCACCACTCAACTCTGACAACGAGTTTGAGCCCTAGCAAAGATGAGTATAGTTATTATTCTGAGCGAATGGAATCAATGGTTACTTAATGTCGACTTTGGGAAAAGAAATATTAAAACAAGCTCCACCGAGACTCGAAGTCGTAATGTTAACTTCACCTTGATGTTTACGGATGATTTGCTTCACGATTGCCAATCCCAACCCCACACCACCGGAGTCCTTGTCTCGGTTAGACTCGCGGCGTGCAAAAGGCTCAAATAAACGAATACGATCTTGTTCTGGTATTCCGGGGCCGTCATCCTCTACCTTGATATGAAACCAATTTCCCTCAACAAAAAGACTTATCGCAAGCTTAGATTGCGCGTAGCGTTTAGCATTCAAAATAAGATTGCTCAGTGCGCGAGCCATTAAATGTGGATCACAGATCAAATAATTAACATCAATGTTTAACTGATACTCAATGGAGGAGGGTAATTCACACTGTTCAACCACCGACTGGATCCAGTGCATCGCATGTACCGACTGAAATTCCAGTTGATCGTCCAGATGTTCAAGCTTGGCGTAGCTCAGCATTTCACTGATCAATTGATCCAGCTCTGTAATATTTTGCTCCAGCTGTTGCCGTGTAGCATCATCAAGTGCAGCGGTTCGCTGCGAGGCCAACAAAAATTTCAACCGTGCTAATGGCGTCTTTAATTCATGTGAGACGGCACTAGTAAGGGCTTTTTGCTCATTGACTAAATACTGAATACGTTCGGCCATTGCATTGAACTTTTTATTAATCGACTGTAATGCCGAACTTTTTGGTAATTGTAATCGCTGATCCAATGACTGCTCACCGATAGCTTCAACACTCTGTTCCAGTCGCTCCAGATCGCGGCCTAATGGCCACAGCACAAGTAATACTGGAACTGCCAATATCAGATAAAATACAATCGGCCAGGGAAATCGCGTGGAAGACTCACTGTCTATGGAGATCATGGCAATACGCTTAATGGACGACAAATGTTTAAACCAAAGTTGCTGTTGATCGGAACCTAAAGCGATGACATTACCAGCCTTTAGTTTCGTTAATTCGTTTTCGGGAAAACTGAGCTCGGAAAGTTCAAATAAATGAACATCAAGATTAAGCGACTGGTTAATCGACTGTAGAAGATCTTGGTGATTACCCACGCTGTTAAGTTGCAACTCTATTAGAGTAAAAACAGCAGTAAATTCCTGTTGTCTAAGCTCCTGTTGCTGGCGATGATGATCCTGTTGCATCCAATGATCTATGATCAATCCCAGTGCCGCAACGGTTACCACTGTTATCAAATAAACACGAAAAAATAAGCGTCGAACCAACATTATGTTTTATGCATCCCAGGCGTCCGGTACGAACAGATAGCCTTTTCCCCAAACCGTTTTAATCCGACTGGGTTGTTCGCTATCGTCACCGAGTTTTTTTCGCAATTTGGAAATACGTACATCCACCGTACGATCCATGCCGTCATAATCAAGACCGCGAGTGCGTGCAAAAATCTCATCACGGCTGATGATGTGGCCAGCATTTTCCGCCAGTAACCATAACAATTGAAATTCACGCGTTGTTAAATTAATCGTTTGCTCATTTAAGATTACCCGTTGCGCGCTAGGATCAATCTCCAGTTCTCCAAACCGTAAAGCTTGCTCGGTGTCGGTTGAGTTTGCAGACGAATGGGACATGCGTCTTAACAAAGCACGCACTCTGGCCAGTAACACATGGGGATCGGCTGGCTTAACAACGTAATCATCTGCACCAACTTCAAGCCCAATGACTTGATCAAATGCGGAGCTTTTAGCCGTCAGCATTAAAACAGGACCATTAAACCAACGTCGAACTTGTTTACAGAGCTCGATGCCATCGAGCCCGGGCAGCATCAAATCCAATATCATAAGATCAGGCTTAAGGTTAGGTAGATTTTCCGCAGCAACTTTACCGTTGGTAAATAGTGTTACCTTAAAGCCGTTTTGTTGTAAAAAGTCAGCCGTCAACTCCGCTAATCGCTGGTCGTCTTCTACAATGACGATGTGCTGATAAACCACTTGAGAATTTAGCAAGTCGGATGCCATTAGAATAAACTCCAAGGGTGACGAGAGCGACGTCTTTGCAAAGGTCGAGTATAGGAGTGTAAAACTTTCACTGACGCCGATGCCAATTTCTGATCGCCACTCAGTAGTTCAAAGGTTAGATTCTCGCGTAATCTCACCGGCTCGACCCACTGTCCATGGTGACTTTTTTGCCAACATTGTCGCGGTTGCAGGCTATCGCTCCGAAAAAGACACGCATCTATAATCGTATCGCTTTCCCATTCGATAATCACTTCATCGACACACACCTGACGGGCATTATTCAACACACACAATTTTGGTTTTAAAGTTAATCGAACGGAGTTTTCCGAAGGTGCACTTAGCTCTTCCCCAGCGTTCAATCCAGAGAATAACATAGCAGTTAAGACAATCAGTAATCGAAACAAAACGAGCTAAGGCTTTATACTTATGAACTCAAGTTTGCTTAACCGAAATTGTCTGACTTTATCAATTAACTGTTGCATGATGGTTTTCCGCCACTTCGAGATTATTATTAGAATTGGTAGAATACACCAACAAACCTGACGTGGCTGTTGGTTTCATTCACAATAGGACTTTCTGTAATGGCATCGGCCAGTTGCTCTTTTTCAAACCAACCGACCAGTCGCCAGTGTTCATTAATTGCATAGTTAGCCGATAATCGCCACCAGTAATTCAAAGCCTCATTAGAATCATAGGCTGGTCTGATAATGCTATTATCCAGTTCACTCACAACGACTTCATCGGCACGCACTCCGTAAAAATAATTGGTCCAGGCAGCGCTTTTATATTTTAAACCTATACTGGGCGTTATATTCCAGGAACCGGAACGCATGGGATAACTGTACCCTAGCCACAGTTCATGGCCACTGTGACGACCAGTCATATCGAGCATCCACTGCAGCTGAACTTCACCCCAGTGTTCGGCATAAAGCCACTCTAATCCGCCATCGATGGTGCGTGTACGCTTTGGAGGCTCTATCGCTTGCTGCTGATTATTGGCAACGGCATTATCATCAATGGGAACAAAACCAGGATTGCTGCTGGCTGACGTATCAAGTACGACGCCAAAGCGATTAAGATAATCAAAATAATAACGTTCGCGATTAATACCCGCGATTGCATTAAGCGACCAGTTTGATGCAGAAGTTAAGGTAAAACCCAGATCACCATTGTCAAAAAAGAAGTTCTCTCCGTAATAGGCTAAATGGATGATTGCCGGTATATCGATATCTTCGGACTGCACCATAGGATTCGACATTACTCCTCGTCCTAAGCCAATACCAAACTCCCATGGTGACTCTTCTTCCACTGCCATAGTAAGCGGTGGATACTCAGCTCCTTCGACATCAGTAATGTTATCTTCATTGGCCAGCGACGCATTAAGCATAAGTCCACACCCTAAAAGCGAGATGACTTTAAAGATGTGACTTTCCATTAACCGTAAACAATTTAGTTTCAAATACGACATCCGTTAGTGAAATCTGGGTCAGTTAAGCATGCAGTAAACAGCGACACCCTGCATTGGCAAATTGGTTGTAAAAATGTGAAAAACTGTAAAGGTTTTTCAATCAAATGCAATTACCATTTTTAAAACACTTCATTAAACCTGAGAGACCATGGCTGATCGTTTAAGTGTCTGCTTTACACTTTTAAACAAATTCAACGCAATTTGCCAACAGATTAGTGCAATAAGGACATTTACTCTATCGCCTAGGGTACAACTAAGTCCAATGTAAGCTGAGCAAAGTACAGGTGGCTTTGTTCAGCTTGTACCGACCTGATTAAGTTAATCGACTACAAGGGATATTCTTATTATGTACATTCGAAGCCTCGATTCATCGGTGTCTCACACCGGTATACGCCTCGTCATTGCGGCTGGCAGTCTGGTTAAGTGGTTAATGTTGTTGGGTATGCTTGGCATTATGACCGGCTGTTTGCTGGACGATAAAGATGTAAAACTGCGTAATACCAAACTTCAAAGCGCCAAGGCAGGTGATTTAACTGCAGTGCAAAACGATGCTCAGTTCAGTCTATACCTGAAAAATGGACTACTCGCACAGATAAACAACCCAGCGCAATCGACCACAACTTCTTTCGATGGCGCGGGGTTTAATGCCAACTCCGGCAGCAGCTATTCAGGGACAAACTTACAGGTCAATGGCGTCGATGAAGCCGACCGCGTCAAATACGACGGAAACCATTTATTTGTGGCACAAAACCCCGAAGTCTACTGGCTGTGGAGTACAACGGCCAATGGTTCAACTGCCAACGATGAAGATTACGCCAAAATTCGCATACTATCTGCGGAAAATAACACTCCGAGCACTCAGCTAGTCACCGAGTATTCTTTGTCGGAACCCGGATTGCATATTTCTGGACTCTACTTAAACGATACTGAACCTCACCTTTCAGTGATCGCCAGCAGTCTCCCTAATTACTGGACATTTGATGTCTGGTTCCAACCTTGGTTTTGGCAAGATGGGCGTACCAGTGTGCACCTGTTGGATGTAACCTCACCGGCGAATCCCAGTGAATCCTTTAAGTTGGAAATTGAAGGATACTTTATCGACAGTCGTCGCATCGGTAACACTTTGTACGTGGTCACTCGTTACACTCCTCAGATCAATAATCTTGAACTGATTTACAACCCACAGAACAATTCCGATAAACTGAGCAATCAGCAACTGATTGATGCTTTATCGCTAAACGACTTGCTGCCTCAGATGCGCATTAATGATAACACCTCACAACCACTATTTACCCCCAGTGAGTGTTATATTCCCAGCGCCACTAGCCTCGATGAAGGCTATCCTACGCTCATTACAGTAAGCAGTATTGGTCTGGATACCTTGTCGGTAGAGTCTCGCTGCATTGGCGGCTATAGTGACGGAATTTTTGCATCAACCACAGGTATTTACCTGTTGGCTACTGAAAACAAATCCACTGTACTGCATAAAATGCTGTATCAAAATTCCGATGTTGGGTACGCCGACACCGCTACTGTAACTGGGGATTTGGGCTGGCGTAATCCTTCATTTCGGCTCGATGAATTCAATGGCGTGTTACGTGTATTATCGACCGAGCGAGAATTCAGTGACGGCTTTGTACCAACCATGCAGCTAGATCATCGACTGACTCTACTGACCAGTCCGCTACAACCCGGCGAGCAATTTAGTCAGTTAGCTACACTGCCCAACAACGATCAGCCACAGGCAATCGGTAAACCTGGGGAAGATATTTTTGCCGTACGCTATGTGGGTAATCGAGGCTATGCAGTCACTTTTCAGCAAACCGACCCCTTGTATGTATTTGATCTGAGTGACCCTAATGCGCCTAGCATTGCGGGAGAGCTGGAAGTCACCGGATTTTCCGAACAACTGCATCCTCTAGGCGAAAACTTTTTGCTCGGCATAGGTTACGACAGTTTGGATGGCTTTCAACAAGGCGCAAAGGTCGAATTATTTGATGTCACTGATATTGAAAATCCACAAAGTGTCACGTCACTGATATTAGGAAAACGCGGCAGTTACTCCGAGGCAGCAAATGATCATCATGCTTTCAGCATTCTTGACATGGGTAATGAAGAATTTCGACTGACGCTTCCATTGGTGCGCTATCAAGAACTACCCGATGGAGGCGATCCAAACGAACCATGGCAGTGGTACAACTGGACGGATTCCGGACTGCACCTGTTCGAAATCAACACAGGAGTAACGCCTTCACTTGCCCACACCGGTGCCATGATTGTGGAAGATAACAATAGTCAGGAGTATCCGAGTTCTGGTTGGGGAAATCGTTCTGTCATTCATGGTGATGCAGTGCATTTTGTTTACGACCATCAGGTTTGGTCGGCTGACTGGAACACTCCGCAATTACTGTCTGGTCCGCAGTAATCGCAACCCCAGGCTCGACTGAGCCTTCACAATAGGACGGTTTCCGTCCATGTTCACCGCTGCCTCGGCAGCGGTTTTTTTAAGGTTCAAATCTTACCGGCACTGACTCACCGGCCGCACCGTGCCACGCCCTTCGGTCCAATAGCAATTGTCCAATAACGAGCAATAACAAATAGACAACTGTAGCTGAAAACGCTCTTGATTGAGTTTATCCCACAAAGCCTGATTACTAGGGTGCTTAGCCAAAGACATCATGAGCTTCTCCTCATTGACAGGCAATACAATATTTGATGTTTGCGAAGTAACAATTGCTGCGCTTACCGGAATGTCCGCTTTATTTGCATTCAATGCTTCATATTCGGCCTTACAACAAGCAAGTAAAAACTCATGTAATGAATCGAGTGTTTTTCCGTCATAGTCAAATTTCACTTCACGAATAATCGCCGGTCCTACCCCATTATTTCTAAGCTTAAAGGTAATCACACTTTCACGACTTTCAATATTCCAATTGCCAGTACTGTACTGAATCATCGGGTAAGTCATGGCCATCACTTGTTGATCCGCGGCTCGCGCTTGCAGATAGGTTGCTACAAAAGATGCCGCAGAAATTAAAATCGCGCATAGGGCAATAATAAAGTTCAGTTTGCGTGAAGGTGAAAACTTATCCTCTGGTAACTCGCTACTCATCTAAAACCTCATTAATAAGAACGTTCAGGGATGAATCAGTGCCTGGAGCTTCGACTTCCCTGGCGCCGTCTGCTTATACCTCACGCAGACTTAACGAATTGTAAAATTCGCCACAAATTCGTAATTATGACAATCTCCAAGCACAAATGATAAAAAAAGTTGCTAATTATACGGCTTAGACACGCGATATTTGACTGGTATAGTATTTGCTGCATTAAAGGTTTGTCAGCCTTTTTATAGGTTACATTAGTGGGTTAACTGCATTCAATAAACTCGAGTCAAAATACATCGGATAAGATGCGAAACGCCCATACGCAAATATAAGGATTTAAAGAGGACTGTCCATTGACCGAATTTTCACCGATATATCACCCGCAGAATGAAGTCTCTGTAATCGAGCCTAATGCCAGAGATAATTCAGAAGAAAGGTGGCAAATTTCCAGTTCAAGTTATCAAGTTTCGGAAAAACGTGCACGCTGGTATTTCAATAAACTCATGCAGCATAATCGCAACGATGGTTTTATTTCTCGTTTAATCAATGACTATTTACATTGGTCAAAACAACAGAAAACGCAATCGTCTGCCATGCGACTGTCAGAGCTCGAACGACAACAATCGAGTCATCAACTTAGTTCATTGAGTTTCCTACAAAAACTCGATGCCGACCGACAGTTAAATCAATACCTTGATAAATCTATCGCTTATATCTTTTTGCGTGATATGGGACAGTCTTTACAAGATAAGACTACACAACGACACATTAAACGCTGTACAGCTCAAGTTAAGAGCTGGGTAAGAACACAAGTTAGTAAAGAAAATATGTCTAGCAATGACAGCGAACTCTGGTTAATCAATAAAGCTTCAGAGTACCAATTGCAACACACCTTGTTTTGGTTGAACCAGAAGCTGGCACAGATCAAACAGCGAATGCCAGAGTCCATGAACACAACTCAAGGCTTAAGAAAACTGGTTAAAATTATTGCCGGTGTCTCCCTGCATAATATGCTGAGTCAAACTGAATCGCTCGATAAAACACAAATGGGAGCCTTACTGGATCGTTCCATTCGTCTGGGTTATTGCTATGGTCTAACCTATCCGTTTATTGATGATATTCAGGACTCAGCAACTTTACTTAGTCCGAAGGAAAAAGAGACCTTTAATTTAGCCATTCGACAAAGTCTTCTTACTGGCAATGTGGTTGATTGTCCGAAGTTTAAGGAACCTCATGCCAGCTTTATGGAATTTATTTATCAGGAGTTAAAAGCAGCCTTTGAAACCATTCGTACTGAGCTGGGCGAAACTCATAGCAACTTATTCTTTGAGCAGTCATTCGTATTTTTTGAAGCGCAGAACATCGATCGGAATCGAAGTTTTGAGCATATCCCTTACACCAGCGATCAACTTTACATTCCTATTATCTTAAAAGCATCCGGCTGCCGATTGATTGCTCGCTCTATCTTGGGAGAGAAAAACGAAAGTCATTTTGAACATCATACTTTTTGCTTTGGCATCTATAATCAGTTTAATGACGATATTAAAGATATCTTTGATGACATTGCTGAAGGGAATGTCACGCCTTACTCACAATATTTAGTTTTGGCTCGTCAGGGCAAAGCTACGAATATTGAAAATCCATATCGAATCTACTGGACAGTGGTTGATTATTTAATTCGAGAAGTTTACAAAAATCATCCACAAACCAAAGCTTTGTTACTTGAGCGCAGCATCAATGCCCATAAAAGTTTACGCGCTTCCGTGGGCGATGAACGCTACCAACAACTTCGAAAGGAGTTATTATTTACTGGCAATCAGCCATTTGATCGACTCATTGATGAACTGGTTAAAACACCGAATGATGTTGCCTGGTTTGATAAGTTAATCAGTAGACATGTTGCCGAGCATTTTGAACAACGCCACGAGTCTCATCAACATTTCTGGTCAATGTATAACGCCATCAAACAGAAAATAGAACCCAAACTACCACTGTTAACCTCTCGAATCAGCAAATCGAATCACTTGATTAACGCTGCGAATTACAGTTTAAACGCCGGTGGAAAGCGGCTACGCTCGGTTTTAGCCTACTATGTTGCAAATCAATATTATGAGTTAAATCATGAGCAAAGCTTAGTGATCGCACGACTGCTCGAGTATATGCATACAGCATCGCTAATTTTTGATGATAAACCAACGCAAGATAATGCCGATTATCGTCGCGGAGCGCTTACCTTGCATAAAGCGGTAAATTGCGAAGCAACAGCAGAACTTGCCGGTGTATCGCTGATAATGAAAGCCGTAGAGATTCAGAGTGAGCTAAAAGAGATTGAGCCTGCAAAGGTACTTAAATCATTAAGTTATGCTGCACAAGTTACTCAGGCTATTTGTGAAGGTCAGCTATTGGATTTAAAGTCAAAACGACAGATAACTGAGCTGCATCAATTAGAGCATTTAACCTTTCTAAAAACTGGACTTGCCATTGAAGCAGCCTTGGTGATCCCAGCAATTCTGGCGGGTGAAAATGATATTCAAATTAATCACCTTAAGCGCTTTGCGCGCGAGCTCGGTATGGCGTTTCAAATTAAAGACGACCTTCTCGACATCACTGCCAAATTTGAGCAGTTAGGTAAGCCTGTAGCGCAAGATAAAGACAAATCGACGTTTGTAACCTTGCTGGGTCAGCAACAAGCTGAACATCGACTTGCTGATCATTACTATGGTGCACTCGCTCAGCTGCAACACTTCCCTGCCATTCGACACTTCTTAAGGCAGATTCTTGACTATAGTGTGCTGCGAAATCATTAGTTGAGCATTATCCATTTAAAATGTTTTCCACTAAACTCTAAGCTATTGAATCTGTTCTGGAGTGAATATGGAATCGTTTATAGACGTTGACTGGCAACACATTTTGGACAACTTGATAACTCTTGGACTGGCCTACCTTCTGTCATTGCCGGTAGCATTCGACAGGGATAAGGAAGCGCGCGGCGCAGGACTTAGAACCTTCCCTCTGGTAGCAGTAGCCGCCTGTGGTTATGCGTTAGTTGGAATGTCGGTACTCAGCTCAACCGAAGCCGAAGCCAAAGTGATACAAGGCATCATTACGGGTATTGGTTTTATAGGTGGTGGCGCTATTCTAAAAAATAAAAATACCGTTTCGGGAACGGCGACCGCCGCGAGTATCTGGAATACTGGAATCATTGGTGTAGCTGTTGCCTTTGGTCGCTATGAAATCGCATTACTGCTATCTGCAATTAACTTTGTTACCTTACGTTATGTAAAAAAATTTAAAAATAATGAGAGTGAAGAGTAACATTCAAATCTAGTCCCCCTGAGTCAGCCTTATATACTTTACGACTAAAAAAATATTCTTTTATAAATTTAATATAACTGCATACTCACCGAAAATATTGATCCAGGCCAATACTCTTTGTTGAGGTAATGGTTACGATGGTTTTCCAGTAGCAATGATTGCCATGAAAAACGATCAAGGACTCAATATGCAATACGCTTCTCGAACAGTCAGTTTTTATAGTTTAATTCAAACCTGTCGTCCGGCATTTTTATGGTTAACGCCGGCCTGCCTGTTACTCCCAATTGGAATGTCTGTATACCAAGGTGCAGGGCCATCTGTTCTTAATATATCTCTGATCATAATACTAGGCTTACTTGCTCACATTAGTGTAAATACCTTTAACGAGTATTTCGATTTTAAAAGCGGGCTCGATTTTAAAACTCAAAAAACGCCTTTTAGTGGAGGTAGTGGCAGCTTACCGCAACATCCCCATCTAGCCCCTTATGTTTTCGCATTAGCGGTTAGCAGCTTAGTTTTTTCGGCTTTAATTGGCTGTTACTTTGTTTTACTAGTTGGCTGGCCAGCTCTATTGATGGGTTTGATTGGGCTGTTACTCGTTGTCTTTTACACTACACACATCACCCGTATGCCGTGGCTGTGTCTAATCGCCCCCGGCCTGGCCTTTGGCCCAATCATGATGGTTGGAGCGGGTTGGGTTTTAACTGGTCAATTTAACCTTTCTTTATTTTTGATTTCGCTAATAAGCTTTTTGCAAGTAAGCAATTTACTGCTGCTTAATCAAATTCCTGACATAGCTGCCGATCAATCAATAGGACGTGATCACATTGCTATCCGCTTTGGCAGAAAGTTCGGCTTACGAATATTTTTGCTTTTCCATGTTCTTGCCGTATTGCTACTTTTTATATTGGTCAGTCTTCAACTATTTACTCCCTATATATTACTGGGACTAATTCCCATGTTACCCATATCTATGATGGCCAGTCGACTGGCGGCGTCTCCCTCCGACGATCGCTTGCTTCAAACCGCACTCCCTCTTAATGTATTAGCCAGCCTGCTAACACCTACGATTATAGGCACTGTCTTATGGCTGTCACCGCCATGATCACCTTAATTGCAGGCGTTATTACTTTCACTGGAATAATTTTAATTTTAGTGATTCTACTCTATTGGATAAAAACACTGATTTATCAAGGTGAAGGCGTTCAGATTAAACTGATTGAACACGGAGAAAAAGATTTCTCATCGCAACGCGGTGGAACTCTATTAGAAGCATTGCATCAACAAAAGATATTTATTCCCGCGGCATGCGGTGGCAAAGCAATGTGTGGCGAGTGTAAAGTTCAGGTGATGCATGGAGGTGGCGCTTTGCTTGCCAGCGAAACTACGCACATTAACCGCAAGCAAGAACGTGAACATTTTCGACTGGCTTGTCAGGTAAAACTCAAACAAAATTTACTCATTCGTGTTCCGGAAGATTTTTTCACGACACAAAAAATCACATGTCGGGTTGCTGAAGTACGTCAAGTCGCTACCTTTATGAAAGAAATAACGCTAGCCGTTCCGAGCAATCAGGAATTTCAGTTTAAAGCTGGACAATACCTTCAGGTGCATTGTCCCCCTTATACGCTCGACTACCAACACCTTAACATTGATGAAAAATATTTATCACGATGGCAGAGTTATCAATTTCATCAATTAACTGCAAAAAACACGGTAGAAACCACCCGTTCTTATTCATTAGGCAGCGACCCAAAACAAACGCAATTACTCCGTTTTATTGTGCGCCTGGCAACACCACCGCCCGATCGTCTCGATTTGCCAACGGGTATTGTTTCGTCTTATTTATTTGGATTGAAGGTTAACGATCCCCTCACCATTAGTGGCCCCTTTGGTTATATGACAGTAGAGGATAGTAACGCCGAATTAGTTTTAATTGGCGGAGGAGCAGGAATGGCTCCGTTATACTCTATTATTGTTGATCAGTTATGTAATAAAGAAGCAACACGCCACATCCACTTTTACTACGGTGCGCGAAGTTTATGTGAAGTTTTTTACTTTGAAGAATTGAACCAGTTGCAGCAGACGTATGAGAATTTTAAGTGGACCCTGGCGCTCTCCAATGCACAGCCGGAAGATAATTGGCAAGGAGCTACCGGATTTATTCACGAGGTCGCACTAGAGGATTATCTTGCTGACCACTCCGATCCTGATGACATTGATTACTACCTATGTGGACCACCACCGATGATCAGTGCTTGCTTATTGATGTTGGATGAACAAGGTGTTGAACCGGAGAATATTCGTTACGATAAATTTGGTTAATTGTTAATAGAAATTTTTAAAAGACTGTCATTCTGCAACTTGAGCGCATAATCCAGAGACAGCTGTCGGCCATTT
>JBFHVL010000065.1:0-16100 GCA_041589565.1 Kangiellaceae bacterium | reverse complement strand
TGAAATTTGTCAGAACTCTTTTCCATGTTTCATCGAAGTTGAAACTGATTATAAGAAGAGTAAAAGTTATGTTGATCGTTTTTTAGTTCAAGAAAGCACTGATGAAATAGAGTTAAGATACAGAACCCTCAACGATATGATCACAAGTTATGGCTCAGAGGGTGAGTTAATTCGTAAAACTGAATTGAGTCGCTTAATGAGTCATTAATCAAAGATTAAGGTTGTTAAATTATTAAGCTCCCCAATTAAACGTGATTGCCTAATTGGAGAGCTTCTAATATTTAATAACTATCCCTTCAAATAAGCCCCTGCTAATGCAACCAAAGGCGCTCCAGTCGGTTTGCCATGTTGCCAGCTGCCACCTTCAACACCACTTCCAGCGATATCGATATGACAGTAGGGAATAGGCTTATCCGAAAACTGCCCGTGCTCATCGAGCCCTGCTGCTAAACTCAAAAATGCCATTGGAAACTGGTGCCCACGCGCGATAGAGACTGAAGGTCCGTTGTTAGACGATAAAACATCATCGGCTTCACTGTGATTTTTAATGATGTCCCAGTCCTCTTTGCGTGAGCGGCTGGTTTCACCACAGTCGCCCCATAAGTCGCCAGTATCAGACAGCAACACTCCGGTCTGTTGATTTCGTGCTGGTCCGTTTTCGACATATAAAGTGTAAGGGCCGGCTGTTAATGCGGCATGCCCAGTTAATGTAGCGATAGTAAACAGATGAGGATTGGTTTCAGATACTGCTTGTTCACGCGAATGAGACAATAGGTCACACATCACCAAACGTCCTTCTGCATCAGTGTTACCAATACGTACACGTTTACCAGAATGAGCCGTAATAATTTCATCTGCGACAAAAGCATCAGAGCCGATACTGTTACGTACTGCACCAATGTAAGCTACTACTTTAAGTCCTTTCGGATTTAGTTCAGCTACCGTTTTCATAAAGCCGGCTACTGCTGCTGCACCACCTTTGTCACGGCTCATTCCCGCCATATGACCACCAATTTTTAAGTCTGCACCACCGGTATCGTAAGTTACTGCTTTACCGACTAGCATCAGTGTTTTTTCAATCGGGCCATCACCTTGATACTCTAATTTGATTACACGAGGTTGGTGACGCTCGACACTTTGCGATGCGCGTGCGACTGCCGCAAGTAATGGGTATTTGGTTTCCAGTGCTGTACGGCTCGACTCAACAGTAACTTTTACATTGCTACCTTTGAAAGCATCGACACAATAGTCGGCAAACTTTGGTGGCGCCATGCGCTCGGGTTCTGTTCCGCATAAGTCGCGAGCCAATCGTCGACCCGACTCGACTGCAGAAAGGTACTCTGATTCGAGGGAGTTATCCGGATCAAATAAACCAATCGTTTGTACTGGTTCCAGCTTTTCTTCTCCAATAACTTCGCGCGCTTCAAGGGGCTTCCACAGTCCTTGACAAGAAGACAAATATGCAACGGAAAGTGCAAATTGAAACTGCTCGATTTGAGGAATTCCATCAATCACGATGACCGGATTAATCGCACCGGCATTTTTTGCAATCTCAATGCCTTTTTTCGCCGCATCACCAAAATTTCTGACATCGTCAAAGTCATGCTTTAAATCGCCAGTTGGACTGTGAATGAGACGATGGCCAGGGCATCTGTCGTGTTGCAGCAGAACGGTTTCTTTACCAATTCGATGATCGATGGCCGAGGCTTGGATTAAGAATTCATTAATGGTCTGGTCCAAAGTAAATTCGGTTTGGCTTGATACTAAAACCAATGCATCAAAATGATGGTTATCGTCATGAATATCGTTAAAGTTACGAACAGGTATGGGTCTTGGAAAAGCCATTGAAGCTCCTTTTAAGCAAATTAATAGTGTGCATTTTGGTTACGGAATCACAACCTGCACTTTACTCGATGTTATTAAACCTAAACGCTTGTTAGCTGAATTACAAGCACCTATCAATCCTATAAACTGTTTAAATGATCGGGTCGCTATCTGTTTTAGAAATTGTAATGGGTAACGCTGCGATCTGTCTTAAGCCATGCTTAATGGTTTAGCGGTCATACCGAGCTAGATCGAGATAGTTGTGAGGTTAATTATACGGCTGTCACTCACACATTTGCCTCGTAACTTAAAGAGCCCAAAAATCTAACTGTATAAATCCAACGTTAAACTTTTAGCAGCGGTTTAAAGCTCTCTGACACACTTTTTAACACTTTGGGTTTATCTAATTCCCATTATGAGCGTCTCTAAAAAAGGAAACACTAAAAAGTGGTCAATTTTGCCAGTTTTCAAACTAGGGTTAAAGAGTACTTTGAATATACTTCTTAAATATCAATAAGTTACAAAATTGGCATCATTGATGCTTTTGAGCTGTAAGCCGAATCGCGAAGAGCTCAGTTGAGTACCCTCTGAAATCAAAAGCGTAGTTGTTTAGAAATTTGGTTACAAACTCTGGATGTACAATGGTGCTACGGTGTTATATATATGTATAACACTAGTTGCATACGTAAGTTTTAGCGCACAACACATGGGATTGATTATGAAACGAATTAGCGTATTTCAGCCAAAAAACGCACTTACTGTTTTAGGAGCGAGTGCTTTATTGCTTCTCTCCGCCTGTGGTGGAGCAAGTTCTTCTACCGAGTCCAAGGATAGCTCTGATGCGAAAAAGGAAGTTGCCGTACCGGTTGAAGTTGCTGAAGTATCAAAAGGAAATATTAGCGCGGTGTATTCCAACACCACTTCTTTAGAAGCTGAAGAGGAAGCTACTGTCGTCGCTAAATTCAGTGAGATAGTTACCGAGATTTATGTTGAAGAAGGTGATTATGTAAAGAAAGGACAGGTATTAGCGCAACTTAATACCGATAAGCTTGAACTTGAATTAAAGCGTAGCGAAGCAAACTTACGTCGACTGAAAGCCGAATTGGAGCGTAACAAGCGAATTTATGACAAAAAAATGGTCAGTTCTGATGTTTATGAGCGTCTGAAATTTGATTATGAAGCGCAAAAGGCTGCTTTCGATCTTTCCAAGTTAGAGTTGAAGTATGCCACCGTAACAGCACCTATTGAAGGTGTTGTATCGCAACGCATGGTTAAAGTGGGCAACATGGTACGCATCAATGATCCTTTATTTAAAGTTACCGATTTCGATCCATTGCATGCCGTGCTGCACGTACCTGAAAGCGAGTTGCAAAAATTAAAAGTAAACCAGATTGCCTGGGTACAAGTGGATGCGCAAAAGGGAACTACCTATACCGGTAATATAAAGCGCATTAGCCCAATTGTGGATGCCAGCAGTGGAACTTTTAAGGTCACCGTGGAAGTGAAAGATCCGGAAGGAAAGCTTAAGCCAGGAATGTTCGGCCGCGTAGGTATTGTTTATGCCAATCACGATGACACTTTACTGGTAGATAAAAATGCATTAATTGCAGACTCCGAAGTTCCTGCGGTATTTATTGTGAAAGATGGTCAGGCCTTAAAACAAACAGTCACTACTGGTTTCGAAAATGAGCGGCAGGTTGAAGTGATTAACGGACTGGTACTTGGGGATAGAGTGGTTATCGCTGGACAGAACAGTTTAAAAAATGAAGCCAAGGTAGAAATATTAAATGGATCGGTGAAGCAGTCGGAATTGGCAAGCGCTGCAACCAAAGTGGATTAGAGTCGGCGAGTTGTGCTGAGAACGTTTCTGTTGTCTGCACAACAACGGATTAATTCATTAGTCATGATATACAGTGGGCAATCCGGGGAATCGCAAAGCGATTGATGTGATTGGCTCAAAGAAATCGTGCAATAACCACAATAAAACAGGATCTTTCCCATGAGTTTTACCGCATCGATTGTAGATGTATCCACTCGACGACCGGTTACGGTTTCCATGTTTACCATTGCTTTGCTGGTATTTGGTTTTGTGTTGCTGGGACGATTAGGACTCACGTTATTGCCTGATCTTTCCTATCCTAGTTTAACTGTTCGCACAGAATACTCAGGTGCCGCTCCTGCCGAAATTGAGAACTTAATTACAAAGCCGATCGAAGAATCTCTCGGTGTGGTTAAAAATCTTCGTCAGATTCGCTCTATTTCTCGCGCTGGTCAATCCGATGTATTACTCGAATTTAACTGGGGTACTGACATGGGAATGGCGGGACTGGATGTTCGCGAAAAGCTGGATATCGTTCAGCTTCCACTGGATGTTCAGCGGCCAAGCTTATTACGATTTAATCCTTCTTTGGCACCTATTGTGCGTTTGTCCATGTCGCGCAAAATAGCTGAAGGCGCAAACACTCGACTCACTGAAGGTGAACTCATTGATTTACGACGGTTAGCCGAAGAGGAAGTTAAACGTCGCCTGGAGTCGATTGAAGGTGTTGCTGCGGTAAAGGTTAGTGGTGGACTCGAAGATGAAGTTCAGGTATTGGTTGATCAAGAAAAATTGAGTCAGCTTAATTTGACCATTGAACAGGTGGCCAGTCGGCTTAAAGCGGAAAACGTCAACCTTTCCGGTGGACGGTTGGAGGAAGGTAATCAGCAGTATCTGGTGAGAACTATTAACCAGTATCAATCCATCGATGAGATAGCGGGTTCCATAATCACCAGCTTAGGTGGTAAGCCGATCTATTTAAGAGACATTGCAACGGTTCAGCAAAAGTATAAAGAGCGTGAAGCAATCACGCGACTGGATGGCATCGAAGCGGTAGAGATCGCAATATACAAGGAAGGTGATGCGAATACCGTTTCAGTCGCAAAACGATTAAATTCGCGACTAAATACGATTAATCGCAGTCTTTCCAGCGAAGTTGTGCTGCAAGAGATTTATAATCAAGCTGAATTTATTGAACAGGCCATTAACGAAGTAATTTGGAATGCCATTATTGGTGGCTTACTAGCAATGGTTATTCTGTACTTATTTCTGAGAAACTTCCGCTCAACTTTAATCATTTCTTTTGCTATCCCTACATCGGTCATTGTCAGTTTTAATATGATGTATGGTTTCGACATTACCATGAACATCATGTCATTGGGAGGACTGGCATTAGCGGTTGGCTTGTTAGTGGATAATGCGATAGTTGTGCTGGAAAATATTGCTCGTAAAAAAGACGAAGGGTTTGATAATGTGACCGCAGCACGTCAAGGAGCTAAGGAAGTTGCCGGAGCCATATTTGCTGCCACCTTAACAACGATTGCGGTATTTCTTCCACTGGTTTTTGTTGAAGGCATTGCTGGACAGCTTTTCAGTGATCAGGCACTGACCGTAACCTTTGCATTACTCGTTTCACTGCTGATTGCATTGACCTTTATTCCAATGGTTTCTGCGGTGACAGGAAACGGTAGTGGTATAACAAACTCGAATGAAGTGGAGTTATCCAGAGAATCGATAAAACCATTAATTGAGAAGGAACAATCGAAACTCAAGAACATTGCATTGTTTCCGTTACGATTCTTATTTTATCGAATACCTTCCTTTTTATTAGGCGTTTTACTTTCTGTCTTCTCGATAATAAGTACTCTTACCGGTAAAGTATTTCTACTACTGGTTGTTCCTTTTAATCATTTTTATCGTGCCATTGAAGTGGTTTATAAAAGACTACTGAAATGGTCATTGAGTCACAGAGTGGCTGTGCTGGGTATTGCAATTGTAACTTTTCTCTCCAGTTTAGCGCTGATAGATCGAATTGGTGTTGAGCTTATTCCTTCTTTGTCTCAAGGCGAGTTACTGGTTGAAGTCAAGGCTCCTTCCGGGACGCCACTCGATAAAACGGATGAAATTATTCGTCAGGCTCAGCAATTAGCGTCGCAGGTTGAAAATGTCGATCGTACCTATTCGGTTGCGGGAGCAGGCAATCGGCTTGATTCCAGTCCTGAAAAAGGAGGCGAAAATCGGGGTGAGCTAAATGTAGTGATCTCTAAACCCGTATCGTCTGAAAAAGAACAGCAGGTGATAAGCGATTTACGAGATCAATTAAAGCAGTTACCTGAAGTGGAAGTGCTTATTGAGAAGCCCGCTTTATTTACTTTTAAAACGCCGTTGGAAGTAGAAATTAGTGGCTTCAACCTGGATAAGTTAAAACAACAAAATGATCGGCTGTTGCAGTTGATGCAACAAAGCGATCGCTTTAGCGATATTAAGTCAACGATTCAACAGGGACATCCTGAAGTACAAATTACTTTTGACCATCAGAAGGCAGCTTATCTGGGCTTAAATGTTCCGGATATAGCAAAACGAGTCGTTACTCAGTTGAGAGGTGACGTTGCAACTAAGTATGCGTTTCGAGATCGAAAAATCGACGTACTGGTTCGAGTGCGCGAAGACAACCGAGCATCAGTTCAAGACATTCGAAAATTGATTGTGAATCCAGATGCGGAACGACCGATAACCCTCGATGCCATTGCGGATATTGATGTTGCGATTGGCCCTAGTGAAATTAATCGTATTTCTCAGGAGCGTGTTGCCATCATTAGTGCCAACCTAAACTATGGTGATTTAGGTGAAGGCGCTACTGAGCTGCAGTCAATGGTAGACCAGCTTCCGCAGTTAAAAGGTGTCGAAGTTAGAATAGGTGGCCAGAATGAAGAAATGGAAGTTTCGTTTAGCTCGTTAAAAATGGCTTTGGCATTGGCGATATTTTTGGTGTATCTGGTAATGGCCTCTCAGTTTGAATCGCTGCTTCATCCATTTGTTATTTTATTCAGTATACCTTTAGCTTTAGTTGGTGCGGTCTACGCGTTGTTTGTCACTAACACGACGATAAGTGTTGTGGTATTCATTGGATTAATTATGTTAGCGGGCATCGTAGTTAATAATGCGATTGTACTAATCGACAAAATTAACCAATTGCGAGCTGAGGGAATGGACAAACTTTCTGCCGTTTTTGAGGCTGGACAAGCTCGGCTTCGACCGATAATCATGACGACGCTGACAACGACCTTAGGAATGTTACCTCTGGCTCTAGGATTAGGTGAGGGTGCAGAAATTAGGGCTCCAATGGCAATCACTGTTATTGGCGGATTGTTAGTTTCTACATTGCTGACTTTGGTTGTGATACCAGTTTTGTATTGCTTAATGGATCGGAAGGCGTAGGAGACAAAACATGAAGCTAACACAACTGGCCTTAAAACGTCCCGTTACAACCTTAATGTTTTTCGTCTGCTTTTTGATCACTGGAGCATTAACATCAAAATTGTTGCCGCTCGAATACTTCCCGGCGATTAACTTCCCTGGTATTTTTATTCAGGTACCCTATGCGAACTCGTCAGCGGAAGAAATCGAAGAAACCATTACGCGACCCATGGAAGAAGTGTTAGCGACCATGAGTTCTATCCAAACACTATACTCCACAACAACGGACAACAACGCTCAAATATTCTTACAATTCGACTGGGATCAAAATGCTCGAATTAAAGGCGTCGAAGCTCGGGAGAAAATAGACGCTATTCGCAGTCAGTTGCCTGATGACTTGCAGCGGGTTTTCGTTTTCACTGGTGGTACCGGTGATATGCCGGTTCTTCAATTAAGAATTTCGTCACAGCGAGATTTATCGAACGCATATGACTTGTTAGATCGCAAGCTCAAGCGGCCTATTGAACGTATTGATGGCGTTTCGAAAGTTGATCTTTATGGCGTCGACAAACGGCAGATCAAGATTAAACTCGATGCTGATCGAGTAACGGCTTATGGCATCGACTTACTGGCATTAAATCGTCAGCTGCAGCAGGAGAATTTCTCACTCTCGGCAGGCTTAATTACCGATGGAGAATTTCGTTATCGAGTTAAGCCGAATGGCGAGTACCGCAGTATTGACGACATTAAAAACTTGGTGATTAATCAACGTGGTCTTAAGTTGTCTGATATTGCTGAAATTGTGCTGGAGCAACCGATCGCTGAAGAAGGGCGACATCTCGATCAAGATTACGCTATTGGTATGTCTGTTACGCGAGAGGCCAATGCTAACCTGGTGGAAGTCGCGACTAAGGTAATTGAAGCCATTGAGCAAGCTGAAAATGATCCTGCATTCGATGGTATTAAACTTTTTACGATGGACAATCAGGCAGAGGGAGTAACTGGTTCATTACGTGATATCAGTTATTCAGGATTGATAGGTTTTGTTTTATCTATTGTTGTTTTGTATTTCTTTTTGCGTGAAATGACATCGACGCTCATTGTTGCACTGGCAGTACCCTTCTCGTTGACCATAACACTCGCTTTTATGTTTTTCTTTAATGTCTCATTGAATATTTTGTCAATGATGGGACTGATGTTGGCGATCGGTATGTTGGTCGATAATGCAGTTGTTATCACCGAAAGTATTTTTCGCTATCAGGAAAAGTATCCAGATGATAATCAAAAAGCGATTGCAATGGGGGTGAAAGAAGTTGGCGTAGCGGTATTTGCAGGTACAGTGACAACCGCTATCGTATTTTTGCCGAATATTGTGGGTGAAAAAATCGACGTGACGGTATTCTTGAGTCATGTCGCCATAACGATAGTGATCGCGTTGGCGGCATCCTTATTTATTGCACTGACGGTTATTCCGTTATTACTCTCTAAATTCAAGATTAAGAGCCGTGAAAAATCGAGTAAATGGATTAATAAGTTAACGGATAAATATGCGGAATTTTTAGAGTGGTCACTCAATCGACCAAAAATTTCAGCGCTAGTTGCCGTGGTAACCTTATTAAGTGTGATTGTCCCTGCACAATTTGTGACAAAAGACAACTTTGTTGACGATACTAAACGACGGCTTTTCCTACCCTATAATATCGATAGTCAATATACCATTGAGCGGGTAGAGCAGGCGGTAGATAAAATAGAAGCTTTTCTTTATGAGCATAAAGAGGAGCTCGATATCGATTCGGTCTACAGCTATTACCGAAATAATCTTGCCCAGTCGACGATTATCTTGAAAGACAAGGACAAAGGGACTAAGCCAGTTTCAGAAATTCGAAAATTCATCGAAGATAACTTACCGAAAATTCCCATTGGCCGTCCCAGTTTTGAACGGAATCGTGGTCAGGAAGAAGGTGTTAAAGTTTATGTAACCGGAGACTCGACTGAACGATTGCGAGAATTAAGTCAGGAAGTAGCTCGTATCTTAAATACGGTTGAAGGGATTTACGATGCACGTTCAGAAGCAACATCTAAAGATCGTGAAATTCAGGTGATTGTTAATCGTATTAAAGCTCAGAATGTTGGGCTCGACCCTTCGCAGGTCGCTAGCATGATTGCGATTGCCATGCGGGGCCAACCGCTGCGCTCTTACAGAGGTAACGATCGTGAAGTGGAAGTGCGGTTGGAATTTGGCGATCAAGACCGCCAGACTTTGCTGGACCTGAAGCATTTGATGATCACACGGCCCGGAGCAGATTCAGTTCCTTTATCGACGATTGCTGACTTTAAGGTAAAGCAAGCGTCCAATACGATTCAGCGTCGTGATAGACGAACAAGCATTGGAGTTGTGGCGAACCTGGACGATGACATGACCATGGATAAAGCGCGCGAAGCAGTCAAACAGGTTATGCAGAAAGTCTCATTGCCGAATGGCTATCAGTGGAACCTTGGTCGGGCGTTCGAGCGTGAAGAACAAACGGACAATGTAATGCTGTGGAACATGATGCTAGCCTTGGTCATGATCTTTGCCGTCATGGCTGCGTTGTTTGAGTCCATGCTATTTCCGCTTGCTGTTATAACGTCGATACTCTATGCCGTAGTGGGTGTGTTTTGGTTTTTCTTTGTGACCAATACGCAGTTTTCTGTAATGGCAATGATAGGAATTCTGGTGTTAATGGGGGTTGTAGTTAATAACGGCATCGTACTGGTTGATCACATCAATCATTTGAGGCGACAGGGAATTCCGCGAAATCAGGCCATTGTTCAGGGTGGGCGCGATCGCATACGGCCAATATTAATGACCGTTGCAACCACCATTTTAGGACTTATTCCGCTCAGTGTTGGCGATACAACCATCGGTGGTGATGCAAACTCTCCACCATATTATCCAATGGCGAGAGCAGTGATTGGTGGTCTGGCATTTTCTACGGTAGTGAGCCTGCTAATTCTGCCAACAATTTATGTGGGCCTTGATAATCTGAGCAAATGGGGGAGTTTACGCTGGCATGAAGCTAGTGTGTTAACAGCACGATGGCTTGGTGTTTTTCAGCGGAAAAAGAAAACCGTTGACTCCGCAGGCTGAATATATGTTTTAAGGATTTGTGAGTATGTTAGCCAAACTGGCTAACATACTCAGTAATCAGCTTATGTTTCTCGGGGTCTTCATCCATTAATGTAACTTTCAGTTGAATCAATTGACAGTCAGGCTTTGCCTCGGTGGCCGCAATGGATTGAATAAAACCGTTTATTCGCATCACCTTGGATTCACTGTCATGTTTAAACTCTATATCCAGAGAAACCTGATCTAAAACTTTTGGCAAATAATCGCTGTGCTTAAAAATTCCCAAACAAAAGTCTTTGTTGAGTTGTTTTATCGCACAACGAACTTCTCCGTCTGTGGTGCGAACTAAAGCTACACCTTTAGGTAAGGGTTTTTTAGGTTTTGTTTTCGTTGAAGGTGCTGGTATCTGTCCTGTGAGCACTTCAAGTGAAGAGTTCGCTATTTTCTTCGGTTCTATCATTCGGCCTTCAATGCCGTGACGCTTCAGGGCCTTTCCAACTTTTTCTGAAAATTGCTGGCGATTAAAAGGCTTTACTAAATAATCACTGACACCTGCTTGAATCGCCTCCATAACATATTCTTTATCCCCTCGACTGGTAACCATTATGAAAGGCAAGTCTTTGTACTTGTCTTCGCTGCGAATCCAGGTGAGCAGCTCAAGGCCATTCATTTCGGGCATTTCCCAGTCACACAACACCATATCTATTTCTTGATGCAATAGAACCGAACGCCCTGATTGACCATTGTGAGCGTCAAACAGCTTTGCGCCTGGAAAATAATCGCGGACAAACTTTTTAATCAGATCGCGAATCATACTGGCATCATCGATGACCAGAATGCTAAAGGATTTCATACCGGGGTATTTTCCTTAATTCTAGATGTTAGTTAAGTGTAGACGAAAATCCGCTTTAAGTTGTAAATTACTGATTAGGTTGATTTTTAAGGTCGAGTTGCATGACGTAGTCATCCATAACAAATCCCTGGCCAATGTCGAAAACTTCTTCCTTTACAATGATGAACCCCATCTTTTTATAAGCTGCGATGGATTTTTTATTGTATTTATTGACGGTTAATTCAATTTGACCAAGTTGACGATCTTCTGCCAGGTTGATAATAAAATTAACCGCCTGACGTGCGATCCCGAGACCACGCATGCTGGACGCGATATAGAGTTTACTTAGGAAAAGCTTATTATTTCTCGGCTTTACTGCAAAGTAGCCTATCAGCGCGCCGTCACCATTTATAGCAAAGTAGAGGTAGTCTTCTTCATTTATTTGACGGAGCATAGCGTCATAATTTTGAAACTTAGCCAGCATGTAGCGCACCTGAGCTGCTCCAATTATTGGGATATAGTGCTCTTCCCAGATTTCGACAGCGAGTTTTTCTATTTCTTTGAGTTGCTCGGGAGTCGATGCGGCCTTTATTGATATTGCCATCCATTCATCTCTTGAAACTGAGGATGCGGCATCTTACCGCTAATATTAGCTTTTCTAAACACTACCAATAAAAATACTACTTGCATAAATAGCACTGGTTTTGCTAGTATCTTCTTCACGCCAGTATTGACCCGTTTGCAAGGCAGGGGTGTCTGTGTGGTGAGTACTGGCGACCATAACTCATCGGTTTGGTTTTTTCTAACAGTTTGAATTTTAAGTAGTTTCTTATTTTCTGGTGCTAAGGACTATAGGACCTTGAACTGACGGCTCAATTAGGCAGAGCGGTTGGTTCGATGCGGATAAGGGATTGTCTGTGGTTCTGATATTAGTCCCATTGTGAGCTTAGCTTAAGGGTTTCTTAGTCTTTGCGCTCACCCTCCTAGCCTGTCACTCGAACGAGCTCTGAGTGATGGGCTTTTTTTATTTAACCGGTGCATCCAATGAGTGATTTCAATGTCTCTTTATTAATAACTCTAACCGTTAATGAGGTAATGAAATGCAACCATTCGAAGTCTTTATTCCGATTGTCGCCATGTTAGCCAGTGCGGCGGTACTCATATCCTTCTTTTATCTGAGTCATCGCAACAAAAAAGCAATTCAAGATACCATTCGCCATTCGATTGATCAGGGCAATCCTTTAACACCAGAGATTTTGGAAAAGTTGGGGACTAATCACTCGCCTCGAATAAAAGATTTACGTCGTGGAATTGTTTTGGCAGCTTTAGGTTTAGCCTTTATGTTAGCTGGGCTTATTGTCAATGATCCCGACGGTACTGTTGGCATGATGGTTTCCGGTATGTTTCCTTTAATGGTTGGCCTGGGTTTTTTACTGGTCTGGAAATTAAATCGTTATAATGATTGAGTCTCTTACTAAGCGTATCCGATGATTTCAGACACAGACCTGATTGCTCAGGTATTAACAGAAAACGATCGTCGGGCTTTTTCCCGCCTGATCACACGGCATCAATCGACGTTAAGACACTTTTTGCGTCGATTGACTGCAGGTGATCATCATTTGGCAGATGACATCGCACAGGACGCTTGTTTGTTAGCGTTTCAGAAACTGCATACATTTGAGGGCAGAGCGAGCTTTTCCAGTTGGCTGCGTAAGCTAGCTTATCACCGCTTTTTGCGAGTGATTCAAACCGGCGCTCAAAAGTATGAAACCGCTTGCAGTGAGAGTTGGCAACGGCTAGAGACGAGAGACGCTGTAGAAGCTGATATTTTGGCCGAAACCTTAATGAAGCATCTGGATATTCACGAGCGGTTAGTGATTACTTTAAGTTGCAGTGAAGGTCGAAGTCATGCTGAAATTGTTGAGATTACAGGGATTCCACTGGGTACGGTTAAGTCGCACATAGCTCGGGCAAAAAAGAAGCTGTGTGAGCTGGTTGCTGCCGAAGTTCAAGTCGCCTGAATTACGAGGAATATAACGATGGTTCGCCAAAATGAGTTTTTAGAATCGATATTAAAGTATCACCAACATTTGGTCGATAATGCGTTTGTTGAAAAGCTTATGTTGCGCATTGAAAAAAGTTTTCGTATTCGTCAATGGGTTTTAAGTGTATGTTCCATTATTGGAATGTGTTTTGGCCTATTTGGGTTAAGCCGACTCAATATAGGCCAGTTGGAATTGATGGAAGGGTATTGGAATCAATTTGCACCTCTCGTTGGAACATCCATAATGGTGCTAGTGTTTTTATTTTTCGTATGGATTTTCAATGAGGAGTTTGAAAAGCCTTAATAAAATCTCATATACGAGATAATTATGTCGCTCCACTAAAGCTCTACCTCAAAAAACTATTATTTTTAAAGGAAATAATTTATTTTCCCGTTCCCGAGCATTATTTCTGTTAAATCTCCCCGCTAACAATGCTAGAATGTTTTTAAATACCGCTATCTATTTGAAATATATAGAAATATTTGAATAAAAAATAAACCACTCTAACTGTAGGTAAAGCATGAGCGAATCGCCCTTCCCAAGCACGGATAGCGGAAGCCAAAAAGACCTGTATGATGACTGGAAATCGCACCCAGTGATGATCGGCGGCTATCGGGTCGATTTTGATGAACGAACAGTTACCACACCTGCAGGTGAAGTTAGAAACATAACTCCAAATTCAATAAAGCTCCTTGCATTTTTATTGCAACACACTAATTCCTACGTATCGTTACAAGAAGTTCATGATGTTATTTATGGGCATCAGTATAAAGATGATTCTTCGAGCCGTAAGCAAGTTACAGTATTAAGAAAGTTATTTGACGATAACGATAAAGAAAAAAAGTTTATTGAAAACCGACTAGGGCATGGATATCGGTTGATAGCGCCGGTGGAGGTGATTGAAGTTGAACAAGGTCCTGTTGATAATCTACAGAGTAAAAAGCGAAGCATTACTCTAAAGATAGTATATGGATTTTTAGTTTTGCTATTAGGCGCTTTTTTTAGTTTTTACCTAAGTAGAGAGCGAGTAGGCATTCTTTCTCCTGATAAAGCGAAAAGTTTAACTCATTTAAGAGGCGTTGAGTCTTATCCTGAGTTCTCTAAAGATGGTAAGTGGATGCTTTTTGATTTTCAAAGTCAAGATAAAAGCACTTGGCGAATTCATATTCGCGAAATGGAGTCTGGAGAGCTAATTCCTATAGGCCCAGAAAGTTTAAGCTCACGTATGCCAAGATGGTCCTTGGATGATCAATACATAGTGTTCAGTCAATTTGATGACCAAAAATGTGAGTTTATTAGCTCGAAGTTTGATAAAAGTAAGAAGGTTGTTGTTGAACCGAGAAAAATAGGAGATTGCAGTGTTTTTTCGCTTGCTGGTCAAGCGGAACTTTGGCCGGATGGTAAAGGGATGTTTTATAATAGTTCTGAGTCGATAAATGCTCCTTTTATTATATACTCACACTCTTTCGGTGATTCGAACAGTTGGCCGATTGCTGTTCCTCCTCCTAGTGGTAAAGGAGATTACTACTTTGATGTCACGGAAGATGGTAACCGAATGGTTGTTCTAAGAAATAAAAACTGGTCTGCTACTGAAGTATGGATTTACGATACTAAGTCAAGGGAAACAAGGCTTGTTGACACGGTAGATATCATTTTGTTTACGGTGAGGTGGTCAGAAGATGAAAGTAATATAATTTATCGAAATGAGCTTAACCAAGTAATAAAGTATAACGTAAAGGTAAACGTAAAGGCTGTTGCTTACGAATCTAATATTCCCTTTGACTCTCCAACCCTATTTAATCATGGATTAGTTGTACGCACGGGAACAACGAAGAATAGAGATTTAGAAAAAATTAATATATTGAATGGTTCTCGAGAGTTATTTGAGAGTTCTTCCTATAGAGATATCTTGCCAGCACTTTCTAGAGACGGGGAGCAGGTAGCTTGGGTTTCTAATCGCTCAGGTTTGAATCAAATTTGGTATAAGAAAACAGGAGAACGGCCACAACAGATAACAAATATTAGAAACCAGATTAACTTCGAAGGTTTAAGCTTTAATAGAGATGGGAGCAAACTTGGGGGTACTGCAAGTGGACGTTGGTTTATTATAGATTTGGATAATTACTCCATAACTTGGAGTTCCGCTGATAAGTACTTTACAAACTTTTCATGGACTAGGAACTCTGAAAAAGCTTATTTGCTGATAAAGAATGTAGAGCGATCTGAGCTGGTGAAGTTAAATATAGAGAGTTTACAGCTGGAGCACTCCGGACTTCCTAACGATGCTTTTTTAGCTCTAGATGCTTTCAATAGCAATATTTCTTATTACTCTACACTTTCAAAGAGCGGATTTTGGAGAGTTAACAAGGAAAATGGTGAAGAGGGCATCCAATATTTCGATACAGGGGCCGTTCTTAACCATACTCATATGTGGAGTTCGATCTCTGGTGGCATTTATTTTATTTCAGATGGTAACTTGTACTTTTTAGCTGATTCGTCTGATGAAATAATGAGCATCCAAGGAGTTACAGGGATCTTGAGATTTTCGGCACCTAATAATGGAGAGTGGTTATTAAATATGAAAGTGACACCCTCGGATACCGATCTGAAATACTTTAAATAATTCTAACTTTTAAAATTCACGTTATTTGCATATGAGATTCACAGCGTTCACAGTGTTCTTTATGTAGCCTTAAACGGGTAGGTAAACATTTAAACACAGAGCGAGGTCTCAATATGTCCAATTTACATTACTTATATCTTTTCTTTTTGGGATTGTTCACACCAGTACCTGGTAATTTTGGAGAGGGTAGTGAAACTCAGGCGGAACAGGTTATTCAGACAGTCGAAGATACGGAAGGTAAAGTTTCGGTTGCAAATTGCAACGTCTTTCCTGATTGTCCAAATGATTAATACTCAATCATCCGGCAAGGAAGCCTCCCCTTACTCAAGTTAACGAAAGCTGCTTTTAAGTTGCTATCTCAACTTTGAGTTATTAGGTTGTTTTGTAGACGGTCTTTCCAGGTAACTGCTTCGGCGGTTGAGGTCACTATT
>JBFHVL010000064.1:0-16119 GCA_041589565.1 Kangiellaceae bacterium | reverse complement strand
GAAACCAAGTAGTATTCCACCTGCTCCTAAGCGAATATTAAAAATGCAATAGCCGGATCGTTCGGGTTGATTCCAGTAACGCTTAATTTTGCTTTCGATACGCACCTTAAACATATCGACTTCCGACATTATCGCCTGACGCTTAGCCGCCAAAGCTTGCGCTTCGGCTTCCATTTGCTCGGCCAACAGTTTTTCTTCCCGTTCACGTTGCGCTTTTAACTCAGCCTCCCGTTTTTTCCGCGCTTCTTCTTCGCGTTTTTTCTGCTCGGCCAGCTCCTGTTCACGTTTTTTGCGATCCGCTTCTTTACGCTTTTTTTCATCCGCAGCAAGCTTTTCTTTTCGCTTACGCTCGGCTTCGGCTTTTTCCCGTTGCTTGCGTTCGCGCTCTGCCTGCTGCTGTTTTTTTATTCGATCTTTTCGTTGCTGCTCGTCGCGAACTTTTTGCTGCTTTTCATTTTCGCGCCGCTTTATTTCTTTACGAATGGCTTCGCCGTCGACCGCAACCGCATTAATATTGGGTGCAACTTTTTCCTTGGACACATCGATGGTGTCAAAACTGAAATTGACGATTAACAGCAACAACACCAGCAGATGAGCTATGCCGGAAAAAACAAGCGAAATAATAAATCGTTTACTCAAGCCCGACTCCGCTTACTGATCCGGGTCTGTCATAATGCCCACATTGGCCACACCCGCTTCCTGTTGCAGCAAGTACATTAATTTAACCACCTTGCCATGGGTCACATTTTTGTCGGCATTGATAAAAATTTTAGATTTGGGACTGGCTTCCAGGTGCTTGGCAACTAGGGCCACAACTTCTTCCGCCTCCAAGGCCTGATCCGGGTTAGCTCCTAGTGACAGATAATAATTTCCACTGGCGTCAATGCTGGCGATCAAAGGAAGCTCCTCATCAGCCGATAAGGGTTCCGCCGATGCTTCAGGCAACTCAACACTCACTCCGGCCGTGATCAAAGGTGCAGTGATCATAAAAATCACCAGAAGCACCAGCATTACATCAATGTAGGGAACCACATTGATTTCGGCCATCGGTTTACGACGATTGGTTTTCATGAGAGGTTACTCATTGCTACTGTGTGCTTTGCGATGCAGAATGCCGCTGAACTCTTCAACAAAGTTGTCGTACTGGTTTTCGATTTTTTGTACCGTCGAGTTAAATTTGTTGTAGGCAATAACTGCCGGTATAGCCGCAAATAATCCCATGGCGGTTGCGATCAAGGCTTCAGCAATACCGGGTGCTACCATGGCCAAGGTCGCTTGTTTAACTGAACCCAACGCGATAAAGGAGTTCATAATTCCCCAAACAGTACCAAACAGTCCTACATAAGGAGTGGTGGAACCTACGGTCGCTAAAAACGCCAGATTCACTTCAAGCTTGTCGATTTCACGGGAATGAGCCACACGCATGGCTCTATGTGCGCCTTCCATCACTGCCCCGGGGCTGGTGCCTTTCTGATTTCGCAGTCGAACAAACTCGCGATAGCCCGCCATAAAGACCAGCTCCATACCGCTCGGCGGAATGCGTCGAGCACCTAATTCGTTGTACAGTTTGCTCAAATCAATACCCGACCAAAACTTATCTTCAAATTTGCTGCTCGAGGTCGATACCTGCTTCAATGTACGATGACGATCAAGGATCATGGCCCAGGAAACAAATGAAATAACCACCAGCGATACCATAATCAATTGAACGATCAAGCTGGCGTTCAAAAACAAATCAATAACGGAAAGTTGATTATGATTCACGTTTGAATTCCTCTAACAGAGATTGGGGTATGGCGCGAGGTTGCATGGTGCTCATGGTGACACACACGACTTTAATCAAACCTTCGCACAAAACAGTGTCACGATCGCCAACACGACAAACCTTCTGATGAAAAACAACGCTGGCGCCGCGCACGGTTTCAATACGGGTAATGACTTCCAGTGCATCATTAAAGCGTGCCGGTTTGTAATAATCCACTTCGGCTTTACGAACCGCAAAAGCGACATCCTGATCGATCAACACATCCTGATCCGCACCTAAAGTACGTAGCCATTCGGTACGACCACGTTCCATAAACTTCAGGTAGTTGGCGTAATAAACGACGCCGGCAACGTCAGTGTCTTCGTAATAGACTCGAACCGGAAAAATAAATTCCATAATGCTCATTTTTTCATTTTATGGTTGTTATTAAGGCTTGCTCCCATTGGCGCCTAACTATACCGCTTTTATAGGGAGCGATTAAAGATCAACTTGTTTGCAAACTGTTTCTAGAACAAGATTTAGTTAACTTGCGCACAAAAAACCGCGAAATTAATGACCTAAAGCGAAAACAGGTTTATTCAAACAAGTCATTATTTTGAGGTACGATCCCAAAGTGTTGGTACGCGCGTTGCGTCGCCACCCTTCCTCGAGGCGTTCGATGAATGTAACCCTGCTGGATCAAATAAGGTTCAATCACATCACCAATGGTGTCACGTTCTTCGCCAATGGCTGCCGCTAATGAATCGAGCCCAACGGGTCCTCCGGAAAACTTGTCGATAATTGCCAGCAATAACTTGCGATCCATGGTATCAAACCCCTGTTCGTCCACTTCTAGCATATCGAGTGCCCGCGATGCCACATCATTGGAAATCACGCCATCAGCTTTCACTTCAGCGTAATCACGCACGCGACGCAACAGGCGATTGGCGATACGAGGCGTTCCGCGAGAGCGACGTGCCACTTCATGAGCCCCTTCAGGATCGGCTGATAAGCCAAGAATGCTGGCACTGCGAATCACAATATCGGTAAGTTCATCGATATTATAAAACTCCAGACGCTGCACAATACCAAAACGATCCCGTAGCGGCGAGGTGAGCAAGCCCGCTCGGGTTGTCGCGCCCACTAAGGTAAAGGGCGGTAAATCCAGCTTAATTGAACGCGCTGCTGGCCCTTCACCAATCATAATATCGATTTGATAGTCTTCCATGGCAGGATACAGGATCTCTTCCACCATAGGGCTTAAGCGATGGATTTCATCAATAAACAATACATCGTTTTCTTCCAGATTGGTTAATAGCGCTGCGAGATCACCGGCTTTTTCCAGCACCGGGCCCGAGGTAAATTTGATCGCAACGCCCATTTCATTGGCAATAATGTTGGCCAGCGTGGTTTTACCCAAACCTGGAGGCCCGAATATCAGCACATGATCCAGCGCGTCCTGCCGCGATTTGGCCGCCTGCAAGAAAATCTCCATTTGCTGCTTAACCTGCGACTGTCCCACATAATCTTGCAGCCGAGTGGGTCGAATCGCTCGATCAAAACGCTCTTCTTCGGGCGCCTGACTGGAGCCTGCAATTATTCGGTCTTCCTGAATCATGCTGATTATTTACCCATATTTTTGAGCGCCAAACGAATCAGCTCGGCACTGGAGTCAACGGTTTCTTCAATGCGACTGATAGCTTTGGCGGCATCCTGTGGCTTGTAACCCAATGCAATCAGCGCACTCTCGGCTTCCCGAATCACATCATTACTCGCCTCACCACTGACCAGTTCAGGTGCCGAAATACTAGACGTAAGAGCGGTATCCCAGCCTTTGAGGCGATCTTTCATTTCAATGACCAATCGCTCAGCGGTCTTTTTACCCACACCGGGCAGCTTTACCAGCAATGCCGTATCGCCCACATTAACGCAGCGCACGAATTCGTCAGCGGTCATGCCCGATAGAATGGCGACCGCCAGTTTCGGCCCTACACCATTCACTTTAATCAGTTCACGAAACAGCTGACGATCTTTTTTACTACCAAAAGCATATAAATTATGGGCGTTTTCGCTCACCGAAAGATGGGTGAATAAGGTCACTTCAATTCCCGTTTCCGGCAAATTGAATATGGTGGTCATGGGCGCCTGTACTTCGTACCCCACTCCCTGCACATCAATCACCAGCTCTGGCGGAGTTTTCTCCACTAATATCCCCGTTAAACGACCTATCAACGTACTCGACCTCTTCTTCTTTTATGGGCACCCAGTTGGGCGATGGCGCTTTGCATGGTATTGAAATGGCAAATCGCAACGGCAAGGCCATCAGCGGCATCGGCTTGTGGCTTTGCCGACAAGTTTAACAGCGAAGTGACCATGTGTTGAACCTGAGTTTTATCGGCGCCACCATGGCCGACCACGGCTTGTTTAATTTGTCGGGCTGAGTATTCGGCAACGGTAAGTGCATGGCTGGACGCCGCCACTATGGCAACGCCACGGGCTTGCCCCAGTTTAAGGGCAGAGTCGGCGTTAGTGGACATAAAGACCTGCTCAATGGCAGCTTCGGTAGGATTATATTTGCGAATAACTTCCGACAGGCCATCGTATATCTGTTGCAAACGTTCGGCCAGGGAGCCTTCTTTAACGCGAATACAGCCACTGGTTAGGTATTGAAATTGTCTACCTGTAGTTTCGATAATACCGAAACCGGTAATGCGCGAGCCTGGATCAATACCTAAAATGATGGACAATGGTTTTTCTCGTTTTATGCTATCAATACTGTCAGTCAGGTGATGTCTGAATTAACGTTACCTGACTGACACAATATCATAAGATGGCAATACGCCACCTGTTTACATCTGCTCGTAGGATTCGTCAGGAATATCAGCGTTGGTGTAAACGTTTTGCACATCGTCCAGATCTTCCAGTCGCTCAATCAGGCGTAAAACCGTGGCACCCTCATCGGCGTTCAATTCAGCCTGAGTTGACGGCAGCATGGCGACTTCGGCATTTTCAGGAGTAAATCCAGCGGCGATTAAACCGTCTTTTACCACCATAAACTCTTCGGGTGCGCATAACACTTCAAAAGAGCCGTCATTGTGGGTCAGTACGTCTTCGGCACCGGCTTCCAAAGCAGCTTCCATCAGCGCATCTTCATCCACATTATCGCCAAAAACAAACTGGCCCTTTTTATCAAATAAATAGGCAACCGAGCCTGAAGTCCCAAGGTTTCCGCCATGTTTGGTAAAGGCATGGCGCACTTCGCCTACGGTACGATTTTTGTTATCGGTCAGACATTCCACCAAAACTGCGACGCCGCCGGGACCATACCCTTCGTAAGTCAGATTTTCGTAGTTTTCACCTTCGGTATTACCGGCACCACGGGCGATGGCTTTTTCGATGGTGTCTTTTTTCATATTCGCGCCAAGCGCCTTATCGATACAGGCACGCAAACTTGGGTTGTCTTCAGGATTTGGGCCACCCATTTTTGCAGCCACCACCAGCTCGCGAATAATCTTGGTAAAAATTTTGCCGCGTTTAGCGTCTTGCGCTGCTTTTCGGTGTTTAATATTGGCCCATTTACTGTGTCCAGCCATACTTTACTCCGATGTTTTCTACCTGATGTTTGAGCCGACTCGAACGGTCGGCTCTCCTTCAACTTAAAAAATGATTAATGATTACTTAAGACTTTTCTTTTTTCGCCGCTACCGCAATACCCAGTTCCGCCAATTGCGCTTCATTTGCCTGCGATGGCGCATCAGTCAGCGGACAGGCTGCTGTAGTCGTTTTAGGGAAGGCGATAACATCGCGAATCGATTGTGCCCCCACCATCAACATCACCAGTCGGTCGAGACCGAAGGCGATACCACCGTGCGGAGGACAGCCGTATTTGAGCGCGTCAAGCAAGAAGCCAAACTTTTCTTTCGCTTCTTGCTCACCAATCCCGAGAATATCAAAAATGGTTTGCTGCAACTCAGTGTTATGAATACGAACCGAGCCACCGCCCACTTCACAGCCATTGAGTACCATATCGTAAGCGCGCGAAAGTGTTCCGGTTGGGTTGGCTTTAAGAGCTTCCGGGTCCATTTCTTTCGGCGAGGTAAAGGGGTGATGTAGCGCCTGCAACTGACCGTCTTCTTCCTCAAACATGGGGAAGTCGACGACCCACAGCGGCTTCCACTCGTTGCTCATCAGCTCAAAATCATTCGCCAGTTTAAGTCGTAACGCGCCCAGCGCATCAGCCACCACTCGGCTGTTGTCAGAGCCAAAGAACAGGATGTCGCCGTTCTCGGCACCCACACGATCCAAGATTGCTTCAGCAACTTCAGGCGACAGGAACTTAACAATCGGTGACTGTAGGCCATCAATACCCGCACTGCGATCGTTGATTTTGATAAATGCCAAGCCCTTGGCTCCATAAACGCCAACAAACTTGGTGTACTCATCAATTAGCTTACGCGATACTTTCTCGGCGCCACCTTTCAGGTTAAGTACACCAACTCGACCAGACTCATCATTGGCAGGACCGCTAAACACTTTGAACTCAACATCCTTAACCAGATCATCCACAGTGTGAATGGGCATATCGACGCGTAGATCGGGTTTGTCAGAACCGTACTTTTCCATAGCTTCGCTGTAAGGCATGCGCGGGAATGGGTTGGGTAGTTCAACATCCATTAATTCTTTGAACACGGAGCGAATCATAGCTTCCATCAACCCCATAATCCCTTCCTCGTCCATAAACGAGGTTTCGATATCGAGCTGGGTAAATTCGGGCTGACGATCGGCTCGCAAATCTTCATCGCGGAAACAGCGCACAACCTGGTAGTAACGATCAAATCCGCTCATCATCAGCAATTGTTTAAACAGCTGTGGCGATTGAGGCAACGCAAAGAAAGAGCCTTTGTGAGTACGGCTCGGTACCAGGTAGTCGCGCGCACCTTCAGGTGTGGCTTTGGTTAAAATGGGCGTTTCCATATCCAGGAAACCATGCGAGTCGAGGTAACGACGCAGCGCCGCGGTGACTTTGGTACGGAACAGAAATTTCTCGGTCATCTCTGGACGACGTAAGTCGAGATAACGGTATTTAAGTCGGGTTTCTTCCGATACCTCTTCGTGGCCGTCCACCAGAATCGCCGGTGTTTCTGACTTATTCAGACACTCGATGGATGAAGCAACCACTTCAATGGCACCGGTAGCCATGTCTTTATTGATCATATTTTCCGGACGGTTACGAATTTTTCCCGTCACCTGCACCACATATTCGCTACGCAATTGATCGGCCGCGGCAAAAACATCGCCCTGATCCGGCTCAATGGTCACCTGCACGATGCCAGTGCGATCGCGAACTTGCAAAAAGATCAGACCGCCCAAATCACGACGGCGGTGAACCCAACCGGCAATGGTAATGTCGCTTCCCTCTGCCAGAGAAACCAAATCGGCACAATAGTGACTTCGCATAATTTTTCCTGTAACGTCTTGATTTTATTGCTCGAATAAGCAAAATCGAGCTTTCAATCGGAGCTGCTCTCGAGAGCCTTTGAAAAAGGGGCATAATGGTACGCGAGGGCCCGTATTTACGCAAGATAGACACCCAAACAGGGTATTTTAAATAACAACAAAAAACGCACTCAAGGAAGTGATCATGACTCAATCGCTGCGCATTCCTATTACTAACGTTTACGCCAAAGGCGACTTTACCATGCCGGTAAAACTGGGAAGCGAAGAAATCCCACTACAGTTAATACTGGATACCGGCAGTAGCACCCTGGCCATTCACCCACTAAATTATCAACCTCATCAAGATACATCACTTACCCCCTCAAGCTACGCACAGGATGTCACCTACGGTATTGGCGGCTGGACCGGCCCAGTGGTTTATAGTGACTTACATTTTGAAGATGAGAACGAAACCAAAACGGTAAAACAGGTGCCCATGGCATTGGCTACTGTTGCCCAGCCCCATGCCTTTGCCGAAGCTGATGGCTTCTTCGGCTTGGCCTATCACAATTTAAACAAGGCTTTCGACCTTTCCGGCTATTTTAAAGAACACAACACCCAACCCGCCGTTACCTGGCCCTGGCCGTTTTCACTTCGACCTAATCATCAGGCTATTCAGGACTTTAAGAAATTCTTATGGAAGTATCCCGAGCAAGACATTACCCCCTGCTTTACTTATTTAGAGCAACACTCGATAACTAAAAACAAATTCGCGTTTTACACGCGGCGCTCAAGTATTCATTTCGCCACTGATGATGCAAGTCTGATATCTCTCAAAAATGATCCCCTCAATCAGGGCTGGTTTATATTGGGCGGTGGTGAAGAGCAAACCGACTTGTTTGACGGAGATTTTCAAAACGTTGAAGTGCTGCACGATGTTTACTACAACACGCACTTATTCGGGATACAGCTAGAGGGTGGAAACTTTATTGAAGCCCCACCATTAGACCAAAAAGATGAGCACCTGTATTTCACCAACTCAATTATGGATACAGGGGCATCCGTTTTGTTACTGGCTCATGATCTATACCAGCAATTACTAGCCTCATTCGACACATTAAATCCAGAATTTAAGTCGATTATTCAGTCAGTACCTCCCTTTGAAGGCGAGGAAACCGGCATTCCCGCCAATAACATAAATTTAAAAGATTGGCCTGATCTACACTTTTTCTTTCAGGCTCCCAATGGTTCTAAGACTCAATTAACCTGCAAACCTGAGCACTATTGGCAGATCAATGCTCCCCATTTTGAGCAAGCGTCATTAAAAATCTGGAATCAGCTCCCCGAGTGGCCTAATCAAAGTATTATCGGTTTACCGCTGTTCAATGGTTATTTCACAGTGTTTGATCGCAGTGTCAGCTCTAGCGGAATCCTTAAGTTTGCAATAGCAAAGAACCCGTAAACATGTATCAGACTAGAAATTTCCATATTAACTTAATGCAAAACGCCGATTGGCACTTTTATAACCAACTCTACAGCATGCCTAAATTACATCAGTTTACAGGACTTGAATTACAACCAAACGCCATTGAGAAAGGCTTCCAACTAGCAATTAAAAGTCACGAAAAAACAAAGCCTAGCCAATTGGTATTTATTGTTAAAGCCAAAGAGTCAGGGGAAAGCGTGGGGCTCATAGGAGTTTCAAGAATCGATTATGAAAAGCTTGAAGCGGAATCGGGCCTTATTTTGATGCCATGGGCTCAAGGTAAGGGATACCCTGTAGAGTTGGGACAGGCTTCACTAAAGTATTTTTTTGAAAAGCTAAATCTCAGAAAAGTTTATATTAAATTCAACCCTCAAAATAAACCCGTTTTAAAAGCACTTGAACGACTTGGGTTCCAGAAAGAGGGTGATGACATTGCGAGTATCTTTAAAAGCAGCTTTCAGATTATTTAATATTCATGCCACACACTAAGCAATTGAAGACCTTTTAGGTTACAAAAGTTAATAAATTCTGTATCTTATGGAAACAACCGCTTTAAGAAGTAAAAAGAAAATGACTGGACGATTAACCTGTGTAGGAGCAGGGATATCTATCGGAGCTCATATAAGCCCAATTACACGCACAACTATCCAATCTGCAGATATTGTGTTCGCTGCTTCTTCAGATAGTCTTTTTGAGGCATGGTTGAGCGAATTACACCCGAATGTGAAGTCATTACAAAAATATTACGCTTCAGGCAAGTCAAGAAAGTCAACCTACTCCGAAATGGTCGACGCAATATTGGAGCCCGTTAGATCGGGCAAACATGTGGTCGCGGCTTTTTATGGTCACCCAGGAGTTTTCGTAAACCCCTCGCATAAGGCAGTTCAAAGAGCAAAAAACGAAGGATTTGACGCTAAGATGTTGCCAGCAATATCTGCAGAAGACTGTTTATATGCAGATTTAGGCATTGATCCTGGTAAATATGGTTGTCAGCATTTTGAAACGACCCAATTCATGCTGTACCACAGAACTATCGATACTTCGGCTTACTTAATACTTTGGCAGCCAATGGCCGCAGGAGACCTAACGCATACACAACTGACTTCCAATTCACATTACCTTGAAGTACTAACGGAAGTTTTGGAAGACTTTTATTCCGGAGAACATGTGGTTTTTCTATACAAGGCAGCGACAAATGTTTTGCAACAAACCAAAATAAATGAAGTGCGCATTAATGAAATTCCTGCCTCAGAGATTTGCATGCAAACTACATTGGTCATTCCTCCTTATACAACTCTTAAGTTAAATGAAAAAATTAAAGCAAAACTCGAGAGTGCTAGAAAAAAAGAAATAAACATTATTTAAACCAACTGACAAAAAACTAGGAGAAAAAAATGAATAAAACAATCAAAGCATTAGAGCAGCTAGGTGAAGGAGCCAGCATTAATTCCCTGGATGAAAGCCTAGATAAGGATATGCTAGAAGCAATTAACTCTAATGATGAAAGCTTTATAATCGACAAGCTTAATGCACGAAAAGATATCGTTTGTATGATTGTTCCAGCAAAAGATGATGAAGACGAAAAGCAACCCGAAGAAGAGCCAGTCGAAGAACAAGAAAAACAGTCTATCGCTTCATAATTATGAAAAAGCTTTTCTTGTTTTTTTTAATGACTTGGATGGGGCTCGGTTGGGCCTCACCTAAGTCATTAGTATGGTTAGAAATGGAAAGGATTGACAACCTTAAAACATCAAACATTCCGGAGTTTTCTAAGAAAGTCGAAGAATTCAATAGCGTTTTTCACACACTGAATCCAGAAGAGAAAGAGTACTTAAGCTATTTATTGGCAGTCAAGGACTCATTTGCAGGAAAAATCCCTATAGCTGAAGAAAAGCTTAGTCAACTATTAGAAAGTACTGGAAGTAATTTTATAGAAGTAAAGTCAACTTTACTACTCATCAACTTGTCGGCAATAAAAAGAGACTGGGAATCGGGTCTATTGCATATTGAAAAAATCAAAAAGAAAGTCTCAGAAGTTCCTGAGTTAGAGTCTCAAAGCTTTCTGACATTCTCGCTTTTTTACATTCAACTTGGAGAGCATGAGTTTGGTCAACAATATGCGTACAAAACATTAAAAAAAGCTGAAGACAGCAATACCATTTGTAAGGCTCGATCTTTAATCAATGAATCAAACTTCTGGCTCACTAAAGGGCCATTAAAGGATCCAAAAGCCATCACCTATTGTGAACAACATAACGAAATACTTTGGGTAAACTACAATATTGGATTTCAAGCAAGGTACCTTTTCGAGATCGAAAACTATCGTGACACGATAAAAACACTTGCGTCCAAACTACGAGAAACTGAGCAACTGGGCTATCCAGTACTTACGTCCGCCTACTATAACTTGTTAGCAGAAAGCTACTTTCAATTAGGTGATTTAGAAAGCGCAGCATCATTCAGTAAAAAAATACTCAGTTTAAATGAATTAAGGGTGCCATTTAAGTCGCTTGTTGCAGCCTATAGACTGCTTTATCAAATTGAAACGGAAAAACAAAATTACAGGCTTGCATTCGATTACTTGGAGCAATACCACAAATACGACAAACTTGATTTAAATGAAGCCAAGGCTAAAAAAATAGCAATACAAACGGTCAATCAAAAGCTATATGAGAAAGAGACTCAGATAGAATTACTAAATAAGCAAAACGAAGCCTTAACTCTTGAGCAAGAGCTCGCCCAAAAAGAAGCTCAAAACAAAACCCTATGGATTTTACTTTTAGCAATTATTACTACCTCTATTGCCTACTGGGCTATCCGCACAAAACGTACTCACGTTAAGCTTCGGCAACTGGCGGAATTTGACTCATTAACCGGCATTGCCAACAGACGCCACTTTACTAAGCAGTCCGAAGAAAGCTTAAATTACAATGCGTCCATTAACCAGGCCGTTAGCTTTATCCTTTTCGATTTAGATAAGTTTAAGAGTATTAACGATACCTTTGGTCATCCGGTCGGTGACTGGGTATTACAACAAGTACCCAAACCGGTATTAAAAGTCATTCGTAAAATAGATGTATTTGGACGAATGGGTGGTGAAGAGTTTGCCATATTGCTTCCTGGTTGTGAGCTGGATAAAGCGCGAGAAATTGCTGAAGACATTCGTAAAGGTTTAATGGCCATTGAACCGAAAGAAACTGGTCACGATTTTCGAGTTACGGCTAGCTTTGGTATAACTATTAGTAGAGTTTCAGGTTACGATCTTGATGTACTCTTGAAACATTCCGATGAAGCCTTATATGAAGCCAAGCATGCTGGAAGAAACCGCATTAGTGTTTACTCCATGCCGCCTTCAGAACAAAGTACTTTCACCGAAACAGACACCGACGAAGTCGATAAGCATTAAGCTATGAGTTTAAAAATTGAAAAGTCCATTAAAGTTGAACAGCCTGGCGTGACCGCAATCGAACTACTGTCGAACAATTTGGACCTTTCAAAACAAAAAATCAAAGACGCCATGCAAAAAGGTTGCATCTGGCTAAGTACCGGTAAACAAACACGTCGAATTCGAAGAGCAAAAAAAGGATTAAATCAAGGCGAAACCTTGCACGTTTATTACGACGAACAAGTGCTTGGTATGGACCCCATTGAACCAGAACTCATAGCCGATGAAAAAGACTACTCGGTTTGGAATAAACCCTGTCGCATGTTGTCGCAAGGTTCAAAATGGGGTGATCATTGCACAGTATCGCGTTGGGCCGAGCAACACTTAACACCACACCGCCCCGCGTTTATCGTTCACCGGTTGGATCGGGCAGCGAGTGGGTTAATACTCATTGCGCATACCAAAAAGGCGGCCGGCGCGTTATCTAAAATGTTTGCTGATCGCAAGATGGAGAAAATCTACCATGCGGAGGTCAGTGGCAGATGGCCGTTTCAGGAAGCCACCACCCTTGACACTCCTATTGACGGCAAAATAGCCGTATCTCATGTTACGCCTATCAAATACAACCGTGATCAAGCATCCACTTTGTTAGAAGTCACCATCGAAACCGGTCGTAAGCACCAAATTCGAAAGCACCTTTCGATTTCTGGTTATCCTATTATTGGTGATCGCTTATACGGCAGCCTTGAACTTAGAAAAGATCTCCAACTAACAGCCATTAAGTTAAGTTTTCAATGCCCACTGACTGGCGCAATGCGTAACTACCAATTAAATAAGAATACCTAGCTGTTTTAAAAACTCAGTAATTCTCTGATATAAATCGACTCGATCTGATGCGCGGCTGATTTGATGATCGGCCCCAGAAATTGCAAGTACCGTAACTGATTTGTTCCGTCGCTTTAATCCCTCTACTAACAATTCGCTATGCTGCGGTGATACCTTTTCATCTTCCGTACCGTAAATTACCAACACTGGCTTTTCTACTTCATCCAGTTGCAGCAATAAATTATTTTTTACCTTCCACTCCTCATTTATAGGAGAGCCAAACTGCTGTTGAAAAATTTGCTTATCACTTTCATTCTCCAATGACTCGTAAATCAAGGGCAAACTGGTAACACTAGAAACTAATATACCGCACCGATACTCATCAGAATTTTCGATTAACTCTGATAAAACCGCATAACCGCCAAAACTAGCGCCGTATAAACAGATTGGCGATTTCGATAGCTGAAAGCTGCGCTTCACCTGAGAGAGCATTTGTTCCAGATCCTGCTCAATCACCTCTCTAAGGTTTCCGAAAGCAGACTTCTGATAAGACAATCCAAAGCCAGACGAACCGCGGTAATTAATCGTTAAAAAAGCGATACCTTTGCTGGCAAACCACTGTGCTTCGGGATCAAATCGCCAAAAGTCGCGCACAGCAAAAGGACCGCCATGAAACCGAACCACCAGCGGCGTTGATGCATTGGCAGCATTTGGCAGCGTTAAATAGCCCGTTACATTAAACCCCTTTACCCGGGTTTCCAAAACATGCGTTTTCGCCCAGGTAATTTTTTTACTTTCGTCAGCCATTGATTGCGATAAGACTTTAACTTTAGCTGCTGAGCTATCCACCCAATAAAATGATATGGGTCGAGTAGGTGACTCCAGTGCTAGTAGCCAGTGTGTTCCCGAGTCACTTTGATCCAGAACTTGCCAATAACTGTTAACTTCTAAAGTATTTAAAATAGCCTGCAGTTGCGCCATCGATTGACTTGAAGCCTTAACCTGGGGCAGTGCGCTGTGATAAAACACACCGCCGACTTTGTCTTCAACGGCATCAATCCAAACATCGGATATATCAAATTCATTATGACGAAACAGTAGTTTGGTTTGGTTTGACTCTGTTAATAATTGCAAGGCTTGGGTATTACCAGAACGAGCTACAGCAATTAATTCATTACATTGATTGACTGGTTCTACACGAGTGATATTTTCAAGCTGTTTGATAGACTGCCATTTAGAAGAACGATACCACCACACGTCACCGGAGCGAGTAATTGCAACACATGGTTGATTGTTACCATCCTGTTTAACTGCGAGGGAAAATTCGGGTAATGCCAGACTTTCACTAAACTGCCATTTGTCGAAACTAAACCATCGCATTTGATTGGATTGTAAAACCCAAAATCCGGATGCCGAAGCACGATTTCCGCCAATGGACAGGGATTCTTTCTCTTCAATTAATAATTTAATGATCGAGTTTTCGCTGTCGACACCAAACACTCGATGATATGTTCCATTTTGAGTATGCAAAAGAATATAGGTTTCGTCAGTAAAACGCGCGTCGACGAAGCGTTCGCCAGACTTTAATGAAAAGCGTTTTAAGCGGCGCTCATTAATCGATTGGACCTCCAGAGCATTAAGCTCACCGTTATACCAAAGCACCTTATCGCCACCCGGCGATAACTCTATAGGTGTTGGCTCATTCAGATTTAACCAATCTTCAATTACAAATTGTTGAGCGTTGGTCGAAAAGCAAAAGGCACTAACTACAAGCGCTAAGATAGTTTGCCGGGTCATTAATCTAAAGGACCTTCCATTTCCAGTTGTTGTTTTAATTGTTGAGCGGGCACATAGTTACGACCTGCGGCGCGGTTTAAATAATACTTGGCTTCGGTTTCATCTTTCGCAACACCATGACCATTGTGATAGACGTGATACATCATGAACATGGCCTTTTCGACACCACGTTCCGCAGCGTAATAATATAGTTTGGCAGCCTTACGGTAGTTTATTTCGGTACCGATACCATGATAATAACAGTCGGCTAAAAGCGTCGAAGATTTTGGATTTTGGGACGCAGCTGCTCTCGTACACCACTTGTAAGCTTCGTCATTATTTTGATCAACATTCACGCCGTTGGTGTAACGATAACAGAGCGCATGAGCAGAGTCTGTTTTTCCTTCATTCGCTTCTTCGATTAATCGACTGATGCTTTTTTCCAGAGCCGTTTGATTAGCGCAAGAAACTAACATTCCGCTCGAAATAACAGCAAAAAGAGAAATAATAATGTGTTTCGGTTTTATCATTGGCCAAACCCTGTTGTTGTTTTAATCGCGCCAAATTCGTAGCCGTCATTGTCAGCGCCCTATCCGGTAGTGTCAATGTTATTGCCTGTAAAAAATAATCACCTACAATAAAGGACATGGATGATTTGGGATAAATTGCTATGAGTCAGGTACTGGAGCAACTGGTAGAATTATTACAACTTGAGCGAATCGAAGAAAAACTGTTCCGTGGTCAAAGTCAGGATCTGGGTTTTCCACAACTTTTCGGTGGTCAGGTTATTGGCCAGGCGCTGTCTGCCGCCAAACAAACCATCGAACAGGATCGTACTGCACACTCCTTCCATTGTTATTTTTTATTGCCGGGTGACTCCAAGAGGCCTGTTGTTTATGACGTTGAGCCCATTCGTGATGGTCGTAGTATTTCCAGCCGACGCGTTAAAGCCATTCAACACGGTAAAACAATTTTCTATTTAACCGCTTCGTTTCACATTCATGCAGAAGGTTTCGATCATCAGGCGCCCATGCCTAATGTTAAGTTACCCGATGGTCTGCCATCCGAGGTGGAGATTGCACGAAAATATGAGGAATACATTCCCGAACACCTGCGCGCCAAGTTTACCTGCGACAAGCCCATCGATATCCGACCGGTCGAGTTTCATAATCCTTTAAAACCAGAAAAAGCCCTTCCGGTTCGTCATGTATGGATGAAAGCTAACGGCACACTGCCGGATGATCCGCGTATTCATAAATACCTGCTGGCTTACGCCTCGGACTTTTCCTTCTTGCCAACGGCTACACTGCCCCACGGCGTATCATTTCTGACGCCGGATTTTCAAATGGCAACCATTGACCATTCCATGTGGTTTCATCGTGATTTTCGCTTTGATGACTGGTTGCTTTATGCCGTAGAGAGCCCGTCAGCATCTAATCAGCGTGGTTTTGTGACCGGTCGCTTTTT
>JBFHVL010000063.1:0-16325 GCA_041589565.1 Kangiellaceae bacterium | reverse complement strand
GCACCGGAATAACCAGAAGCCCCTACAATGGCACAATTTTTCATGGTAAAACACTCCCCCTCACGGGAGTGCTTTACCCGCAAGTTACTGGATCAGTTGTTCAATTTCATGCTTTAGTTGCATGGCGTCCTCATCGCTACGCGTTGCAATAAAAATGGTATCGTCACCGGAAATATTACCGACTACGAGCGGCAACTTGATGTTGTCCAGCTCATAACCAATGGCTTGTGCTCGACCCGGCTGGGTTTTTAACACCACCAAATTTGAGGCTACTTCGGCCGATACCAGCAAAGTTTGCAACACTTTGCGTAGTTCACTTTTAGTCGCCCTTACGGGCGCAGCTTCATTACCCAGAACATAACCGTCCGGTCCCTTCCAAATTCCAAGTTCATTAAGATCGCGAGAAAGAGTCGTTTGAGTCGCTCTTAATCCTCGTTCCGCTAACAACGCAACCAGCTTTTCCTGATTGGGCACCACATGAGAGCCAATAAGCTCTTTGATAGCCGCCTGCCTTATCTTTTTTTCAGACATAAGGATCCCGTCGGAGTTAAAACTAACACACCAAAGAATATTTATGCAATAATAAATGCATAAATATTCCAATTATTTTGTCATAAGGGCTTATTATTCGTGTTTAACCACAAAAAAATGCATAAATTACTATCGCCACTGATATCTGCCAATACCGTCAGCGCCGATGATGCCGCTCAGGATATCAGTAACCGCTACTATTGCGAAATTCTAGCTAACTATTTGGAAAATCTGAATTTTTATTGTGAAATTCAATCTGTCCCCGAAAGCCGTAATAAATGGAACCTGATTGCTCACCGACCGGGATTAAAATCGCAGTCGCAAGGAATTATGTTTTCTGGGCACAGCGACACGGTTCCAGCCCAATTGAATCATTGGTATCAAGACCCGTGGCAGCTACATCAGCAGGAACACACGTTTACCGGACTGGGTGCCACCGATATGAAAGGCTTTTTCGCCGTTGTGATATCGTTACTTCAACAATACCCAAAGCCAGGCCATCATCCGGTGACAGTGATCGCAACCGCCGATGAAGAAACCTCCATGGCGGGAGCCCGCGCCATTCGCGCCGAATCATTACCCTGCCCAGTGATTAATATTATTGGCGAGCCCACGGGTATGCGCCCCATTCTAAGCCATAAAGGCTATCTGGGATTTCGGATCTCTTTATCCAGTCGCGGTGGTCACTCCAGCTTGAATGCCAATGAGCGTAACTGTATTGATGCTATGTATGCGATTATCGGTCAGCTTATGCAGTGGCGCCAACAACTGCAGCTAATGCGAAATGACCGATTTGATATACCCGTAGCAACCCTGAACTTGGGTCAACTGCGCGCTGGAGATGCAGTAAACCGCATATGCGCCTTTGCAGAGCTTGAGCTGGACATTCGTCCCTTACCGGGTGCTAGCAGTGATAAAATCAGCGCACAACTAAACCAACGAGTAACACAAGGATTAAGCGGATTTCAGGTCGATTATCAGTTGCTGGAACTCTACCCACCAGTTGCGGGATTTCAATCCAGTTTGCCTAATGAGCTATCCCGTCATATTTGTGCCTGCTGTAACAGTGAGCCTACCAGTGCCAACTATGTCACCGAAGCGCCCTGGTTTGAGCAACAGGGTTGTGCCAGTGTGGTGCTTGGACCGGGCAATATTGAACAGGCGCATACGCCAAATGAATGGATCTCTTTTGAACAACTACACCGAGCACAGTCGATCTACGAGCAGCTGCTAAACAGGTTTAGCGTGAATGAACGGCTCTGATGACGTAAAATCTCGCTCGATTCGCAAAACTCGACAAGGCACCACAAATCCACGAGCAAATCCCGTGGATCGGGGCTTTTGGGATCTTTTTATTGCTTAAAAAGTCCTCATCTGGTATAAAGTGCGCCCTCGTTTTGAACGACTGTCGGCAGGCACCACTTTAGCTCTGTCGAGCGACCCAATATTGAAGAGATGATGCAACCGCGGATTCGGTTTTTCAGGGTCATGAACAACGAATATGTCACTCGCCGGTAGCGAGGCTTGAGCCACCCCAGTACTTTTGGCGGACCGCACCGGAGAGCATTAACACAAATTCAGGTAGTTTTTGGAGGCAATCATGTCACGAGTATGTCAAGTAACCGGCAAGCGTCCGGTAGTGGGAAACAACGTTTCTCACGCTAAAAACCGCACTAAGCGTCGTTTTTTACCAAACCTGCACTCGCATCGTTTTTGGGTAGAGAGCGAAAAACGTTTCGTTAAACTGCGCGTTTCTGCAAAAGGTATGCGTATCATCGACAAGATGGGCATCGAAACTGTACTAGGTCAAATTCGCGCTCGTGGCGAAAAGGTGTAAGGAGCTAAATCATGGCTAAAAATGGCGCACGTGAAAAAATTAAATTAGTATCCAGTGCTGGAACAGGTCACTACTATACTACTGACAAAAACAAACGTAACACTCCGCATAAACTGGAGTTCAAAAAATACGATCCTGTTGTTCGTCAGCATGTGATGTACAAGGAAGCGAAAATTAAATAATTTGTTTTGCCTCCAAACAAATCGTAAAAACCCGGCTGTAGCCGGGTTTTTTATTACCAGTTCAGCTCATTAGTTGAATACCAACAATATCTCAACTTATTACTTCCATGTGCTACAGTTTAACAAGCATATTAAGTAACTAGTTGTCACTATGACCGATTCATCTGTGTCCGCCCCCGACATTCTACTTGCCCGACAGCCGATTTTTGATCGTAATATGAAGCTTTACGGCTATGAATTGCTTTATCGTCAACGCAGCAGTGATAATAAGGCCGATTTTTTATGCGGCGATACGGCAACATCGTTACTTTTATTAAACAACTACGCCAGCCTTTCACAAGCAACCGAACATCATCGAGTACCAGCTTTTATCAATATTACCGAAAACCTGATAAAAGGCACTGAGCTGTTACCTATGCATCCGGATCAGGTGGTACTGGAAATTCTAGAAGATGTGATCCCCGATGACACACTGATCAATGCTATTCAGCGCTACAAGAAACAAGGGTTTAAAATAGCGCTCGATGACTATCCCTTCACGCCTGAGTTTGAACGCCTGTTACAACATGCTGACTTTATAAAAGTAGATGTACTTGCATTTGAACTGGACCAACTGGCTGAAAAACTAGAACACCTGAAAAATTTTGATGCGCAGTTACTAGCCGAAAAAGTCGAAGATCAAGCCACCTATGTGCAGTGTTTAAAAATGGGCTTTCATTTGTTTCAAGGGTATTTTTTTCAACGACCGCAAATTGTTCGTGGAAAACAACTCCCATCCAGCAAACAGCTCGTCATGCGATTGCTCAGTTGTCTGTATGATCCCAATGTAAATCCGGATCAGATTGCTGAGCTGGTCTCGCAAGATCCGCAATTGAGTTATCGACTGCTTCGCATAATCAATTCAGCCGCATACAGCCTGCCGCGTAAAATTCACTCGATGCGCGAAGCTGTAGTGTATTTAGGCTTAGATTCATTAAAGCGCTGGATCTCATTGCTTGCCGTTTCTTCATCCGACGATACGCCTCCCGAGCTTTTGCGGACACTACTTATTCGCGGTCGTTGCGCCGAATTAATTGCCAAACAAATGAATCAACAACCCGCGGACCATTACTTTACGACCGGCCTGTTTTCCGGAATCGATTCGTTATTGGGTGCCGATTTAAATTATCTAATTGAAGAATTACCACTCGCCAATGAAATAAAACAGGCAATATTGCAATATCAAGGTGGGTTGGGCGAAGTATTAAAGTCAACTATCGCTTTTGAGCAGGCGCAATGGGATCAATTGCCTACAGGGGTCGACCATCAGGTTATAAACCAATCATACCTTGACGCGATTAAATGGTGCGATGAGATTACTGCATCATTATTAAGTTAACTTGTCCACACTATTGTTATACTTCTGCTCGGGTGGCAATTCGCTCACTGCAGTTGATTTTTAGCAATGAGTTTCGCACAATCCAAGGCAAACCACTCATAAGAGCGCATCTAGTGCCATTAAATGTAAGTGAACTAAGGCTACCTTTTTCCAGCCATCAAACCAGGTTAAGCTTTTCTTTAAATAGTCATCAGATCTGCGGCCTGATCGGTGCCAATGGTGCGGGCAAGTCATCATTATTGAAACTGATAAGCGGTGAAATTCCGGTAAAAGACGATGTCATAGAATTGAATCAATGTTCATTATTCAGACAACCCGCTCGCTATAAATCACAATTAGGTTATATGCCAGATATTTTTCCCGCCGATCCTCACTACACCGTTCGAACATTTCTCACATTTTGCGCACTGTGCCAACAAGTTGCGACGAATAACCTTTCCAAGGTAATTGATGAAATTATTGAACAGTTACAACTTAACGAACTCAGCAATCGCCGATTAACTCAGCTATCTCTGGGACAAAAGCAACGTGTTTCGTTGGCGCAAGCGTTAATCAACCAGCCTAAATTACTGTTACTGGATGAGCCGCTTAATGGGCTGGATCCTTCTCAGCAGGAACACTTTTGGCAGCTATTAAAACAGCATCATGGCGAAGCCTGTGTATTAATTGCCAGCCACCACCTGGCTGATCTGTTCAATCACTGTCATCGATTACTGATACTCGATCAACAGCAATTGGTTGCCGATATCGATTTTCAACAACATCTGTTTTTATCCATTCTAAATTCACCCGTCGAATTGACAGAACCCAGCTCGACAGTTCACCGACTACATCCAAAAGTGTTCGCGTTCAGTAGCACTGAACAAACTCAAGCGTTCAATCAGAAACATTCTTCAGAAGTTTTATTATCCGGGAAATTGGCGCAAACATTACCGCAACTGTTCCGCTATCTAGCTACGGGAGAATGGCAATGGTAAGCCCACTGGTTCGGTTTCAACTGAAACAACACTTTACCCGCCCAATACTTTTTGGATTACTTGGCTTGTTCGCATTTATCATCGCAGTGTACGCCAACCAGTTTAGTTACCAGTTTGTTCAATTGCAGGCAGGAAATACCGAAGGCATCAACCTAAGCAGTGATGTATTAGCACCATTAAACAGTCTGTCGATGTTGCTGTGCCTGCTTTTGTCGCCATTAATAGCCGCGCAACTGCATCCGCGCCGAGTAGCACATGGAATTCAACGATTAGTAAACAGTTACCCTATAGCAATAAGTCAACTTTGGCGAAGTGACTGGGTTTGTCTGTTTGGCTTTGTTTTGAGTTGCCATCTGGTGTTGCTAATCATCCATTTACCACTAATTATGGGTAGTTCCATCGACTGGCCGGTCTATTTGATGCAGTTGCTCGCTCATCTGCTCACTACTTTATTTTTTGCTTCCATCATTACTGCTTTGTTCAACAAAGTGTCCAATCCACTTGCAGCAATAGTCAGCAGTTATGGGCTACTTTTTGTATTTTGGATCATTCCCATTTTAAGTCAGTGGCCAGATTACTTTTTCTGGCTACAACCTTTTAACTTATTCGATCATTATCGGCCATTATCTCTCGGACTGGTAGCATTGGCTCCGCTTGGGTTACTTTCGCTTGGCATCATGATATTGGTGCTAATTCATAGCATTGATTGGAGTCAGTTCTCTCGTTTTATGCGGTCAGTTGGGCTAACAGGTGCACTTATTTTATGGCTTGCCTGTTCACAACTGACAAAATATTGGGATGTCACCAGCAATCAGCGCTACAGCTTACACCCCGTATTGATCGAACAGCTGCAACAATATGCTGATCGCATTTCGGTAATCAGTTACGGTCTGGACGAAGCCGCATTGGATGAAGTCGAGCTGCGATTGCTGAATTCGCTGCGGCAACATTTCCCACAATTGCAATATCAAAAAGTGGAAGCACCGGCACAATGGGAAGATCGTGGGCAACAAGGATTAATGTTCGAGTGGCAAGAGCAACAAATCTGGATCGGATACCCCTTTGCAGCGCATCCACAACAACTATTACTAAAATCGCTGACAACCTTAAACCAACGACAACGGCAATGGCTGCTTTTCACTGACGGTCATCAGGAATCGAAAATTTCGAAAAACAACGCACGCAGTTTGTCACTGTTATCGAAAGCTCTGCAAGACCGTGGATTTAAATTGAGTCAGGCTTCGCTGCGAGAACTCAATGCGATTCCCGAAAATACCCAACTGGTAATAATCGCTTCGGCTCGTCAGGACTGGTTAGTGACCGAACAACAGGCCCTGATGCATTATCTGCAAGCTGGCGGTAATTTGTTCTGGCTGCGAGATCCAGAAGATCACGCTCTTGGTTGGCTGGAAGATTATCTTGGTGTAGTTAAAATCCCGGGCACGTTGATTGATCCGGTTGGCTACGATCAAGGAACGCCACATCCGGCAGTAATACTGATTGATCAATACGAAGCACATCCTTTGTTACAATCACTAAGCTCGATTACTGCTCTCCCATGGGCTAGCGGCCTGTCGAAAACCGGTAACCACTGGCAAGTCACTCCACTGTTGCATACCCACGACCGAGTCTGGACCGAGCTGCAACCAGAGCAGGACAATTTATCTTATGATGAAAACGTAGGCGAATTGAAAGGGCGTTTTCCAACCCTGATGGTATTACAACGCCAGCAAGGCCGTAAAACTCAATCGGTAGTGATCTCTGGGGATAGTCATTTCCTATCCGATCAGGCCATCAATAATTACGACAATCGCCAGCTAGCGCTGAATCTTTTTTACTGGCTGACTCAGACCGATGTGGGCAAAATGCCAAAATTAACCCAGGCTATTGACCGACATTTGCAACTGTCACCGGCAGTGCAACACCTGCTGAACTGGTTTAACCCATTTGTCCTTCCGGTATTACTAATAGCGACAGGAGTCTGGCTATGGCATCGTCAAAAAAACCGATGACCCAGCGTCAATGGTTAAACATAATGACCGTCACTACGGCCTTTATGATTTTGCTGTTTGTGATCGTTGGTCGTATTATGGAGCAAAAGCTCGCTCCGGCAGAGCCGCTTGACCGTCCATTTAAAAACATTCAATCCCTCACTATTGCAGACTGGCAAGTGTCACTGTCAGATGATGGCTGGCAACAACTGCCAGAATGGTTAACCGAATCCGAGTTAACCACTATGATGCATCGCTGGCAAAACTTTCAGCCAACGGCATGGAGTAATCAGTCGGACTTCCCGGAAGTTTTGACCATGACTCTCATCAACAGCAACAAAACGGAACGCTGGCGACTACTGCTCGGCGATATGCCCTTGTTAAAGTCAGAACTTCAAGACAATGCCATTGTGCTAAGTAACAGCGAATTTAATCGACTGTTTCCCCCAGCCTTATTGCACCATTGGAAAAATACCCAGAGAAACTGATGCCTGAATTACCGGAAGTCGAAACCTCACGCCGTGGCATTAAGCCATACCTGATTAATCAAACCATTACTCAACTGACCGTTAGAAACAGTCGACTGCGTTGGCCAGTGCTTAAGACTTTAGACAAAAAAATTGTTGGCCATGCGATTACTGACATTCGCCGCCGAGCCAAGTATCTGTTGTTGACCGTCAATCATGGTGAGCTGGTGATACATCTGGGAATGTCGGGCAGCCTGAGGATCGTTGGAGCTAACAGCCCTGCCGGTAAGCACGACCATATCGATCTTTGCCTCAGTAATGGTAAGGCACTGCGTTTTACTGATCCTCGACGCTTTGGCTGCTGGTTGTGGTCACAAGAATCAACCGCCCAGCAACTGTTACAGAACTTAGGGCCGGAGCCCTTGTCGCAAGATTTCAATGCCGATTACCTGTGGCAACAGTGCCGTAAACGTAAAGCAGCCATTAAACAGGTGATCATGGATAATAAAGTCGTTGTTGGCGTTGGTAATATCTACGCCGCTGAATCGCTATTTCGTGCTGGTATTCGGCCTGCAATTGCAGCAAACAGAATCAGTCGCGCTCGCATCAACACCTTGGTAGAAGCCGTTAAGCTCATCTTAGCTAAAGCCATCGAACAGGGCGGAACAACCCTTAAAGATTTTACCCAAAGTGACGGCAAACCCGGCTATTTTAAACAACAATTGATGGTTTATGGCCGTGAAGGCGAGCCTTGTATCGTCTGCCAAACTCCATTAAAAGGACTGCGACAAGGCCAGCGAGCCACCGTCTATTGCCCCAGTTGCCAAAGCTGATCGTTAGTAGTTGGTCAGACCATTAGCTACGGCACCACCGACCACAAGATTCAAGGTGACTCGGCACGGGAATGATCTGGACTTGCCGCCCCGGAACCGCTATATTGCGTGGTTTGAAGACAGATAGCCTCGTTTGAGTAGATTTTAAACATAAAAAGGTAATTCAATGCGTAGACATCGCCACGATGATGATGAAGCAAATGTTGACATGACCCCCATGCTCGACATCGTATTTATCATGTTGATCTTCTTTATCGTAACTACTTCGTTTACTAAAGAAGACGCTTTGGATATGACTCGTCCCTCTAATAATAATACCCAGAACACTGAGTCTAAGAATGCACCTATTGCAATAGAAGTCACCGACATTGGTGAAATTCGATTTGATGGTCGTATTATTGATGCCACCCAGGTCAGCGCCAATATCGAGACTAAAATGGCAGAGAATCCAAAAACTATAGTAATTGTTCAAGCACACCCTCAGGCTAATACCGAAGTGGTCATGGCCGTGATTGATGGTGTTCGTGACGGAGGATTTAAAACTCCGGTACTGGCACGTCTGCCAGGCGTAGACGAACAGTAAGCTTGAAAACGCCGGCATCTGCTGGCGTTTTTGCCTTCCTTAGACTCATCCTAAATACCCATGTCTCGAATACTCTGGTTGCTACTCGCTGGCCTGTTGATTTATTACTGGTGGCGTAGTCAGCAGATTAAAGACAAAGCCTATCAGGCTGTGCTAACTCGCTGTTATAAGCTCGATGTCGAGTTGTTAGATGGCACTATTGCGCTGACCAAACAAAAGCTAACCAAAGACAAAAACGGACGTTGGCACTGGTTGCGGCACTATCAGTTTGAGTTTACTTCGACCCGAGAGCATCGCTATCGCGGAATGGTCACCATGGCGGGGTTTCACGTCGTGGATATAGAGCTTGAGCCCTTTCATATTAATTAAGCGAAGGCCTTAAGCATAAAATAAAAAAGGTGGTGAGAACTCACCGCCTTTTTTATTTTTTAAGAAGTTTAACCTTCAAAAGCGCTGCCGGTTAGTTTTTCGTATTTAGCGATCAACTCTTCGCGAGATTCCTGATTATTCGGATCAAGCGGAATGCAGTCTACCGGACACACCTGCTGACATTGTGGCTCATCATAATGTCCCACGCACTCGGTACATTTGTCAGGATCGATTTCATAAATCTCTTCGCCCTGATAAATGGCCTCGTTTGGACACTCTGGCTCACAAACATCACAGTTGATGCATTCATCAGTAATATATAGAGACATGGACTACTTCCAAACCTTATCGGCTTATGTTCAACAGGTCGCGTATTGTACTTTGATACAAAGCGATTGCAAGTACTTGACTAATTTTTCACCAGTGTTCAGCTCTTTGCAAATTTAGCCTGCAGCTGTTCGGCCACATAGGGATGAACAAACTCAGTAATATCTCCACCATAGCGAGCAACTTCACGCACTAGGGTAGACGAAATAAAGGTGTGAGTCTCATCCGGAGTTAAAAATACACTTTCGAGCTCAGGCGCGAGGCGGCGATTCATATTAGCGAGCTGAAATTCGTATTCAAAATCAGATACCGCGCGAATGCCTCGCAGCAATGCATTAACTTTGCATTGTTTGGCAAAATCCACCAGTAGTCCGGAAAAACCGACAACCTCGACCTGTTGCAAATGTGCAGTCGCCTTTTTTGCCATGGCAACCCGCTCTTCGGTAGTAAACAGAGGCCCTTTGCCCTCATTTTCAGCGATGGCCACGATGATGTGATCAAACAATCGCGCCGCTCGCTCTACCAGGTCAGTATGGCCATTGGTTATGGGATCAAAGGTTCCAGGATATAAAATGGTTTTAGTCATAAATATAAGTGTTCTTTATCTACGAAGGCTTAATTTAGCTCGCAATTGCACCACAGCAATTGCCGATGCCGTTAATCAAGATTGTAGCTGTTTTGTCAGGGAAGAAGCCAGTTTTGCACATATTGCATAAATCGTAAGCTGCGGATTAACGCCAAGGCTGGTGGGAAACAGCGAACCATCCATTACCCATAAATTGTCTCGATAATGAAACCGTCCTTCACTGTTAACCACACTCCGCGCCGGATCAGAGCCCATGACAGCACCTCCCATCACATGAGCCGAGAACAACAAACTACGAATGGGCTGTAAAGGAAGCTTCTGTATAGCACTCTTTGCTTTCGACCAGCTCGAATACCAGTGCGCATCCATATGTAATGGTCGTACCCGAGTGGCACCAGCGGCAAACTGCAATTCAACCATGGACAACAGAGCATGACGTACACCCTCCCATATATACTCGTTCAACGGATAATCCAGCCGCGGATAATCAAATTCATCCAGTTCGACTGCGCCGCCTTTGCTTTGAGGATGAAAGCCATCACGTAGCAAAGCCAAAGAGGCATGCATATACGGCAATTGCGAAAAAACTTCGTGATGAGCGTTTCCATGCAATGGAATCAAACTGCTACCCAGTACCGGATGAATTGGCGGCACTTCAAGCTTATAGCCTAATTTGCCATTCACTCCGTCGCGCCATAGAAAATGATCACTGTAAATACTTTGCGGTGCGCCACGAAAAGGCTCAATCAATTCATTCATTTGCGCAGCTACTGCCGCCACTGGATGTAAAAAGGTTCGCTTACCAATAAGTTCATGTGGGTCATCGAGTTGGCTACGCAACATGATAGCGGGGGTACCTATTGCTCCGGCAGATAGAATCACATGACGACCATTCAGCTGGATCACTTTATCGATCGCCTGGCCCTGCTCGTTCATCGCTCGTAGCAAGACTCCGCTTACCTTGTGGGAGTCGCCAATCACCCGCTCGCATCGAGCACGCGAATAGAGTACTGCGCCTTTATTCATTGCCTGCGGAATACTGGTCACCAACATTGACTGCTTGGCATCGAGTGGACATCCCATTCCACAGTAGCCCAGGTTGGCACAACCTTTCACATTGCGAGAAATAACTTTGGTTGGCCACCCTAATCTTTGTGCACCCTCGAGCAGCACCTGATTGTTGGCATTTGGGCTCATCCCCCAAGGTTGCATATTGAGTTGCTGTTCAATTCGTTGAAACCAGGGAAGCAGCTTTTTGGGACTCAATCCATCGATAGCATACTCGTGCCGCCAATACTGTAAAGTCTTATCAGGTGTGCGAAAGCTGCTGGTCCAGTTGACCGTTGTCGAGCCACCCACACTGCGCCCCTGCAAAATGCTGATCCCTTTATCTTTGGTTTTTCGTCCTGCCGCCTCCTGATAAAGATCAGGATAGGCCGTTGCTTCGCGCATAGTAAAGTCGGCACGTGTTTTCAGCGGCCCTTCTTCAATCAAGCACACCGATAAGCCAGCGTTACTAAAAATTTCTGCCGCAATTCCTCCACCTGCGCCTGAGCCGATAATAATAATATCGTACTCGACTACTTCCGGTGCTTGCTGACGACTCAGATCAATATGGTTAGGATGTGAACTTAATAAAGACATTAGAAGGGCGGTCCCGAATAGCGACACAAGGGCCATGCCTCTTCTTGAGCAAAAAAGGCGGCCATAAAGAGTTGTTGTAGTCCCAAATACCCCTGATTTAACGGTGTTAACCAACTATTACGCCAATGATCCAAAAAGCTATTCAGCGCTTCAGTTGATGCCTGACTCCAGCTGGTCCATAAGCCTGCCAACAAAAGTTTTCCCAAACGACTCCAAAGCAAATCAAATAACTGACGCAATTCTTTTTGAGTTGATATTGATAAAAAACCAATCGCTTTATCAATGGCTTTAAGTAAGTCAGTAATATTTTTATTTTTCTGCCACTGCTCAAGATAGGTCGAGCCCAGAATCGCTGGAGTAATAATGACAAGCAACAACTGGTCGTTTTCGGTTAAAAAAGAAAACTCGAGATTGGCCTGCTCGAGACGTTGCCAATCTTCTTCTTGCAGCCATTGTAACGAGAGCGTACCTGCTGTAAGTGCAGCAGCAGAAGTGAGACTCCAGCGAAAAAACTGTCGGCGCGTTGGCATTGAGTCGTAAAGCTCTAAATGAGAAGATTTAATGCACTTTACTGATAAATTGCCAGACAGGCAAATTACCCTAGTTTAGAAGAAAAGTATCGAACAACTTTTTCAGCTAAAAAGCAACTGCGATGACGAAATTGCCAATGATCGATAAATCCCACGTGACCTCCCGTGCGACTCACTTCGATTGTAACTCCAGAACCTAACTGCTCTTTACCCGGAATAACTTCTGGGCTCATAAAGGGATCATCCAGCGACTGCAGTACCAATGTCGGAGTTTTAATCTTAGGTAAAAAATAAAAGCTCGATGCTTTGTTATAGTAGTCGGTTGCACTTTCAAATCCATGCAGCGGTGCTGTGACCGCATCATCAAACTGCCAGAAATTCCTAATGCTTTTCAAGGGCTGCTTTATGCTCAATCCTAGACCCGGCAATTGCTGAGACATTTTATAATGGGTTTTACGTTTTAATTGATCGACCAAATGCTTTTGATATAACTTGCTGAATCCTCGATCAATAGAAGTAGCGCAAATATCTAACTTTAAGGGAACCGAAACGGCCATGGCTTGATGAATGATCTGCTGCTCAGGATTTTCACCCAACCACTTCAATAAAACATTCCCACCAAGCGAGAATCCTAATGCGCCCACCGCTGTAGTTTTCGAGCTAATTATTTGAGGAAGAGCTTCGTGCAAGTCATGGCTGACTCCTGAATGATAACTTTCCATTCGCGCGTTAATACGCTGTCCACAGCTGCGAAAGTGAAGCACCGCAACTTGCCAATGTCTTAATAAAGCAACATTTAAAACACGTTGAATGTAATGAGATTTATAACTGCCTTCAAGTCCGTGAAGCATTAACAATAATGGCTTATTGTCGTGACCGAACCAGGCTACCTCCATAAAGTCATCATTTGAGAGCTGAATTGTTTGCCATCTTGCGGGTTGATGCTTTACTGGCATGGTCAGCGGCCCCAGCAGGGTTTGTAAATGACGATTGGCCAATAACCCTCGGGGCTTAAACTCTGATTCAATGATCATTGAAGTAGGATCGAAACTTTAATTTAACAATCAGAATGGTAGGGCTGACTTAATTCATGAATCGCATCAACAAACGCCCTGGCGTTTTCGGGTTCTACGGTTTGGTGAATGCCATGACCCAAATTAAAAATATGGCCACTACCTGATCCATAGCTTTTCAATATAGTCGCCACTTCTTCTCTAATTCGCTCAGGCGTTGCATACAGTACTGAAGGATCCATATTACCCTGTAAGGCAACTCGCCCACCGGTTTTAGCTTTCGCATCAGCCAAATTGGTAGTCCAGTCCACGCCCAGCGCATCACAACCCGTATCGGCCATTATATCCAGCCAATCGCCGCCATTCTTGGTAAATAAAGTGACCGGAATACGCGCGCCCTCATGCTCCCGGTTAAGTCCAGCAACTATTTTTTCCATATATCGCAATGAAAATTCTCGATAGTCTCTTGGCGTTAACACTCCACCCCAGGTATCAAAGACCATTACGGCCTGAGCACCGGCTTCAATCTGAGCGTTAAGATAAACAATCACCGACTCGGCCAACACATCGAGCACCTTGTGCAATAAATGAGGCTCGCGATACATCATCGCCTTGATGATGGAAAAGTTTTTAGTGGCACCACCTTCAATCATGTAAGTGGCCAAAGTCCAGGGACTGCCGGAAAAGCCAATAAGAGGCACAGAGCCGTCGAGCGCCTTACGAATGGTTGAGACGGCATCTGTGACATACTTCAGCTTATCTGACGGATCGGGCACAAATAAAGCATTTACATCGGCTTCGGTACGCACCGGTTTTTCAAATGCAGGCCCTTCTCCATGAATAAAGTGCAGACCCAACCCCATGGCATCCGGAATGGTTAAAATATCGGAAAAGAGTATTGCCGCGTCCAGATCAAAACGTCTTAGAGGTTGCAGGGTAACTTCACAGGCCAATTCAGGATTGGTGGCAAGCGCCATGAAAGAGCCTGCCTCGGCTCGAAGAGCTCGATACTCCGGCAAATAGCGTCCAGCCTGACGCATCATCCACACAGGGGTATAATCTACAGGTTGGCGCAGAGCGGCACGAATGTAACGGTCATTTTTTAGCGTGTTCAAAATGTTCAGACTCCTACATCTGGCAGGGCTGCCATTTTACACTAAAGCTAATAAGAATTTGTGAGAAATCCGCAGTAAAACTTGTGCGTGCTCAACATTCGTCGAGCTTGAAATCACCGTCGAGCCGGCTTTTGAATTTCTTCTTGCACACTACTGACCGGTTTAAGCCAGGGTCGTCGCGACTGCAGCGCCTCGGGCAACGACTGCCGTTTAAACTGTGCCGCCGCCTTATTAGGATATGGCCCCATAATCACCACATACCAGTCCGTACCCTCTCGATCGGTACGGTAAAAGTGTAGCTCGCCATCATTCAGATGTTGTTGCATAAAAGAAGCCGCATTAGCTAAAACAGAAAATCCAGCGAGCTGAATCATCCACTGCCGACCATCCATCTGTAGCAACTGGATTTCTTCGGCTGTATACGGCATGTCGACCTTTTCTGCTGGATTGTTTTGGATGTTGGTATCGTTCCAATTGTTAGTTGACGAAATTTTTTCTGACACAACAGGTTGCGAGACTACTGGCGAATTATCAGGGATAACGGCTTGATTTTGATCGACACTCTCCGAAGCTTCGGTATTGACTACCGGCAAGGATTCCACATCTAAATTAGCTCCGTTTTTAATTTCTACTGAGTTTTTAAGTTCACTAATATTGTTATCTTGATTACTCTCATTTTCTGCAGGTGTAACATTGCCTAGCTGCGCTTGTTGCGAGTCCGAGCTCGTCTGGACAAGCGTGTTTTCAGTCAAAGCTTTTTCCTTGTCCGTGACATTATCACTGTGAGTTTCTACTACCAGATCTTTTGGAGCTTTTTCATGCACAACCTCTGGCTCAATAAAAGGAGAGTTGTTAGTTTCGCTTAACTCAGAAGGAGTATTTTTTGTATTGACCGGACCGGCTAATGGCGGTTGTGCTGCAGGCTCAAAAAACTGATTAATCGAGTCCTGATAAATAAGTGCGAAAATCAAAAGTACCGCAATACTTAGATAAGACAGTGACAAAAAAATGCTCTTTGTCGACACCGGCTTTACGAAGTTTGACTGAGCTTGAACATGGAGTAGGTTGCGAGCAAAAGAGATAATGTGCCCCGCAGTGCCATCGCACTCACCCAAGAAAGATTCGAGTTTAGACTCTCCAACAATTACGGATAATTGATGATCTTCCACACCCAGCTCATGAGCAAGCAGTTGCAATGACTCTTCTTCACTTAATGGCTCCACTTGTAAAAGCAACACCTGTTCTGAAGATTCTTTTAACCAAATCAAATTATTACTGGATTCATCCAGCGCAAGAATACAGTGAAAGTTATCCGTTTTTACTTTATCGGCCAGTCGCTCGATTTGGTCGAGAGTCAAATGTTCTGCTTCATCCAGTATCAACAGTAGATCTTGAGCCGGTTCGATTTGCCCTAAACCAAAATGAAAACTTTTTTCTCCAGCAGCGCTATGCAGTCCATACTGCGATAAAACCGATGAAAACCAGTCTGAATTGCGACAGTTAGTTTTTATCACCTGAATGGGTGCAGGCGTGCTTTGAGCAAGTAATGACAGGAGAGAAGATTTGCCGCTTCCAGCTTGACCTGCCAGTGCAATGAGTTTATCGGAATAAATTGAAAAGTGCTCAAGTCGCTGTAGCAACTGTTGCTGGGACGGAAGTTCAAGTGAAGGACAATCGACGCCTGTTTCTTGAGTGTCTGAGTTGGAGTTATCCATTTTACTTATAATATTCTTTTTGCGATCGCACTTAGTATATCGTTATCATTGAAGTGATCGCTCATTTCCACTTTTCCTAATCCCACCGGAATAACCAGACGAATCCTTGCGCTTTGATTCTTTTTATCATGCCGCATGGTGGATAGCAATTGTTCAACTGGATATTTCTCGTTCAATACGGTCGGCAGCTGGAGTGCTTTAAATAATTGAACCACGGCTTCCAAGTAACTTAGGTCGATTAGTTTTT